>CAJTRU010000031.1:23238-44040 GCA_910579085.1 uncultured Lachnospiraceae bacterium | reverse complement strand
TGCGTGCGAGTCCAAGCGGAAGCGTGCTTTGTTCATGGAAGGCACTTTGGATTTGACAGCGCATCCCATCATTGCTAAATTTCAGCATCTCCCTTAACTAAATGACATTGTAT
The DNA here is from genome assembly GCA_910579085.1 of uncultured Lachnospiraceae bacterium. Classification (GTDB taxonomy): domain Bacteria; phylum Bacillota; class Clostridia; order Lachnospirales; family Lachnospiraceae; genus Butyribacter. The sequence continues at coordinate 43,927 of CAJTRU010000031.1, read as the reverse complement.
CGTAGTGGAAGCGTGCCCCTGTATAGAATATTCTGGCTCTAGCACAGAAACCGTCCGCTAGTCCAGCACAAACAAAATATAACTGGAAATTATCATAACCAAGAGCAGTTTCTTCCTATTAAATTGTCATTTAGAATAATAAAATGTTGACAATGAATTTTAAGAGTATTATAATTTGCGTTGGCAAGATAAAAATAAAATCTACTATAACAAAAAAATGAAAGGGGATAGGGAACATGATAGCACAAGTCTTGGCCGTGGTTATTTTTGTTGCAATGTTTCTATTAATCGTATCAGAAAAAATAGAAAGGCATATTGTAACATTAGGATGCGGTTTACTAACCATCTTACTGGTATTTGGACTTTCAATGCATAGTACCTCAGCAATCTATAAAACTTTAAACCTGCACAGTATTATTACTAAATCTTTCTGGTATGTTTCAGGCACAAGCAGTGAAGAGACATCTGGAATTAACTGGGCAACAATTATATTTATTTTTGGAATGATGGTAATGGTGGAGGGAATGGCAAAGGCTGGCTTTTTCCGCTGGCTTTGCATGAAGCTTGCAAAGATGGTAAATTACAAGCCTGTACCTTTATTTATTACATTTATGATTATGTCCTCTATACTCGCAATGTTTATAGACAGCATTACTGTTATTTTATTCCTTGCAGCAGTTACAATAGAGCTGGCTAAATTATTAAAATTTAACCCTGTTCCAATGATTTTATCAGAAATTTTCTGTGCAAACCTTGGAGGCTCTGCTACAATGTGTGGTGACCCGCCAAATATTATTATAGGGACATCCCTTGAATTTTCTTTTTCTGACTTTTTAACTAACACTGGTATTATCGCTGCAATAAGCCTTGTTTTTGTAATTGTTTATTTCTATTTTGTATTTGGAAAGGCAATGGCTGCTGACTCTTCAAAAGACATTGATTTATCAGCAATACCAGAACCAAAAGATGCTATTACTAATAAAAGGGATTTTATAATAAGCAGCATTATATTTGGATGTGCTGTTGTACTTCTTGTGACACATGCACAGACCGGGCTGACAGTTGCATTTATTGGCACTGCTGTAGCTGTTGTTACTCTAATTGCCGCTGGCACAAGTGCTTTTGAATTATTAAAAAAAGTTGACTATAAAACTCTTATGTTCTTTATAGGTTTATTTGCAGTTGTTGGCGGGCTGGAAGAAACAGGAATACTTAAAATAGTTGCCAATTTTATAGGTGATATCAGTGGTGGCAATTTAAAACTTATGGTAGCAATCATTATATGGATTTCAGCAATAGCCAGCGCATTTGTTGACAATATTCCATTTGCTGCAACAATGATACCTATTATACGAAGCCTTTCAGCCACAACAGGCGCTAATATCGAAACACTTGCATGGGCATTATCCATGGGAACAGATATAGGAGGAAGTGCTACACCAATTGGTGCTTCTGCTAATGTAGTTGGAACATCCGTAGCAGCTAAAAATGGTTACATTATTGGCTGGGGCAAATATTGTAAATCAGCCGCACCTGCAACTATTATAGTAATAACAATATCAATGATTGTCATATTTATAAGATATTGTTAAATAAGGAGGATTTTAATGGATAAACAGGTAATTATAGCAATAAGCCGTGAATATGGAAGTGCCGGGCATGAAATTGCAGAAAAAGTCGCCAGGGACTTAGGGCTTAAACTCTATGACAGAAATATGTTAGATGATATTTCAAAGGATAAAGATATCCATGTTGAATATCTCGAAAAATATGATGAGAAACCTAAAAAACTTTTCAGCTCCAGAAGAGTGGGTGCATACACTAATTCCATTGAGGAAATAATTGCAGAAATGCAGTTTGATTACTTACGTGAAAAAGCAGATACAGGTGAGTCATTTGTTATTGTTGGCAGATGTGCAGAAACTGTATTAAAAGACAGAAAAGGCCTGATTTCTGTTTTTATACTTGGAAATTATGAAGTTAAACTCAAACGTATTATGGATAAATACCATTTAAGTGAAACAGATGCCGCTACTAAAATTAAAAGGCATGATAAACATAGAAAACAGTACCATAACCATTATTCAGATGGTAAATGGGGCGACTCAAGGCTGTATGATTTATGCATTAACAGCAGCCATCTTGGCATAGATAAAACAGCAATAATAATTAAAGATTATATAAAAGAAATAATGGATACCCTGTAAATAAAGTTTAAAACAAAGGCATGTGCTGCTATCCTGTTTAACCGGTTATAACACCTTTTAAACAGGATTTACAGAACATGCCTTATTTATTTACAGTCTGTATAATTCCCTTGCATTTCTTTCTGTTATATTTATAACCTCTTGCATTGTAATACCTTTAATTTCTGCAATTTTTCTGGCAACATGCTCCAGGTTTAATGAACTATTTCTCTCATTTCTATGAGGTTCTGGTGCCAGATATGGTGCATCTGTTTCAAGCACAAGCCTGTCTGATGGCACTTGTGAAACCACATCTATAAGTTTCCTGCCGTTCTTAAATGTAAGCACACCACCAATGCCAAGATAAAAACCCATATCAATATATATCTTTGCAATTTCAGGGCTATAAGAAAAGCAGTGTACTACACCATTCGTTTTCTTTGCATTAGATGGATAAAATGTTTTCATTATATTTAATGTATCTTCTGCTGCATCCCTGCTATGTATAATTACTGGCAGCCCTGTTTCTTTTGCTATTTCAAGCTGGCGGATAAACCACTTTTTCTGTATCTGCCTGGAAGGTTCATTATAATGGTAATCAAGCCCAATCTCACCTACAGCAACCACCTTTTCATTTAATGCCAGTGATTTAATCCATTCCATGTCTTCCTCTTTAATATCTGCTGTTTCACATGGGTGTATTCCCACAGAAGCATATATAAAACTATACTCATCTGAAAGTTTTACTGCCTCTTTTGTTGATTTTAATCCAGCACCCACCTCAACTATATTGCCAATTCCATTTTCTTCCATTGATATAAGCAGGCTGTGCCTGTCATTATCAAACCTATGGTCACTGTAATGTGCATGTGTATCAAATATCATAGATTTCCCCCATTTTCCACTTCTTTTGCTGCCATCATATAATAAACCCATATTTTATAGCCAGCATATCCATATAAATGCTCCAGCCCGCTATATGTATATCCTATAAAGGCTTCTTTAAATCCCATATCTTTTAAATATTTTGTGCCAATAGTAATAAGATTTACAGCAATATGTTTTCCCTGGTATGCATGTCTGACAGTTAAACATCCAAAACATCCTGTGCTATTGCCAGTATCTTCACTATTTACTATAAGAGTCCCTGCTACCTGGCTGTTGCAAAGCGCCACAAGAACTTTCTGTTTACTGCTGCTATTGTATAATTCCTTGTTTCTATAATATTTTGTAAAATCCCCGTATGCATCGTCTGTACATTCATAGATACCATTTATATTATCTTCTGTTGCCCATTTATATGTAACCCCGTCAATAACATCCCCTATATTGTAACTGTCTTTTACAAAATCCCCTAAAGAAATCTTCATATCAAAAAAATCACAGTTACACGAATGTATATATCCCCTTTTAGCGAAAAAATCTGCTGCAATATTATTAATATCCTGGCTTAATCCTTCATTTTCTGCCTTATAATAACTTCTGGCAGCAGGCACACCTGGCATAATATAATCAAACCCCAGACCAGCATTAAACTTATTAAACCCATTTTTTATAAAAATATTTTCACATTCACAAAGCAGTCCTGAACCAATCCCCCTGTTCTGGTATTCCCTATCAACACATAATAAAAGTATTGTGGAATTATTGGCTACAGCAGCGGCAATTAACCTGCCATTGCCATCGTCCCTTGTTATAATAATATTGTCCCTGTTACCTAAAATACTTAGGACAATTTCTTTTTCTCTTATAATAAAAGGTAAATTCCTTTTAAACATTTCATATATTTCCAGTATGTATTTTTTATCCTGCATTTTGTCACTCCCCTTTTATCTTATGCCCTATCCAGCAGGAAGTATTATCTGCTGGATAAAGCCCTTCTTGCAGTGTAATTATAACATTGTTACAATTAAAAAGCAAAAATATACGCATTTTTACCTGCTGCGCAGTTTTTCATTTGTTCCAAGGCTTACACGGAAAAACCTTTTTAAAAGCTGTATTTTATCAAATGGTATAAGTGGATATAAGTATCCCCTGCCTGTAAATGTCTTATTAAACAGAAGTGCAAATACTATTACAATTGTTCCTGCTGTAAATCCCCATATACCAAAAAAGCTTGTAAGTAATAACAGCATTATCCTGCTAAATTTCAGGGCATACCCAAGTTCCATATTGCTTTGTGTATAATTGGCAACTGCCACAAACGCCATATAAAGCATTATTTCACTGTTAAACCAGCCAGATTGTACTGTATAATCACCAAATACAATAGCAGCAACTACACTTAACGGTGTTGACAGCATAGACGGTGTATTTACTGATGCCATTTTAAGGCCATCTACTGCAAGTTCAAGAATTAAAAACTGTAGTAAAGGATTTACATGTATATCATCTTTAATCATAATAAAGTCAAATCCTTTAGGTATCCAGTCTGGATTTTCAATAAACATCAGAAACACAGGTGTAATAAAAAGTGCAAGCAGGTTTGTAACCATTCTTGTCAGACGCAGGTAAGTTCCAGTTATAGGTGGAAAATAATAATCATTGGCATCTTCTATTATATCAAAAAGTGATGTAGGTATAATTATTGCAGATGGAGAATTATCTACAAGGATAATAACACTTCCTTCCAGCAGGCATGCTGCTGCCGTATCAGGCCTTTCTGTATATTTAAATTTAGGGAATGGATTAAACCAGTGCCCTGGAAAAATTGCTTCTGCAAGGCTCTCCTGGTTCATTGTAAGTGAATCCACATCTATATTTTTTATCCTGTCCAGCACCTTTTCAATTACTGCCTCTTTAACTCTTCCTTTCATATAGCCTACAGCTATATCAGTACGTGAACTTCTGCCAGCCTTATATATCTCAAATATAAGCCCTGCATCCCTTATACGTCTTCTAACCAGTGCCGTATTAGGAAGAAGCGCCTCTACAAATCCATCCCTTGACCCTCTTAAAACTTTGTCCTTGTCAGGCTCTTCCACACTTCTTGCCGGGAATTTCCTTATATCAAGAGTTAAAATCCCGCTGTATCCATCTATTATAAAACAGGCAAGCCCTGCAAGGACTGCATCCTTAAAACTTTGTTCAGTATCAACAGGCTTAGTATCAGCAAATGGAAGACAGTCTTTCATAAACTCCTGCAAATCTCCTGGACAATTACTAGCACTGATACTATAAAAATATTCAATAATTTTCTCACATAAATCACTGTTTAAAAATCCATTAATAACAAATAATACAGCACGCCTGCCGCCTATTGTTATGTCCCTTTGGATAATATCAAAATTAGACTCCATATTTAAAAGTTTACTGACAGCATCTTTCCGTTCATCAATACTACCTGTGAATATATCCATATATACCTCATTTCTAAATGCCTGTAATCTTAAAAAAGCATCTGGATTATATTTTTACTTTATATCTCTATTCTTTTTAAGTATGCTCATTTTAAAACCAGATATTCACATTTCCTTGTATTAAAGATAAAATTCATATATAATTTCTATAAGCAGACATCCATGCTGCCTGGTGCAATAACTATACTATAATGGAAGGAGTTTAATATGCCTGTATCAGAATATGACCAGAAATTATTCCTTGCTGCATGTGAAAAGGCTGCCACTAAAGAGCCTGGCACTAATGGAATAGGGACGCTTAAAGAAAAAACACTTCATGCTGTGCTCAAAAACTTTTATGAACCTGATACTGCCTTCCAGGAAGTTAAAATAGACAGGTTTGTTGCAGATATACAGCGCAGTGGCGAAATTATTGAAATACAGACAAGAAACTTTAACAGCATGAGGAAAAAACTTGACAAATTCCTGGAACTGTATCCTGTAACTATAGTATATCCTATTGTTTATACAAAATGGCTGTACTGGATTGATGAAAAAACAGGAGAAGTATCAGCAGGAAGAAAATCACCAAAACGTGGCAGTTTTTATGACGCATTTTATGAGCTATATAAGATAAAAACATACCTGGCAAACCCAAACCTTCATATATGCCTTACGCTTGTTAATGCAGAAGAATACAGGGTTTTAAATGGATATGGCAAAGACAGGAAAAAAGGTGCATCACGTTATGACCGCATACCTGTTTCCCTGGTAGATGAACTTTATATAGGCAGCAGGGAAGAATACTCAGTGCTGCTCCCTGGCAGCCTGCCTGATATATTCAGTGTAAAAGACTATGCAAAACATGCACATATCCAAATAAGATATGCGCAGCTTGCAATTAATATTTTTAAATATATAGGAATAATAGAACAGTCTGGCAAAAACGGAAGAAGCTTTTTATACAGCAGAAAAATATAATTTCTTCCTTGGACTACTGTCAAGAAGAACCTGTCACATTCCAGAATGTTTCTTCCTCACCCATAAAACCATCCTCATTTAAAAACTGCTGGTACCAGTCACGCACTTCAGTATCAGACAATGCGCCATCATAAAATACAAGTGCTGATAAATATCCATTATATGAGCTCTGGAACGGGTCTCCTCCTGCAATAATCTGTTTACACATTGGAAGCAGCGGTATATTTGCCTTATACCCGCATTTCCTTCCATTTATATAACACCTTGAAACCCCCGCATTATAAGCCATGCACACAAAACTCCATTTTTCTGGGGGAATTTGCCTTGTAAGTATATCATGCCATCCATTTAAGTCGGAGTCCTCACTAATACGGAAAACACTATTGCCCCCAATAGCATATGGCACATAAGACATAAACCCTCCCATATACCTTGCATAAAGTACGCTCGTCCAGCTATTAATAACTCCAGGTTTTAGCCACATGCCTATGGTATATGATGACTCCGCAAGTATAGCTGGCGGAAGCATTATAACATTTTTCATAGCAGCACCACCTGGAAAATAGATGCTGCCCCACTCTTTTGAAATACCATCTTCCAGACGTATATCCCCTTTTACAGAACAATTGTATTTTCCATCTGATGAAGAAAACCCGTCAATAAACCGGAATTCTGTCTTTTGTATTCCATATATAATTTTTTCCTTTACATATCCTTCATACTCACTCTTTGGCAAAGCATTTGCATAAAACCCACCACTTATTATTGTACAGCCACAGGCCGCAAGAAATATAACATCTTCCTCAGTGGATATTCCATCTGCAACTACTTTAATATTCAGGTCATTTCCTATTGCAAATAAAGCTTTCAGAATAAGTTTTCCTCTCTCTGTCCTTAATGCATTGTTAATATAGCCTTCATCAAACATTATATAATCCAGGCGCAGCCTGTCCCAGTATTTAAGGCTCGAAAAATCAACTCCCGCATTTATAACTGCAATCTGAAAGCCTTTGTCCTGTAACTTCTGTAATCCAGCAACAATCTTTTCCTTCCCTCTGGAAAAAACTTTTTCCTCAACTTCAAAACATATCTCATCTTTTCCAATTCCATACACCTCCATCACTGCCTCAAGAGTCTCTGGAAGGTTCTTTTCAACGATAAGGAGCTTTGAAAGCCTTATCCCTGCCTTTCCCTTTGCATTTGCCCTGTTATGGAACTTTTCAATATCCCTGCACACTATACCAAAAGCCCATAAATTCAATTCACGGATAAAACCATTTCTTTCAAATAGTGTTAAAAAATCCTCTTGCCCGCGCTTTTTTCCATCTGCCATATTCCAGACAATTTTTGCTTCAGACAAAACTAACTTTGAAGTCTGGGAATTAATTACTGGCTTAAAATATATTTCAAACTCCCCATTTGTTAAAGCATCTGCCTGCTGCTGTTCCATCTGTACTTCATCATACACTTCATCTGCAATATCATTAAATACAACATAACATGATTTGCCATTGCTTTTCGCCTGGTACATAGCACTATCAATCTTAAATAAAATCTCATTAAGGGACTCCCTGCTATTCTGGTTAAGCAAAATCCCTATACTTGCTGATACATCTGTATCAATACTTCTAAATCCTTCTTTCTGCTGTATCCTGTTATTAATCATTTCAGCAGCATCAATTACCTTCTGCCTTCTTGTCCTTCCCTTTATAACAACCACAAACTCATCACCTGACAGGCGCACACAAGTTGCCTCTTCCATACAGGTTTCAAGTATTTTAGCAACTGCAATCAAAAGTTCATCACCTGTACTATGCCCATAAGTATCATTAACTATTTTAAAGTTATCCAAGTCCAGAAACATAAACTGGAGAATAGTTCCTTTCTGGAGACTTGAATACCACTCATACAGCCCATGCCTGTTTAACGCTCCTGTAAGATAATCTTTTTCCATACCTATACCCCGTCTTTCTTCATTTTAGCCCAAAACCCAATATATTAAAATAAACTGTATATTTTCCCTTCAGCCTTATAATATCATATTTATAGCAGTTTATCATTAATTTATTTTAATCTTTACAGTTTTTAACCTACAAAAATCCACCAGACGCCTGGCATGAAAACATTAGCATACAAAATAGTAATATAATTATACAATACCTCTTTTACAGTATACTCTATTTATGGTATAATCCTGTTATACTGTACTTATAGTTTAAGTTCCAATAACACATAATACAAAACAGAAATGAGGTATATATGAATAAAAATAGAAATGGAAAAATCTTATGGGGACTGTTCTTTATTATTGCTGCTGTATATATAATTCTAAACAGGTATATCTGTTTTCCCCATATTAATATTTTTAAGCTGCTTATAACAGTTTTCTTTGTTTTAATGTTAATTGAAGGCTTACGCCGTGTGGATTTTTTTGAAATATTGTTCTCTATAGCATGTATATGTATACTTTACTCACGGCATTTAAGACTTACTGCCATTACACCTTTCCCCCTGCTTATTGCTGCATTATTTGGAAGTATCGGGCTTACAATGATTTTTGGCAAGAAAAACCGTCCTTATATATGGAATAATAGTAATTATAATAATTCAACTGGTTCAACAAATGAACAATATAATGGAGAAAATATCTTTTGTAAAAACAGCTTTGGGTCTGTTATAAAACATGTAAATTCTGCCAATTTCCGTGGAGCACAGCTTAGCAACAGTTTCGGGTCTATGGTAATACACTTTGATAATGCAATTATACAGGAAAATTCTGCATATATAAATATTGAAAACAGCTTTGGTGAAACACAGCTTTATATACCCAAAGAATGGAAAATACAGAAAAACCTCCAGCGCACATTTGGTTCAGTTAATGAAAATGGAACCATATCAGGTACAAGTAATGTAACTTTATATATTAATGGTGAGACAACATTTGGAGAAATACGGATATTTTATATATAAGATTTTTTATAGAAAAATTATGGCATACATTTTTATGTATGCCATAGTTTTTAAAACACCTAAATTTAACTGCTTCTCCACATCACATCCCCTGTCTTTGCAAAAAGCGCATATGTTAATGGATTATACGCTTCTTCTATTATATGATGGTCAATAAAACAACTTATTGCCAATAAAACAATAGCCATCATAAGAATTGTATCTTTTTTATTTTTATAGCATATTGTACCATAAATAATAAATACCATTATTAAAAATAAAATACCATATCTAAGTAATATATTTAAATATGAACTGTCTATAAAAAAATATTCTTCTTCTAAAGTTGTTGAACCTCCAAAACCAACCATAGGAACTTCCTGCCCAAATAATGAAATTCCGTAATCCTCCAGCCCTTTTTTTCCAAATGCAAGCCTTCCTGTTATTGTTTCATTAATAGTTTCTAAAAATTCATTATCCTGTTTGTATGAGTCAGATAAAAAATACATAAGTATTGTAAGGGCTGGCATACTAATCAGCGCAAACTTCATCCAAAGCCCTTTCCATTTTAAATATGCCTTTGTTCTTTTAAATACAAATATCTGCTGGCTGTCTTTTTCTATACCTGGTACTACTATACATTCCCTTTTGCTTTGCCATTGTAATATATGATAACCACCAAAGAATAAAATTATTAAAATAATACATATAGTATCAAGTTTCGCAAAACAAAAATAATAAATAAATATAGCAATAGCACACGTTCCAGCATAATGATACCATCTTAGCCTCTCCTGGTATAAATAAAATGCTGCCAGAAGCATAAAAAATACATGTGCTGCAAAATCTGTTGTATAAACACATCCAAATGAATATCTGTAACCATCCCATTCATCGTTAGTATAAGCCAGATTTTCAACTACGCCTAAAAGTGATGCAACAAATGCTAGTCCCATTATAGTTATATTCATTAACAGATATACTTTTAATATTTTCCTAAATGGCACATCTTTTGCTGCTACTATTAATAAAACCCATAAAAAAGGTGTAAAATAACCACTTGACAAAAATACCAATGCACTACATACAAACATTCCTGTAACTGCTATTAACATTTTAAAGGTATATTTATCAAATAAAATAATTTTCATTATTAACAATAAAATAGCAATTCCAAAAGAAATTTTAAATATTATCCCAATATAAGGAAACATTGTTGTACCCATAATGCCTCTGAAAATAAATAAAACAAATCCATAAAAAAACAAATCTTCACCATTATGTGGATTTTTTGTCCAGTTATTATACTTTGTCATTAGGGAATTCATATATAATTATCCCTCCTCTGGATAGTACTTTGCTACCATATGAAAACCTACTCCACTACAATACAACCCCATACTGAAACCCCAAATTTCTGACATACCCCTATCTGGCTTGCAAGCTGTGGATAAGTATTCTCACCAGTTTTTATTACTATTACTACATACTTAGTTTTAACCATATGTTCCAGAGACCTTGCATCTTCACTTGCAATGACCCCTGTTTCTACAACAAGCCCGCTTTTTTTAAATGTTTGTGTTATGTCCCCAACCACACTCTTTACTTTATCACTGCCAGAAAGAATGTTAAGGAAAAAACCATCTGCACCATATTTTTGCACAAGAAGCTGTAATTCTGTAATACCAAGTGATACATCAGGTTTTTCACCATTTACGCCACTACTACATGGAAATACAGGTATCTCTGCATTCATTAACTCTCTAGCTGAACGTATCCTGTTACTAAGTATATATCTCAATGAAATAATTGCAAATGGCAATACAATACCCAGAATAACACCAAAAACAGCATATTTAATAACCAGCATTTTACCTGGTGCGGCGGCTTCCATAACTTCAGGCTGGTTTTTTTCAATATAATCTGCTTTTGAATTCTTATTAGATGCAATCCTTGTATTATAGTCTGCAAGTGAAATATTATAATTCTTTAATGTATCCATTCTTGAATTCTGAGCATTTGTTATATCATTATCCTTTTTAGTGTAGTACTTGGTTTCCAGCTTCTTAAAGGTAAATTTTCCCTGGACTTTAACTATTTCAGGAATATAACTTTCAAGGCTCTTCTGGATTATTCCCAATATTTCCTTACCTTTTTCTTTATCATAATGTGTTATAGTTATATTTAATAAGTTTCCATTAACAGGCCATGACAAAATCTCCCTTATATAGCCTGCTTCATCAGTACCATATTCTTTTTCGAGAACTTCCTGTATATTACCATAAGCAAGGTAATTTGTCATAGAACTAATAATATATGAAGTATTTAATGTGTCTGTTACCGCATATTGAGCAGTTGCTAATTGTAAATCTAAAGCTTCTAATTTCATATATATAGATTCATCTATATATTTCTGCAACTTACTAATTTCTTGCTGGATTGTTTCTATATTTCTCTGGCTTTCCTCTATCTGCTTATCGTAGGCAGCAAGCTGCTCATTATATAAATCCACCTCTTCCTGCTGTGCAGATGTCAGACTTCTAATCTGGCGGGTCTGACGGTATCCAAGTACACCTAATCCTAATGTGCACAAAATCACAAATGGTATTATTATCCTATAATGCTTAATAAAACTATCTGCTATATTTTTAAAATAATAACTTCTTTGTTTCATATTAATCCTCATTTCTTGTTTATTTCTTGTATCATGTTTGCATTTTCCGTCCGTTATCTTTTCTAAAGCCTTTGTTACTTTGTCTGTAACTTCAACAACAAATGGCTCTTTCTTCCACAGAAGTATTCCAACATAACTTCCAAAAAAAATGACAGAAGAAACAGCAAGCGAAAATATTGACGGAATGTTTATAAGCTTAACCCATAATGTTAAAATAATAGCAGTTAAACAAGCTGGTATTGATAATTTCCAGTTAAAATCTGAAAATAAATTTGCTACTATATTTTTTATATAATTATACTGCACAAGCAGAACCACAGCTTCTGCTGCAAGAGTCCCTGCTGCTGCTCCTGCTGCCCCATATATTGGAATAAAAAATATATTCAATATTAAATCAGTTAGAGCACCTGTTATAACTGAATATAGAGTATCCTTTCCCTTGCCTATTGCCACAAGCATTTGTATTCCAATTATATTAGTAAGTCCTATTAATAATACAGCCGGCATAATAATCTGCATAGGAATAACAGCTCTGGAATAAGCTGGTCCTGACAAAAGCCCAATACTTTCCCTTGCAAAAACAGAAAAGTAAACTGAAACTGGCAATGCTGCTAATATCATTACATTTATAGCTTTCTGGCATGTCTTAATAAACTCCCTTTTCATCCCCTTTTCAAGATAATATGACATTTGTGGAAGCAAAACTATGCCTGTTGCTGTAACTATGTCAGCAAGAGGTACTTTAATTTTAACCGCAGCCTCATAGTAACCTGTTTCCTCTGCCCCTTTTATCATTCCAAGCATAAATGTATCCAGGTTAGTATACACCAATGTAGCACAAGAAACCGCAAAAAGGACAAATATCTGTTTAATATGGCGTTTTATATTATAACTGCCTAACCACTTTACAATTATAATTTTCCTTGCATGTACAAAATTAAGTATACTTGATGCCTTAGATGAAAAAACAACTAATATCCCATAAAAAACATAATCTGGCTTACCACGTACTAAAACAAACAACAATGGTATAGATACTATTTTAAAAAATAATGCTCTTGTTGTAATATAAGCATACTGTCCTGTTGACTGATATAACCATTCTACACCTATAACGTTCAAGGCAATCATTAAACCCATTGCCATAAATAATGTTTTATCTTCCTGTAGCTTCGGAACCAGCAATAAACAAATCATAAAAATAATATATGAAACTAATGCCATAAGAACATTTATAAAAAACAATTCATGAAATGTTCTGCTAAGTTCAGTTTTGTTGTCACGCACTTTAGCACATTCCTGTACTCCATATGTTGGTATTCCTATCTGTGCCAGCATACAAAAATAAGTAATAAAAGATGTTGCAAAAGAAACCCTGCCTATTCCTTCTGGAAGCAGAACTCTTGACACATAAGGAAAAGCTACAAGTGGAAAAATATATGAAGATACTTTTAATAATCCATTTAGCAGCATATTATATGCAATAGGTTTCTCTTTTGCCATACTACTATATTACAACCCTTCCTATAATATATTTATATCCTGGTGCATGATATCTCATTGTTACCAGCTATTGTACACATATTACCCCACATACTTTACTTTCTAAATCCTTTAACTGTGTAAACATATATTCTAATGATTTTAATGTACCTTTTCCTAATTCCTCAATAACAACAATATTATTTTTATCACATAATTCTGTATATTTTGAATCACCTTCGGACAATGTTACCTTTTTACAATCTATTCCGCTTTTTTGTATTGTATCAACCACACTCTTCATACGTGATTTACCAGTCTCTGTTGTACAATTATCTATAATAACTAGTTCACTGATATCATTCTTCTTACAATAAACATTAACCTTTGCAACAATTATATCAAGCTGGCTTGTTTTATCAGTACCAACATCCCCAAGTACCACACTTGCAATATTATTTTTATTTTTGCCAAATGTTCCAAAAACCCTTGCAAGGCCTCTGTCTGTAATCTGCCTTTGTACAAATATTCTGCCATTAAACATGGTAATTAAAACTATAGCAACCACTGAAAGAAATCCGCCTGCCAGAATTCCAACTATTACATATTTTAAACTAATTTTACCAGAAACCGGCTGGACAGTTTCTTCCTTTTCTTCAATTAACTCTTCATCTTCATTTAATTTCTCATCCTCATTCAAAAGCTTGTCAAATAATGAAATTTGTGTATCACTTAAAACATTATATATTGACTGGTACTCATTGTATAATGAATACATCTGGCTGTCATATGCGCTTTTAGCATATGCTATATCTGTATCTACAGCCTTATATACATTAGAAGATACTTCCTCAATGGAATGATTATTATATTTGCTTTGTACACTTTTTTCATACTGTTTTACATTTTTAATTACAAGTGACTGCAATTTCTGGCATTGTTCTTTATCTTTGCCTAAAATTCTTACAGAAATAATCCTGTTTAAATCGTTACCTTTATAATAATTTTCTTCGCTGTCTTCATTAACATTTACTTTTTTATCTGAAATCATAATCTTAACCAGTTCAGAAAGGTTCTCTAAACTAATATCATCTTTATACTCTTTTACAATATTGTTATATAACCCGCCTTCAAACATAAATGTTGTATACATCTGGCGTATATACTTATTATCAGGGTTGTCCGACAATATAAAATCAGTTCTTGCAACGTCAACATCATACGCATTTAATGACATATAAATAGAATTTTTCTCATATTCTGTTTTTTCATCAATTCTCTTCTGGATTGAAACAAGGTTATTAACCTTAACAATCTCAGCTGGTTTTAGCTTCTCATATAAATTTTCTGGTGATACTTCTACACTTTGTGCTTTATTCTTGTGTATTCCAAACATGCCAGACGCAACAGCAAATATAATACATACCACCAGTATTATATGCCATTTCCTAAGTATCTCCCACATTAATACTCTTAAATCAATTACAACCTCATCATTTTCCATTGTTTCTCTCCTATCTTTTAAATTTCTATTCTGCCCCTCTTCCAAACAACACTACCCATACTGTTTTTAAGATAATTTTTATATCCTGCCTTAAGTTCCAGTTATCAATATACTCACAATCTAGTTTTACTATTTCATCAAAATCAGTTATGCTGCTTCTGCCACTGACTTGCCATAAACCTGTAAGCCCTGGTTTTATACTAATCCTTCTTCTGTGGTATGACTCATACATCTCAAATTCTGATTCTGTAGGCGGGCGTGTGCCCACAAGACTCATATCACCTTTTATTATATTTATAGCCTGTGGAAGTTCATCTATACTAAGTTTTCTTATAATCTTTCCTACAGGAAATATTCTTGGGTCATCTTTTATTTTAAACATAAAATCGCTGTCCATCTCATTTTCTTTCATAAGACTAGCTTTTCTTTCTTCCGCATCCATATACATTGAACGGAATTTATATATTTCAAAACGCCTTCCATTTTTTCCGATACGTGTCTGTTTAAACATTACTGGACCTGGTGACTGTATTGCTATTCCTATAGCTACAAATGGAAGTGCAATACACATAAAAATAAACAATACAATCCCTCCACATATATCCATAATACGCTTTATTACTATATCACGTATTTCATACTCATAGTTCGAGTAAACCATAACACCATATTTTCCTATTGATGTAAACTGCTTCTGTCCAAAATCATACCCATACTCACGTAAATTTAAATATATTTTTATTCCCATGGCATTTAGCCAGCCCATTATTTTCTCTATATTTCCAGCAGTTTTATAAGGTAAGTAAATAAATGCCCCATCAACAGGAAGGTTCTTAATTATTTCTTCCATATTGTCCATATCAGCTATAACAGAAACACCACCAATTTCCTGGCCTGCCATGTCTTTATCTGTTAAAGCTATATACTCTATGCTTAAATATTCAATTTTTCCTAATTCTTTTAAAACAGTTTGTATGTTTTGACTGTCTGATATTAATACAATTTTCTCCGCATATGTAGTCATGTACTTTTGTTGCAGTACCTTCTTTAATATCAAATGTTCTATATATGTGCCTATTAAAGCTATTACAAAAAAGTATCCTAATTGTAATCTTGAATACTCTCCACCAAGCTTCATAAGATAAAAGTATGCCATTACACACGCAAACACAATTATATATTGTTTAAATACCAGATAAGCTTCTCTCAGTTTATCTCTTGTCAGGAAATCCATATTAGTCCTGAAAAAAAGCTGTACTGCTATATATGTGAGTATAATAAACCAGCGGAGTGCTACATAATCTGCACTTGCCATTATATGTATCTGCACTGTATTAAACCTAAGTACATTTGCAATAGAATATGCTGCCAGTATAATACCTATGTCAAATAATATAGCAGTATAACTGGATAAAGTCCTTATCTTTTGATTCATCTTTTTATCCTTTCACACCAATTTTTACAACATTATATCACTCTAAAAAATTTTTACAATTATTTATTCCAGGACTGTTTACAAAAAATTTATAGCTTATTTACTTTTCTTAATACCAATGAAGATACCCAATATAAATTATAGTTACTTTTACGTAATGCAACTACTGCCTTATTTTTCATCTTAATATATACACCAGGATATTTATTCTTAATAATATTATCCATTTTAATTATTTTTTTCTTATTTTCTATGCTAGCTGGATAACTAAGATATATCTTTATCTGGCTTGTAACAAGTTTTGCAATAGCCTTTTCTAAATATTCACTTTTATAAATACTCAATGTTTGTTTATTTTTGTTATAAAGTCCTGTTATTCTTCTAATAACCTTTTCATGATTTCCGCAGTTTTTCTGCATATTTAATAAATTCATGCTCTGCGTTTCAAGCCCAAGACGATACATATAAACAGGTTTTGGCAAAAAAGAAATAGTATTAATATACGGAACAGGAAATAACACATATTCTGCATCCACATAAAAACAATTGGTATCTAGCCAGATTTTATTCTTCTGTAAAATTTCTGTCTTTATTGTCATAGCATGGATATTTATATATATATGACGGCACACATCATCAAATTTATATTCTTTCCTATACTCAAGACTATCAAATGTATTTTTAATTTCTTTAATTTTTCTTTTTGTCTTGTCATTTACCCACCAGTAATCAGTTGAAATCACATCAGCATGGGTAATTCTTATAAAATCTATAAGTTCTTTTAATGCCTCTTTATCAACCCAGTCATCACCATCAACTGTTTTAAAATATTTTCCCTTTGCTTCCAATATACCACAATTAACCGTTGACCCATGTCCACCATTTTCCTTATTAATAAGCCTGAATGTACTAGGATACTTTTTCATATACTTGCTTGCAATATTAGCTGTATTGTCTATAGAACCATCATTTATAATTAATACTTCTATATCATCAATAAAACAATCATCAATAAAGGAATTAAGGCATTTTTTAATATACTTTTCCACATTATATGCAGCTATGGAAATTGTTAACAATTTTCCCATTAGATTACTCTCCATTATATTTTAATGTTTTTTATTATTATCTATATCAACACTTCTATAAATTTTCCTCATCTTTCTTTCTACAATATCCCTTGAAAACTTTTTAACCTTTTCATGGTTCCATTTACCCATTTGTTCTCTTAACAAATCACATGATATTGTATTTTTATTGTATTTTTCTGCAAACATTTTTCTTATCATATCTGCAAAATCTTCTGGCTTAATATTCTTTACAAGATATCCTCCTTTTTTGTGCTCAACCAAATCAACAACACCACGTATCTGGCTTGCAATAACTGGAATTCCTGCTGCCATTGCCTCCATTACTACCACAGGAAGACCCTCCCTGTATGATGGAAGTACAAAGCAATCTGTTGCATATAACATTTCTGGAACATTATTTACATATCCAGCCAAAAACACCTTTTCCTCTAAATGCAATTTCTTAATTCTTTTTCGTAGAATATTCTCCTCTTCACCAGTTCCGCCAATAATACAAATAATATCCAGATTTCTTAATTCTGCCATCATATCTATTAAAAGTCTATGGTTCTTAACCCTTGAAAGAACTCCTATACTTGATAGTATCTTTGTCTTACTTGTAATTTTTTTTCCTGTAATATTTTGTATATACCTGATTTTACCATCTATGTTAAATTTTTTATTGTAAGCATTTTGTGGTACTTCTACCCCTATGCCAGGTACATATTCAGCCTTTCCCCTTATAGGGAATTTCTTCCCTCTGAAATAATCCTCACGGTTTATTAATATAAGCCTGTCTGTGTATCTGGCCAGAAACCTTTCAACTGGATAATAAATCCAGTTTCTTAAAGGCGAACCCATAAAAAAATGAAAACCATGGGCAGTATACAATACTGGAATATGCCTCCCACTTACTTTTTTTACTTTCTCAGCAGCCATTCTTGCAATAACTCCACTCATAGGCATATGGCAGTGAATTAAATCAAACTTTTCAGATAACATAAGTCTTTTTAATTGCAAATAAGATTTTCTTACATCTTTTGAAAATGGAGACTGTACAAAATCAATCTGGTGGGTAATTATTCCAGTATTCCTAAGAGCACTATTATCACTTCCATATACTACATTATGTAAATCTGTAGCATAATGTATCTCATATCCCATTTCCTGAAGTATTTTAACATTATTTATTTCATGTTGTGGAATAAATCCACTAACCCTTGTTACCAACAATGCTTTCTTCAATGCACTTCCTCCATATACCGTTTATTCATCTAACTCAAGGTACTTTTTCCAAAAATCTATGCTTACAAGTTCTTTATAATGCTCATGGTATTCCTTGGCAGCCCTGTCATATGATTTACGCATCATACAATGTATATTATACATCTTCTTAAAAATACCAACTAAATCCCTATAGCTGCGTTTGCATTCAAATCCTTTTCCTGTTTCTGGTTCGTAATATAATACATCTTTTACCCTGAATAAATGGCTTATATGCACTCCAACTGGAAGTACTGACAATTTTCTTTTCCCTGGCAAAAGCCATCCATTAGCAAATATTATATGATGCAGTTTAAACTTTTCAGTTTTATACAATGAATTTTTTTCTAAATTTGCCTCTCTCCAGTTTTTATTATATTTATCCAATTTATGTGTCATATCCTCCAGTAAATATCCCTTATCCATAATGTCCTGGTGTAATTTAACTGGTTCTTGTTCCTTTAAAAATCTTGGTCCTTTGCAAAAATCTGTTACTGCAATAAACATTAAATCAACATTTTTATACCGGAATTTTGATATCTCCGCCATTAAATGTATAAATAGCTGTTTTTCAGCACATTTCCAATTGAAATCTGGTTTATGGATTGCATTTACAATAAGCTTATTTCTTGTATTGTAGTACTCTAAATGTGATGCTTTTCTATTTTCAAATGTATCATGCCATACACATATCCCATTCAAATATACAGTATCTCTTGTATGGCGTATATTATATTCAATATCATCCCCATGAATAAAAAGTGGAAGTGGCAAATTATTAATTAACCCCCTGTCAAGGGGAATACAACAATACCACCATGCATTATAAACATTAGGAATATTTTTTTCATTTAATAATAAATAGTATATTTTAGATAAATCATATCCTCTTTTTGGCGATTCTGACCTTCTTCCAGTCCATATCTCGCCACATGCATGCTGCATTTCCATAAAATCCGTACGAAGAAGTGCTCCTCCCACAACTACATTTTTATATTGGCTATTTGCCATACTTAATAATGTGTATGTGCGAAATAATGATTCTGGTTCAATTAAAATATCATCATCCATAAATATAAAATGTGTAAACTTTTGTTTCTTTAATGCCTCTATCATGCATCTTGTAAAACCACCTGCTCCACCCGCATTTTTATTATATACACAAGAAATAAATTCACTTGATATTTTATTACAATCCAAAGAATTACCATTATCTGATACGAATATTTTTAAATTACCAAATAACAACGATTTTTTATCATTAAGAAATTTATCAGAAAATAATTTCAATGTTTTATTTATATAATTCTCACGCTTGTATGTACAAATTCCCACAGCAAGCTGTATTTTATTAACTGCTTCTTCTAAAGTTTCATATACACCTGAATAAAAAATCACCTCTTCTTCTGATAATAATTTTAAAAATATAATTCCACCATTAATTTCTTTTGGAATTTTAAACCTTATAACAGTTTTATTATCTGTATTAAAAGTCTGCTCTTGTAAAACTCTTTTAGTCAAAACACCATTTTCTAATGTACTATGACACAAAAAAGCCTTTCCTTTTCCTTTCAAAAAAATACTAAGACCAAACGTAGAAATATCAGTATACTCTTGCCATTTATTTAGTGAAAACTCATTAAAATACGTAAAAAATGAACAGATACTTCCCTTTTTCATTACTAGGACTTCCTTAAATAAACTTTCCTGTCCATCTAAATTTTTACAGGATTTTACTTCAGTTACCCCTTTTTCCTGGCGGTAATACAATATATTTTTGTCACAAATATCTTTTTTAGGAAATATT
>CAJTRU010000031.1:6952-23228 GCA_910579085.1 uncultured Lachnospiraceae bacterium | reverse complement strand
ACCATAATAAATTCCTTTCTATAATGTATAAGGTATAACCTTATTTTTTTATAATAATAGCTCTATTAATCTTTCTGGCAACATTGTTTAGTATAACATGACCAGAATATCATTTCAAGTGGTGCTTATTTACTTTTGGCAAATGCCCTAACCAGTTTTTACTATATATACACATTTTTGTACATATTAAACCCATCACGCTTCTGCTGGCCCGGATAATTAAAGAAAAATATTACTTTTTCTCCCTTTTATAGAAAAATGTATACTGCTGGTATACTCCTGCATATTGGTCTGTCATCCATGCCGGCATTACACCACCATATTCTTCATCTATTACTTTTTTCATCCATACATCTACAGGACAGGCATCAAGATGGTGCAGCCCGAACAGGCAAATACAGTTAGCCACCTTTTTTCCTATGCCTTTAAAACTCATAAGATATTTCATGGAAGCTTCATAATCAAGGTTATGAAGTTCTTCTATAAATCCTGGCGACTGGTTCTGGTAACTACACATACCCCATATGTATTCATCACGGTAGCCAAGCCCAAGTCCTGAAAGGCTTTCCCTGCCACCATTCTTTTCTATATCTTCTAAATATGGTATCATATAAATGCCAGTATCCTTTAATGCCACACTCTGCCGCATATAGTTACTACATACTGCTTCTATTCCCTTTTTTATACGTGGTATATTATTATTTTGTGATATAATAAATGAAATAATTGTTTCCCATGTATCCTGGTTAAGTATTCTTATTCCTTTTCCATATTCTGCTGCACTTATTAAAAACCTGTCCCTGCTGTCTATACGCTGTACAATGCCTTTATAATCCGTGCCAAGGTCAAAGTAATTGTACCATATCTCCTCAAATTCATCTTCTGTACATGAAAGTTCAAAATGGCTTCCAGTCTGTGCTATATCCAGATAACTGCCAAATGCAGGTATGCGGTATTTATGCTCATCCAGTTTCTTCCATCTGAAACACTGTCCTGACTCTGCTATCTGTTCTAAGTCAAAATAATCTATATCCTTTGTAATCATATTTATAACCAAACCTTTCTATATTCTATAAATAATCATGTATCTTCCCAAAAATTTTATTCTGCAAATAAAAATAATGTTGCAAATAAAAATTATACTGCAAATAAAAGCTATATTTTACGCTAATCTGTAAATAAATGGTACTTGTCTTTCTGGTAATCTGTAAATTCTGAGTCCCCTACATATTCTTTTGCCTTGGCAATTATGTCCTCTGCTGTATATAGTGGTACTTTATATAAAGTATGCGCACCATCATATACTATTATTTTGCCATCACTTGTTGTTGTAACATAATTTGGTATTTCCGCCACTACTTCACCAGCATTTGTTTTACTATAAAGATATGCTATATTAGAGCCTTTTGTTTTGCCTGTGCTTTTAGCATCACTGTCCTGGTACCATACTACAAAGTATGGAAGGCTGTCTGTTGTCTGTACACCATAAACACCATTGCTGATTAAAGACAAATCAAGGACTTTTTTCCAGTTTTCCATATCATAAACTTCACTATAATCATTTAGGAAATATCTTCCGCCTCCAAAAAACATTGTACATGAATAGCTTCCTGAATTGCCACTGCATAACACTCTGCCATCCTTAAGCGAATAAACGTACCAGCCTGTGCCATCCTCATTTCTGTAAAATACAAGCCCGCGTTCTTCATGGAATGAATACAGCTCTGCATCTTTTATAATCTTTTCTTTGCCATCTTTGACATTTTGTATGCAAATCTGGTTACTGCTGCTAAATACCTTATAATTTCCAAGACATACACCCTTGTCATAGCCTTGTGGTATATAAAAAGTTTCCATTATCTCCCCAGTGGCAGCATTATATTTTACTAAATCATTATTATCTGATATAAATATAATTGAATTGTCTTCATTATAATAATAATATGAATTCTCATTATATTCCATAAGTACCTTGTTGCTGGCTATATCATAATGCTTGTTTTCATTTGTGCCATAGTCATGTATGCTAAAATGCTGGCTGTCTGGTATGTCTATTGTAAGGTTTTCAAACGAAGAATAACCTAAATCAGAAATTAATGTGGTATTCTGGCGTTCTAATTTTCCAGCATCAAATATCTCAAATACTCTTTGTGAACCGCTTGCAAATCCCATCAAAAAGCTGTCACCAGATGTTGAACAGGTATACCATTTGTCTGGAAGCTGGTCTGTATTATTAAAAATAGAACAGCTTTCCACATCTTCCCTGTTTGTCTGGCTTCTGCTATAAATACGTATATCTTTGCCCCAGTAATCACGGAGACATGCATATTTATCATCTATATATACAAAATAAAATGGCTCTTCGTTTCCAGCCTGTGTATTTACAAGGTTTTTACTTTCTGTTTCATAAAAATATATTGAACCATCCTCACATGATACGCCCAGATAGCCATTACCTGTACTTATTGAAATAACTTCTGACGCAAATGTATGTTCCCAGACAGCTTTTCCTGATTTATTATCTACCTCATAAAGTTCTGTGCCATGGTAGTAGAAACATGTCTGCTTTTCTGTTATCTCCATAGATTTTAAGTCCCAGTCCGCATCACAAAGATAGTTTTCTTTTCCTTTTCCTGTATTATATTCAACAATGTGTTTCAGCCCTGCTTCTGTATCAGTTTTTAAAAAGCATAGTTTAACATCTGATGAAAAAGCCACACCTTCACATAATCCATGCTGGTTAAAAAACATGCTTTCACCCGACTTTGTGTCAATAAGCAGTATGCCATTTATTTTTGAAGTATTGGCAGATAAAGCAGCAGCTCCGCTGTCAGGGCTGATATCATATAAAGTATACTCAATATCTGAACCCAGGCTGCACTCAAGTATATTTTCACCTTTTATATCAAATGAATAAAGAGTCCCTGTTTCATAATCTATTGTTACGATTAAGTCCTCTTTACTGCTTACTTTTAATTCTGATGCATTTTTTGTACAGAAATTTTCCTTTCCTGTATATATATCTACAGATACAAGCCCGTCCTTCCCAGTATAAAGAAGCGTACTGCTGTCAGAAAGCAGATATGAACATCTTGTATAACCTGAGTAAAATGACCTGTTTATTGACCCTGCATTATATGAACAAATCTTATTCCCATTTTCCAGCGAGTAAATCTCTACATGCCTTTGCAGCATATTGTTAGCGGCGGAATAATATCTTTCAACCAGGATAACTTCCTGGTCACTGCTAACCTGTATTTTTGTATCATATGCCTCTTGTTCCATATCAAACAGCCTGTCTGTTTTATATCCAGTATTAAAGTCATATATACCAAGTGCTGTTGTAAGATACCGCATTACACTTTCAACATATGGCCTGCCAGGTTTTTCTAAATTGTCTGGAAGTGCTTCTAGTGCCAGCATTGCAGCAGTTTTTCTGTCACCATTGTTATAAGCTTCACTGGAATATTCTGCAAGATAATATGACTGCCCCTTCAATGTCTGCTGCATGGACTGCCCAAGTGCTGAATATGCTTCTTCAAGCTGCAAATTCTTTCCTGCCACTACTACTGCAAATGTTCCTACAGAAAGCATAATAACTGCTGTAACTGCTGTAACAAATTTACGCTGTCTTTCTTTCTGCCTCTGCTTAAGGTCATCATAGTCAACTTCCAACATTCCTGCCAGAAAGCGGAATTTTTCACGCTTCAGGTTTCTAAGTATCTGGCTTTCAGAGTTTCCCCTTATATCTACGGCGAGCGGCTCTATTGATATTATTTTGCCATCCTGCTCAATTTCAGTAAGTATCTTTGGAAAGCTTTCTGCTGGTTCACCTTCTACAAGAATAACAATAATCCTTTCACGTCCACGTATCTTTATAAAATACTCAACCTCTTCCATGCACCACGGCGAATCTTTAAACCTTCTGGTGCATATTACTATAAGCCACTCTGTTTCATCAAGCGCTTTCTGGATTATCTCTGATAAATTGCTTGCCGCTTTTAATTCCTCTGAATCCCTGAATATTTTTCCCATATTTTTTCTGCCAAGTGCCCTGGCCAGTTTATATGGTATGCGGTATCTTTCTATATTCTTGTGTATCTGCATCGCTACTTTCTCATCTATGCCCCCATGTCTGTAGCTTACAAATGCTGTATATTTCATAATAGTCCCCCATGCCGCCTCCAGGTGGCACAAATAGTGATGAAAAATGAAACCTTAATCATTCCTGAGGTGCGTTTTTTGCAACCTTAGAATGATTTTTCAATCTGCTTTCTTATATGTTTTAAAAAATATATCCCTACGGACAACATATATATCATGTTTATCATCTTCACGTACAACCAGAAAGTCACCCTTCATGCCACAGTAATATTTTGTTTCATCCCATGAAGTAAATACTTTTACATTAGTTTCCAGCTCTTTTGCATAGACCATGCTTTTTCCTGTTGCAACACATGTCTTCATATATTTCATAAGCTGGTACACATTGCCACATATATTATCTCTTACGGTCGGGGCATATTCCATAACCATGTCTGGACTGCCCTCAACATATTTATAAGTCTTGTCAAACTTCTCTTTCCGTATAGGATACACTTCACCTTCTATTCCAATCATAAAATAAAGGCCTTCTTCTACTTTTAAGTTTACATCACCCTCAAGTGTACGTACAAGTATAGGAGTTCCTTCCTTTATAAACCCAGAGGCCTCCGCCACGCCTATTACTACATCTTTCTTCTGGTATCTCTCCATCTCCTGGATATTAATATCATAAGTCTTAGCATATATAACTTCAAAATCATTATGGTATTTATTAATCTGCTGGATTAAATACTCTTTAAGCTGCAGGCCTCCGCTTGCCCTGTCAAAAAGATTTCCTGAAATAAACCCTCCTGCTTTAGTCAGATGCCCACCGCCATTACCTATGCCTTTACATAAATATCCTGCAAGCTCATTTGCTTTTACTTCTTTAATACAGCTCCGTACTGATAATTTATACCCTCCTGGATTTGGGTTAAATGCTACACATATGTCAACTTCTTCCACCTGTATAACGAAATCACTTATTATCCCTAATATATTAGGGTCACATTCACTTGCTTCTATTACCGAAAACTTATTTTCCTGGCAGTATACCTGTTTAGTAAGTGCTGCACTGGCAATATTGAGTTCCTTTAATGACAAATTTGTATTCATAAGCCTGAATAAAAGGGACTCATTAATATTAAGGCTGTCCCTCATATCTTTGTCAAGTGGATGGTATATTTCCTCAAACTGGTTAGTGTCACTATACAGTCCATAATATAATGCTGTAGAAAGCTTTATGTCTGCATCTGTATCAAATCCCACTGCCCTTAATAAATCCCATACTACAGTAGCACAGCTTCCAAGGCTGCTTCTTATATAATAATTCTCATTCTGCATAATGCCACACTGGTGGTGGTCTATCATTGCAACTGCACTGGCTTCAAACTTTGTAACATTGCCTGCACCATACTGGCAGTCAGTTGTAACCAGTATGTCACACTCTGGAAGTTCTGTTACATATTTAACAGGGATATCAAGTTCATTTACCATCAGTAAAAGATTGGGTTTTGTTATTTTATTATGCCCTGTATATATAAAATCCACATGCTTGCCACATTTCTCAAAATACCTGTACAAAGCATATCCGGATGCTAGTGCATCTGCATCCGGATTATCATGGCACTGGATACAGATTTTACTGTATCTCTGGAACTTATTTAAAAATAACCTGTCTTCATTTAGCTGCATGTTCTCATTCTCTTTTTCATCAATTTCTAATACAATACGTAAGTCCCTGCTCATGTAATTCCCCTTCTATAAGCCAGGCTGGCTTGCAGTATTACCTATTAACTGCATGCCAGCCAGAATAAAATATCAGCTCTTTGCTACTACTACCTTTTTGCCCTGTCCTTTATTTTTAAATAATGTTGTATATGGTTTAATTTTTACTGGTGGTACTTTTATCTTACAGTTATGGACACCCTGGAGCGCCTTGTTGCCAACTTTCTGGAGTTTAAGTGATTTAACAAGCATCTTACGTAACTGTGTACAGTACCTGAATGTAGAATTGCCTATTTTAGTAACCTGGCTGTTAATAACTACTGAACGCAGGTCAACACAGTTTTCTAATGCACTTGCCCCAATACTTACTTTAGCAACAGTTGTGCCAAACCTTAATGCCAGTTTTTTATTACTGCTTTTAGTATTTTTCTTTGTTGCTGTACCAAGGGTAAATGTTTTCATTGATTTGCAGTTCTTAAATGCCTTCTTGCCAATATTCTTCACAGAATTAGGAAGTTTCATCTTTTTAAGGCTTCCACAGTTCCTGAACGACCCCTGCCCTATAGTTTCTAGTCCATCTGGTATTGCAACAGCTTCTAATTCTGCACATCCTTTAAACGCCCTGTCACCTAAACTTGTAATATTATCGCCTAAATCAACATTTTCCAGGCTTGTGCAGTTTTTAAATGCCTCGTTTCCTATAACCACAGTTCCAGAAGAACATTTAACAGTTTTTAAATCTTTACAGCCCTTAAATGCTCCATCACCTATTCCTGTAATATTGCTTCCAAGCTGTACACTCTCTATACCAGAGCCTGCAAATGCATTTTTATCAATCTTTGTTACTTTATATTCTTTACCATCAATCTGTACTGTATCAGGGATAACTATATTTTTATTACTGTTTGTGTCTGTGCCTGATATTACAAAATCCCCGTTTCCTGTACTCTGGAATTCAATATTCCCTGAAACAACCTTACTGCCTTTTTCTGGTACATCTACAGGCTGGCCCGTGCTGCCTGGTTTATTGTCTTCTACTGTATTATCAAGTGGTGGTGCTTGTGATGGCTGTACCTCTGGTTCTGCTGGTGCTGTTGTTGTATTTGTTTCTGGATTTTGTGATGGTTTATTTTCTGGCTGTGCCGTCTGCGCTGGTGCACTAGTCTGTACCGGTTCACTGGTCTGTGCTGGTGCTTGTGTTGATGGCACTGTTACTGGTGGCACATATGGTGGCAAAACACTATTATTTCCAGAAGGTTTCTTAGTTGGCTCTGGTGTGCTGCCAGGTTTTGTTGTGCCTCCTGGATTTGCTGTGTTGCCAGGTTCTGTTGTATTTCCTGGCTCTGTTGTTGGCACTCCTGGATTTTCCTCCTGGCCTGTTCCCCATTTTGCCCAAAGAGTAATATTCTGTGTTACCTTATCATTGCTAAAATCCCACTTATCTTTAAATTCTAAATCTTTATACCATCCCTCAAATATATACCCATCCTTTACAGGTACTGCTGGTTCTTTAATAACAGAATTATAAGCAACACCTTCTATTGGATTAACAACACTTCCGCCATTGCTGTCAAAACTTACAGCAAGAACATTGCCTTCACCAATTTTGTATTCTGCATATATGCCTGTTACACCCGCTGGAATTAAATTGTCCTTTTCTATCTTCACACGGCATATAGTCCCTGCCTGGATATTTTCTATTTTGTCTGTTGTACATTGGATATAAGTGTTGCCACCATCTAGTGAATATGCCATTTCAGTTGTAAGGCCTTGCAGTGAACCATCACCTTTTCCTTTTATGGTTTCATCTGTCTTACTTACCCCTTCAATAACACTGGTTTCTATAAGCCCGCCTCTTATTTTTACCACTTTAGAAGCCACATTATCCTGCTTACTGGTATTAAGCCTTACCTCCATATCTATATCAAAATCATCAGATGTTAAAACATGGCTCTGTCCTGTGTATGAAGGTTCTGATGTACTTAATTTTGAATTCCACCATTCATAAGTATACTCTGTATCAGATGGTGCTGACGTGGATGGCGGGATTATGCCCTTATATGCTTTTAATGTTATACTGTTATCACTTCCAGTTAAGCCTGATATATTAATATCATACAACTGCTTTGTCTTATACTTTTTGCGTACATTGTATGATGTATATGCCTGGCCATAACCAGTATCAAATTTTGCACTTTGGCTATTTATCTTTACAATATCTTCCCCTAAAATATACCCAGTAATAAACTCTTCCAGATATATATTTATTGTATAATTCCTGTTATAACCAAACTCACTGTTAACATTATTCCCATTTTCATCCTGCCATGCTATACTTATCTTTTCTTCCTGTATAACATTATTGTTACTTTTAACTTTAAGGACTGCTTCTGTATCTGGTTTATTTCCTGCTTCTGGCTCTTTTACTCCCTCAATATCCAGTTCCAGTGAAGGAACTACTTCTATCTCTATAGGCGCACCTAGTTTTGATGTATAAACTGTCTTAGGAGCACTGGCATCACTGCTCTCTGCAAATATATACAGGTTATACTTTCCCTCTTCTAAACCACGTGGAAGTATAAAAGAAGAAGAAGTATCATCAGCCGTTGTTCTGCTGTCAATCTTTCCATAATACAGTATTTCTTTGTCTTCTGCGGCAACTATTGCAGATACTTCAGCGGTACTGCCAAGTAAATCACTTGCCTTTTTATGTTCTGCCTTTATAATATGTGACAAGTAAGAATTTTCATCTTTATCATATCCTTCTGCCAGTATAATTTTATCCCCGTTAACACTTGCTTCCATACTCTCTTCAGATTTTAATTCTGCCAGTGTCCAGCTTGTAGCATTAGCAGATGGCTCAGCTTCTACTGAGCTATATGCCATACTTGTTTTTTTATTAAAACTGGATGATATAGATAATGTAATTTTATCTTTATCTATACCTGGTGCAATACTGTCATTCACCACACCAAAGTTAACTTGTTTTATAACTGTTGTGCCTGTTTCTGTTTCTTCAGCAGACACCTGCACTACTGGCGCTGCACAAATAACAAGTGCCATGCTTATTGTTATAGCAACTGCTTTTCTTATCCGTCCAAATACTCCATATTTCATAAAAACCAACCTCCTTATCATACATAAACCCTTTCCTGCACTCTTTAACTATCTGGTTATGGAGCGGCATCTTTCTATTTAATATATTACTAGAAATATCCAGAAAAGAAAAGACTTAAAATAAATTTTTCTATATAAAAACAGCAGGTTTGTGAAAAAACCTGCTGTTTTAAAAAGATATATGACATTCTATATACTGAACCAGTATTTTTCTGGATAATGCTGGTATATCCAGTCTGCCCCAGCCATGCATAATGCAAATACTACAAGCATCATTATAATTATAATTGCTGCAAAGTCATATTTATATTGCACCTGTTTCTGGTGTAGTGCATAATAGAGTACTTCCCCGCCAAGAAGTATAAATATTACTGGCCATACCATAAATATATAATAATACTGTATTACATTAAAAAATATACGCAGTAAAAATAATACACCAAAGCCCAGCAATACAATGCCTAATGTAAAAGTCCCTACACGTCTCTCCCTCATATTCCCCCTCCTTCCTGTTATAATATATTGTATTTTACATCCCGTCATTGCCTGGGTTGTATATATCGTCTTCATCCATCTGCACTTTTTTACCTTTTATAAGGTAAACACCTGCTGCTATTACTATTGCTGCAAATAAAAATCTTGGGAAATAATCAAATATTAATTCTATAAACCGCCAGTTATATGAATACCCTAGTATATTTCTTAATACATAAGCAATATTTTCTAGTAAAATATAACCTCCCATAAATATTAATAAAATTGCTGCTGGTATACGTATCTTGTTTTGTGGTATTTTAAAAGTAGTATTTTCATTAGTAAATAAATATCTGTCCTCAATCTTACTAAATTCTTCATCAGAAAGTGAATTAGTATTCATTGAGTCAAAAAATGAATATGACCATATAACAGGAAGCCCAAGCAAAATCCAGTCAATATTTACTATTCCTGCCAGGAATATTTCAACAAAAAATATTGTCATAAGGCTAGTTCCCCGTTTTAAAAAGCCCTGGTACATCTGTCCTGCACCTGGTACACATGATATAAAAAAATTAAAGAACTGGTTTCTTTTATGCTGCATAATAATCCTCCATTCTAATTTTAAGCTTGCCAGGCCGCTTGTGCCAGACTGCAAAGCAGCCATAATGTTACTTTTACATTTCTAATCAATGTTTAATGCTTTATATACATCATCTGATATCTTACTAGATGTATCCCTGAATAAATCCAGTATCCTGGAATTACTCTTCCTGTCTTCTGCTTTAATTTCCTTTGTAAACGAAAACCCTCTGTCCTTGTAAATTTGTATATTTCCTGGCAATGCAGTTGTCATAATTACAACAACTGCCACACTAACCGCAAAAGATACTTTTGCTGTAAATATCCAGAATTCATTCTTCCTCCTTTTTTTCTTATTAAGAACCGTCTGCTTTAGTATGCTTTCTTTTAAACCAGGCGGAGTATCAACAAGTTCCTGTTTCTGCATAGCACCCGCAAGTTTTCCTGCACAGTAAACACAGCCAGATATGTGTTCCATAAGCTCTATCTGTCCTTCATATGGCATCTTGCCTGAAATATAATCTTTTAACTGTCCATCTGTTACATGTTGTATAAGCATTATATAATACCCTCCTTCCTGGCTTTCTTCCTAAGCATTTCTTTAGCCCTGCGTACCTGGGTCTGCACTGTCTTAAGTTTTTTACCTGTAATTCCTGCAATCTGCGCTGCTGTCATGCCATTGCAGTAATAATCTGTTGCAACCTGGTTATACGGCGGTTTAAGCGTGCTGCATGCTTTCACTAATTCACGCTTTGTTTCTTCCTGTAAAACCCTCTCTTCTGGTGGTGGTACAGAGGATGCATTTTCAAGCAGTACATTTTCTTCTGTTGGGACAGCCCGCCTGTCTGCCCTTTTTAAAAAATCAAGGCATTTATTAACAGCAATTCTTGTAACAAAACCGCCTGGATTATTACCATCAAAGCTGCCTAATGATTTATATATAGAAAGAAATGTTTCTTGTGTCAAATCCTCTGCATCAAAATAACTTCCAGTCATTTTATAACAAATAGAAAAAGCTAGTTTTTCATATTGGTTTAGCATTTCTGTAAATATTTTATCCTTATCTGGCATTTCTTTCTCCAAAACCATATCACCTCACCTGCTGCCTGCTTTTGCACCCTTCTATTATATATAACGGGACAGAAAACAAAAAGTCTTCAAAACTTTAAAAAAAATTTGAAAAATTATTTAAAGTTTTAAAGACCTTGTTTTATATACTATTTTTTATCTGGTTATTTCCCTAACCATCATGTACTCATTTAGAAATGTACCATCCTTTAAGCGTATAGCATTGGGCCGGACGCCTGTAATCCGGAAGCCCATTTTTTCATAAAGATGTCTTGCCCTGGAATTCCCTTCTACAACATCCAGTTCAATTTGTGTAACATACTCCCTTGCCTCAGCCAGACGTATCATTTCCTGCAGCATCTTAGTTCCTATACCTTCGTTCCAGAATTCACTAATCAAAGCAATAGCTATACTAGCCCTGTGCCTTGTTTTTAATTTTTTAAAAAATGTAATATCACAATTCCCAACAACTTTTCCATCCACTATGCACATAACCATAGCTTCATTAGGGGATTTATTCTTCTGCTCAAATAAAATTTTTTCACTTTCCGCTGTATATCTGCTACATTCCTCTGGATAACGCAAAATATATTCAGTTTCTCCCGCAGAAACCACCAGATATTCCAATGTACTTTCTATATCTTCCTCTTTAGGACTACGCAATAATGCCTCCCGGCCATCCTTTAACCTGAACTGTATGTCTTTAATAACCATAATACTCCCTTCTGCCACCTTTGGCTGGTGGCAAAAATAGTAACGGAAAACAGTAATTACAGCATATACTATTTCTTATATTTCTTAACAAGCCATTTCCCTTGTTCTGATAAATCAGATTTTTTATAACCTGATGTTTTAGTACATGAAGGATTTAAAAGCGATGCACTTTCTGGTTTATTTGAAAGACTCCAGCAGACATAACCCATTTTATAACTGTCCATAAGCTTAATCCACTTATCTGCACTTGTAAAATCATAATTGCCATTACCACTTGCATCACATGTACCAAACTCAGTACATATTACTGGAAGGCCGTTATCATAAGCTTTTTTAAGCTTTTCACGGTAACTGTCCTGGTGTGTTGCCGCATAAAAATGCACTGAATACATTATATTTGAAAAACCTTTTAACGGACTTTCTGATGCAATATCAACATCCTGTGACCATGTTGGA
This sequence comes from uncultured Lachnospiraceae bacterium, assembly GCA_910579085.1. Classification (GTDB taxonomy): domain Bacteria; phylum Bacillota; class Clostridia; order Lachnospirales; family Lachnospiraceae; genus Butyribacter. The sequence continues at coordinate 11,006 of CAJTRU010000031.1, read as the reverse complement.
GTACCTGTTATAATAATTGCCTTGCTGCTGTTTTTTCTTATAGCCTTTATTACCTTTTTAGCATATGACTTAATATCATCCCATGTTGTACCGCCATTTGGCTCATTACAAATCTCATATAATACATTAGTATATGAACTATACTTTTTACTAACCTTTTTGAAAAAGGCAACCGCCTCTTTCTGGTGTTTCTTAGGGTTCTGGTCACTAAGCACATGCCAGTCAATTATTACATACATGCCAAGCTTTGCCGCCGCCTGTACACCTGTATCTATTGTATCTAAAAGCTTCTTTCTGTTCTCTTCATCAGTAACACAATAACCATTATATTCTTCTGTATACATTGCAAGACGTATGGTATTAGCTCCCCATTTATCACGTATTGTTTTAAATGATGCTTCATTTACATATGGATATCCTACATCCCAGTTAATACCATGTGTACTGACACCCTTAAGCTGTACAGGTTTGCCATTCTTGCCAACTAACTGCCTTCCCTTCACTGACAACTGCCCGTTAGCAGCAGCAAACGAAGAAGCTGCCTGTGCATACATGCCCTCACCACCATTCTGTAATGGTACAGACGGAAATACCACATATACAGCTAAAACAAGAACAGCAATATATAACAGCAGCCTGTATCTTCTATTACACCACATTCCAATACCTCCTTTGAAATTTTAAGTTATTTTTAAGTTATTTAGTTTTGTTTCTGTAATTCTGCCATAGAGCAGCAAATTTCCAGTGTTCCAGCTAACCATTATTCCATTACCGGGACACTATGCACTGTTACGGGAGCTGATGTAGTGCAATGTCATTTAGTCCAGAGTTCAGATATTTTTATAAATTACCAAAGTGTAGATTACTGTCAAATCCATAATATGTAATTTTTAAACATTCTTTCTTGACTAAATAATATTGTAACATAGCGGAAACATGCCATGTCATGGAATAATTTAGATGGAACATGGAAACTTTGTGTTCTGCAATGCAAAAATACTAAAAAACTACAACACCTTACTTAAAAATTCCTTAAGTCTTTCGTTATCTGGATTTTCAAAAATCTTTTCTGGTGTCCCCGATTCTGCAATTACACCATTGTTCATAAAAAGCACCCTGTCTGATATTTCCCTTGCAAACCCCATTTCATGTGTTACTATCATCATAGTCATTCCGCTTTTTGCCAAATCTTTAATTACTTCTAATACTTCCCCTACCATTTCGGGGTCAAGTGCAGATGTTGGCTCATCAAAAAGCATAACTTCTGGTTCCATTGCCATCGCACGTACTATTGCAAGCCTTTGTTTCTGCCCGCCCGAAAGTTTAACAGGTTTTACATCTGCCTTATCCCTTAAGCCTACTCTGTCTAAAAGCTCCATAGCCCTGTTATGTGCCTGCTCTTTATTCATTTTTTTAAGGTTTACTGGTGCTATTGTAATGTTTTTCTCAACTGTCATATTCGGAAATACATTAAAATGCTGGAACACCATCCCCATCTTCTGGCGGTGTATATTTATATTTACGCCCTTGGCTGTAATATCTTCCCCTTTAAAAAGGATGCGTCCTGAAGATGGTATTTCAAGCAGGTTCATACACCTTAACAAGGTAGACTTTCCTGAGCCAGAAGGCCCTATAAGGCTTACTATTTCATTCTGGCTTACCTGCTGTGTTACATCTTTAAGGACTTCAAGGCTGCCAAATTTCTTTGAAATATGTTCAAACTTAATCATTATGCGCGCAGCCTCCTTTCTAAATATGCTACAAGTTTACTAAGCGTAAATGATAAAACAAAATATATAACACCTGCTATAAATAAAGGTTCAAGTGTTAAAAACGTTGCCCCGTTTACTGTACGGTATGTAGTCATAAGGTCGCCTACAAAGAATGTAGATGCAAGTGACGTCTCCTTAATATCTGTAACAAACTCATTAGCAAGCGCTGGCAGTATATTCCTCATTGCCTGTGGAAGCACAACCATGCGCAAAGTCTGCACATGGCTGAGACCAAGGCTTCTTGCCGCTTCTGTCTGCCCGTGGTCAACTGACTGTATTCCAGAACGTATTATTTCCGATATATATGCGGTTGTATTTAAAACAAGCCCGACTGATACAGCAGCAAAAGGTGAAAGGTTTATGCCAATCTCTGGAAGCAGGAACATAAATATATACAACTGTAAAAGCAAAGGTGTATTCCTGAATAATTCTATATATGACGTCCCAATAAATGATAAAACAACATTGCTGCTCATCTTTAAAAGTGCAACAAATGTCCCAAGTATTGTACCACATGTAACTGCTATAAACGCAAGCAGCAACGTATAGCCAATACCTTGTATAAACAGCCCGCTATATTCATTTAGCACCCTTAATATATTTTCAGCCATTATAACCTCCAGTCTGGCAATTAATCACCAATGGAAGCTGTAAGTTCCTGTGCTTCTACAAGCCAGCCTTCATACAGCTTTTTATCATTAATTTCCTTAATAATTTCATTCATTTTATCTTTTAATTCTTTTGAATCCTTATTTACTGCAACTACAAGTTCTGCTTCATCATAAATAAATACAGGTTCTGCAATAGCGAGAGTATCATCACTTGCTACTATTGAATCTGCCACTACCTTCTGGAGCACAACACCCACTGCCTTTTTAGATTTAACCATCTGTATTCCATCTGTTACTTTATTAATAAGCTGTTTCTTAGCGCCAGACAAGTACTCATCAACAATAGAATCCTGTGCTGATGCATTCTGCGCTGTAACTGTTTCACCGTCAAAGTCTGATGCTTCTTTATATTTGCCAGCATCTTCCTTATTAATTACTACCACCTGTTCTGAGTCATCAAAATATGCATCTGTAAAGTCCACAGACTTTTTTCTTTCTTCTGAAGGATAATATCCATTAACTGAACAGTCGGCTTTATTTTGTGTAACACCTGCAAGGCATGTGTCAAAGTCCATTGCAAGTATTTCTATTTCAACGCCTAATTTTTCTGCAATATATTTAATCATCTCAATATCTGCACCAACATAAGTATCCTGTCCGCTCTTTGAAGGGTCCATAAATTCATAAGGTGCAAAATCTGGTGAAACTGCTACTTTAAGCACTCCTGCATCCTGCACCCTTTCAAGTGCATTTTTACTTTTTTCCTTATCTCCGCTTCCATTTCCGCATCCTGCAAGGCTTAAAGCCAATGCTGCACATAATACAACACTTAATATTTTTTTCAGTTTCATAATAATTTCCTCCTGGTTCTACTTTTTAACAGCCGTACTTCCGCTAATATAAAAAAGCAGGCACTGGAACGCTGTCCGCTGTCTGCTTTAACTTATATTTAACTGTTTTTTTATCAATTATTCACCATTTTTATACAAAGTACAGACTGTAAATATAACTATATACTAATTTATATAGTTTTGCAAGTAAAATGTGCCATCACGTCTGTTTGGCAGATAATTTACAGTTATCCTTTTTTGTGTGTATTTACGGACGGTTTTTAATGCCAGATGCCAGAATATTCCATACAGGGGCACGCTTCCGCTACGTTAACCCACGCAACAGTGCATAGTATCCCTATTTTACAAAAGAAACTGCCGTTCCTTTTGTAAAATTTAAAACGGGATACAAACACTGGCGGGGTTAAAGTGCCCCTTTTATGGAATAATTGATGGCATCTGGCACGCAAAACCTGCCATCGCAAGTTTATAAAAAACAGAATAAACAGATAACTGTAAATGGGGTGGTGGAGAATGATTTTGCTAGTCACTTGTTACCTAGTGCAAGAATTACTATTATACAGATATTAACAGAAAAAAACACCAAAATATTTCTGACCGCCTAAATCATCTTCACCACACCATAATTTCCAGTTATAGTATCTATTTTGCATGTATTTTATACTTTTTGTGGTTTGTTGGTGTACAGCAGGTTTCCAGTGTTCCAGCTAAACATTATTCCATGACAGGGGCACTTCAGCACCGCCAGTGTTTGTATCCCGTACGCAATGCCACAAAAAATGTTACTTTTTTTGTGGCATAGGGATACTATGCACTGCTG
>CAJTRU010000031.1:0-6943 GCA_910579085.1 uncultured Lachnospiraceae bacterium | reverse complement strand
GTGGGCTGACGTAGCGGAAGCGTGCCCTGTAATGGAATAATTTAGTGGAACACCAGAAGCCTGCGTCCGTTCACCAAAAAAAATAACTGGAAATTATCCCCTCTTAGCCATCACATCCACTGCCGTCATTGCCATTGCCTTGGCAGCGGTATGTATAAGTTCCTTTGCACCTTGTGAACCTGCAACTTCAACAAAGCCCTGTTCATGCAGTCCTGCATCTGACAAATGTGCTGTACTTAATGTTGTATAGCATGTAGGGCATATATATGATACATTGCCCATATCTGTACTTTCGCAGTTGTATTTATCCCCTTCTTCAAGTTTTGTTATACCAAGTTCTGCAAGATTAGCTTTCATATAGCTGTTAAGCACTGCATCCCGTTTTAAATCATAAAACGTATTTTCTGCCCTTTTATACTTAAATTCTGCACCTGTCATAAGGCTTGCACCTTTTCCAATATTTACAATACGTGCCCCTGCTTTTTCAAGAAGTTCTTTATCCACTGCCCTGGCAAATATCCACATTGAAGCATAAGCAGGTATAATATTTGGTGTCTGTCCTCCGTTTGTTATTATTTCATGTATCTTAACACCTGCACCAAACTGCTGGCGCATAGCATTAATGCCTGCAAGGACAAGATGGCAGGCATCAAGTGCATTTATCCCGTTTTCTGGCTCTTTTGCAGCATGTGCTTCTTTTCCAAAAAATTCAAATACATAGTCTGTCATTGCCATTGCAGTTGTATCAACACAGTCTGTCCTTCCTAAATGCATCTGTAAAACTGCATCAATTCCATTAAATGCCCCTTTTTCTGCAAATGTAACTTTACTTCCTGACTTTTCCTCCGATGGTGTACCAAACACTACTATATTTCCATTAAACAGGTGGCTTGTTTCTGCCAGCGCACGTGCCGCCGCCAGCGTGCTTCCTGCAATCCAGTTATGGCCACACGCATGGGCTGGCTGGTCATGGTTTATGCCATACCCTGGCAATGCATCATACTCAGCAGGAAATGCAACAGTCTTTCCACTTCCATTCCCATAATCTGCCCGGAACGCAGTCTTAATTCCCATATATGGATATGTAACTTTAAACCCTGCATCCCGGAGTTTACCCGCCAGGTAAGCAGATGAATTAAATTCTTCATCACTTAATTCAGGATTGTTAAATAAATAGTCACTAATTTCCTCCGCCCAGTATGCAATATTATCTTCAGCCTGGCAGACTATTTTCTTAATATCTTCCATAAACCCTCCTGTAAATTCTTTGTATTCTGCTTTATCCCCCCTGGTTATTAAATTTTCTGCCTGAAGCATCCTGTTTTTCTGTAATACAGGTGTTTACATGAAATTACCATTATGATATTATAACTTTTAGCCAGGAGGGGTATAAAATGAATTTTAAAATAACTAAACAATGGACAAAAAAAGTTCTGCTTATGATTATATCTGTAATGTTAATGGGATTTTGCGTTTCGCTGCTTGTTCTTACTGATATGGGCACTGACCCATGTTCAGCAATGAACTACGGTGTTTCTGCTAAGGTTGGCATGTCATTTGGTAATTACCAGCTTTTGCTAAATATTGTACTGCTTGTATTTGTGTTTATATTTGACCGCTCACTTATTGGTGCAGGTACTATAGGCAATATGGTGCTTGTAGGATATACTGCTGATTTTTTCAGTAACAATGTATGGGATGGTTTACTCCATATACCTGCTTCCCTTCCTCTTGTGACACGCATATGTATACTTATACCATCGCTTATACTATTTGTAACAGCAGCAGCATGTTATATGAACAGCGGGTGCGGAATAGCACCTTACGACGCTGTGTCATTTATTATTAATGCAAAATTAGAAAAAGCACTTCATAAAGAAAATTTATTTAAGTTTGTGCGGCTTCTTTTTGACCTGTGTGCAATGTTAATTGGAGTAGCAACCAAAGGGGAAACCGGAATTATTACTGCACTTATGGTAATATCACTTGGCCCTGCTGTTTCCTATGTGGGTGAATTATTTAAAAAACGTGGTTTCCTATCTTAAAATACAACAGAAAACCACAATGCTTTTTATCCAAATACAACCCAGAATGAACTTCTTACAGATATATCATCATTATCAGAAGGTGCTTCACTTATTGAAGCATCTTCTTTTACATAGCACACATTCCCTTCACTGCTTCCACTGTCCTTAAGCCAGTAACTTTTATCTGTACCTTTTATAACATCCTTATACTTTTCATACTGCACTTTGTCAAGAACAGATATAATTTCCCTGTCCTTCTCATTTATCATGCCTTGCCCCGCAATTACCGCCCTTTCTTCTGGGCTAAATTCTTTTATAAATTCCTTATTAAGCCAGTTACAAAGTGACGAACCATGCCATATATTTTTGCCATCCTTATCAAATTTCTTTTTAGGCAAAGCATCTCTGGCCAATAGCAATGCCTGCCTTTCTGTTTTACTAAGTATAATCCATTTTCCCCTGCCATATCTGGTTACATCACCTGGTACAGCCTCCGCAATTATCTTTTTCTCAATATCAAATGCCTTTTTCTCCGCATCAAATTTATTCTGTGCCTTTTTATAATTTGCCAGGGCTTTAGAATAAGAACCCTCTTTATTATATTTCTCTGCAATATAATAGTAACATTCTTTCATATTTCCATTGCCAACAAGGACACCACCTGACTTTTTATAAAGCCCTATGGCTGTTTTATATTCACCCTTTGACTGGTAATATATACCCTTTACCAGAGGATAAAAAGGCGTATTTATAAATACTATAGCCAAAATAATAACAACACACAGCATAATACCCTGTCTTTTAAACATAGCCCTTGTTTCAGCCTTTTTAATCCCATTCCTGCATATCTGTATATTATTATTACATTCCTCTTCATTATGTCCAAACTTCTTTGCCCGTTTAAAATCTTCTATTGCATCTGCAAAACTGCTCTTATCCTTAGCCTTTCCAAGTTTATCCACAGCAATTAAATAAGCTTCTTCTGCACCTTTCCTGGCGGCTTCTTCTGCATCCATTCTGCACTTCCTGCCACGCTCTGCCGAATCTTTATAACCATCCAGCTTATCAAACTTATTTGCTGCATCATTTAATGAATAAACTACCCTTTCAAACCTGCTTATACAATCTACAGCTTCCATAAGACTGGCAGCAGAACGGTATAAATTTTCTTCTTTTGAAAGTTTTTCCTTTTTACGGACTGGTCTTTTAGCCTTTGCCATACAATTACCACCCCTTTCCGCATCCCGTCAGATTATTCCACAGGTGCAAACTATAAATTTACTATATCATTTTTTGGAAATATGTCAACTTTATACTATAAATCCCATAAACCTATAACTACCCTTTAAACCTGCTTATACAATCTACAGCTTCCATAAGGCTGGAATTATTTGATTTGTTCCAATTTCTCTTTGGATAAAATCTTATTAATATTAAGCCTGAACAAAATTATTGCAGTTATTGCAGATATAAAATCTGATACTGGTTCTGCAAAGAACACTCCATCTGCATCAAAATAAATTGGAAATATTATTGCAAGCGGGGTAAGCAGTATTACCTTTCTTAACATTGCTATAATTAATGAAATTTTTGCCTGTCCAAGTGCAAGGAAAACTGGCTGTATTGCCATCTGTACACCAAATAATAACATACCACACATAAATAATGGCATTTTCCTGGCAACAAGTTCTATCAAAGTAGTATCATCAGTAAAAATTCCTGCAAATACTTGTGGAAATACTATTACTACTATTGTAGTAATAAATGAAAAACTTCCACATACCAATATCATCTTTTTATATGCCTGTCTTACGCGTGTAAAATTCTGTGCACCATAATTATAACTGACCAGAGGCTGTACTCCCTGGGTAAACCCTCCAATTGGTGCAGAGAAAAGCTGCATTACACTTTGCATTACTGTCAGTGCTGCAACATATATATCACCGCCATATTTTTGCAGCCCGCTATTCATAACTATTGATATAAGGCTTTCTGTTGCCCTCATTACAAAAGGCGAAATTCCTAAAAGAAATATGGATTTTATTATTCCAAAATCTAGAACTATATAACGTAGTTTAATTTTTAAAAGTGCCCTTTTGCCAGTAAGGAAATATAATACCCATATGGCAGATAATGTCTGTGATATTACTGTTGCAATTGCTGCTCCTTTTACCCCCATTCCAAATACAAATATAAATAATGGGTCAAGTATTATATTGAAAATAGCGCCTGCAAGTACTGAAACCATTGCTACGCCTGAATTTCCCTGTGCTATAATATAAGTATTAAGCCCAAGTGCAATTTCTACTGATATTGTCCCTGCAAGATACCATGATAAATATGTACTTGCATAGGGAATTGTCGTATCACTAGCACCAAAAGCATATAATAATGGTTTTTGCCATACATAAAATACAAACATAAGGATAATTGTAAATACTATAAGCAGGAATGTCCCATTGCCAAGTATTTTCTCCGCATGTTCTTTATCACCCTTTCCAAGCCATATTGATGATAACGGAGCACCTCCCTGCCCTACAAATGCTGAAAATGCAGATATAAAAACTATTACTGGCAATGCCACTCCTACGCCTGTAAGTGCATCTACACTTGCTCCTGGTATATGGCCTATATAAATCCTGTCTACAATATTGTAAAGAATATTTATTACCTGTGCCACTATTGTAGGTATTGCCATGCTAAACATAAGTTTATTCAGATTGCCATTTATAAACTTTTCTTCATTAACTGCCTGTGCCATTTAACCCTTCCTTCCGCTTAAAATCTCTCTTACAAAACATGATATCTCTGCATCTTTATTAAATCTTTCCTTTACATAACAAATATAAAGATATTTTCTTGCTCTTGTCATTGCCACATAAAACATGCGCCTTTCTTCTTCAATATCTTCGTCAAGTACTGCCTTATTATGCGGGGTCACCCCGTCATTCGCATCTGGTATAAATACACAGTCATATTCCAGGCCTTTTGCACCATGCATTGTAAGTACAATTACACAATCACCTTCCTGTTCCCTGCCATTTAATAAATCCCTGCTTTTGCCCGCCTGCTCTTTTAATTCTTCACCATATAGCTCAATATATTCAAACCATTCTTTAAAACTTTTCTGTGCTTTTGCCTCTTCCTGTAATTCATCCAGTACTACTTCCAGGTCATCTCTGCGTATTCCCCTGTAATCCGCATATTCCTTAATATAATCATCATATCCTGCACCTTTTCTTATAAAATTAACTGCTGCATATGGTTTTAAAGAAGATATAAATTTTAAATCTGACTGGAACTGTTCTATCCTTTCCACCATCCAGAATTTATCCTCATAAAATGCCTTAAGCTCTTCTATATCAACATAAGGTTCTGTAAATGCATTTCTATGTACATATCTTTTTGGTTTATTTATTACCCTTAAAAAAGATGCCCTGTCCCTGTCTCCAAGAGCAAGCCTTATATACGTAAGCAGGTCTTTTGCAATCCAGTGTTCATAAATATTTGGTATGCGTTCCTTCATTATAAATGGTATATTATACTCCATAAGTTTTGATGTAAGAGCCCTTGCCTGGATATTTGTGCGGAAGAGTACTGCCATTTCCTGGTATGGAATTCCCTGGTTTCTGTATTCTAATATCTTTTTGCAAATATAATTATTTTCATCTGTAATACCATTAAATTCCATTATATATACTGGTGTCTTCTTTTCTGCCAGTTTGTCCCCTGATGCCCTAAGCTTCTTATTAATCCTGTTTTTATTATGTTTTATAAGGCTGCTGGCAGCCTCCACAACAGGCTGGCTGCACCTGTAGTTAGTGCTTAATTCATATTTTCCTGCGTTTTTGTAATCACTTAGAAACTGCTTCATAATACCAGGTTTTGCACCCCTGAAACCATATATAGACTGGTCATCATCACCCACAATAAATATATTATTTGCTGGCATTGCAAGAAGCTTCACAACATCATATTGTACCTTATTAATGTCCTGGAATTCATCTATCAATATAAATTGATACTGCTTCTGCCACATCCTTAAAATATCAGGACGCTGTGATAAAAGTTCATAGCAGTATACGAGCATATCATCAAAGTCTATAAGCCGCTGTTTTATTAATTCGTTCTGGTAACTGTTAAAAATCTTCTTAAAAATATCTTTAGGGCAGTTCATTGGATAATAGTATTGTAAATCTATTCCACTACCTTTTACACGGCTTATCTCTGACTCTAAATCACTTACAAATTCATTCTCATCTTGTATATCCATATCAGTTGCCGCGACAATTTCTTTCAGTATATTTCTTCTGGCATTATCATGTATAATATTTTCAGATGTATAATTATATGCTATTTTAAGTATTGTAAAAAATATTGCATGGAACGTACCGAACTGTACTTTGCCAGCATTATTGCCCATCATTTTATAATATCTTTTCTGCATTTCAACAGCCGCTGCTTTAGTAAATGTTATAACAAGTATATTGGATGGTTTTACATTACATTCCTGTACTAAATAACGTACCCTTTCCGTTATAACACGCGTTTTTCCTGAACCTGGTGTCCCTATTACCAGGCATGGCCCTCTAAAATGCATTACAGCTTTTTTCTGTTCATTATTAAGGCTGTCCATTATAATAATCCCCCATAAATTGCTATAGAGAAAAAAAGCCTTTGCTATACAGGCTGGTATACCTATATGGCAAAAGCTTTTTCTTCTTATATCTTCAAAACTGTATACTGTTTACAGACATCCTGAATATTACTAAACCATAAGCTCATCCTAATACAGTTAATATATCCTTGGCAAAAAACATACCACATATATTCTGGCATATTACAAGAATACATACAACCTTGGTCAAGCCCGCGGTCTATTAGTGACAGCCAGCTCAACACTTTGCAGTGCTTAC
>CAJTRU010000030.1 GCA_910579085.1 uncultured Lachnospiraceae bacterium | reverse complement strand
TTATGTGCCGCTGCGTGGGTTAACGTAGTGAGAACGTGCCCCTGTACGGAATATTGTGGCTCTGGCACAGAAACCGTCCACAATACAGAAACCATCTGTTTTTACTTTTTGTAATTATGTGTTATAATATTTATATGTTTTTTAGACTACAAATTAATATAAAGGAGTATTTAAAAATGCTGCCTGGTGTATTTAAATCAGTTAAAAGGGATGGGAGTATTTATTACAGGGCTTCAGTAACATTCCGTTCCAAACATATCAGCCTTGGAAGTTTTAATAGTGAAGATATGGCACACAATGCTTACGTTGATGCATTAAATATTATTAACAGCAGCACATCCCTTATACCTGATAATTATTCTGATGGAATGTGCCAGTCGCTCTCTTTTGCTAAATGGGTTGTATTAGTAAATTTTAAAAATAATGGGATTTATATTAAGACACCTATATATCTAAAAAAGAAATTTTTCTATTATTATTTGTCTGAGCAGGATGTACTTATATTTGATGCAGATGACCTTTTTTATTATTCTGACCATACAATTATGAGACGTGGCGGGCATCTTTTTGTTACTGAATATGGTATGCAGGTCAATATTGCTTCGAGATATGGCATAAGGAACTTTGCAAGGCCTGGCAAAGATTTTGTATTTGTTAATGGCAATAATTGCGATTTCCGTTATGAAAATATAGAAATTTTAAACCCATACCAGGGCGTTACTATAGAAAAATACCAAGATGTGGTATATTATGTAACGCGTATACATATTAATGGCAACTTTACTGTAGGACGCTACAATTCTATTACTGAAGCAGCGGCAGCTTATAATAAAGCAGCGGATATTCTTGAAACAAATGGGATTAAGAAACATTTTGAAAGAAATTATATAGAAGATATGCCTGCAAAAGAATATATTGAATTATATAATTCAATAAGCATACCAGACAGAATAACATGCAAAAAAGATACCATGCCTTGCCAGGCAAACCAGCTATAAACACGCTGCTTATAAAGCACGTCTATAACTGGGCTGCTTATTTTACAGAAGTCCATCCTTCTGTAAAAATACTGCTAAACAGTTTAGTGGCAAGTTTAAACTTTAAACAATCTTTTTCTTTAATTTATAGTATTTTTTTAATACAAAATACTCAAGCCTGCGTTTTAATACAATTTGTATTTCCTCATGTTTTGCAACAGGTTTTACAAGTATTGAATGTATGCCTGCCCTGTTTGCACCAAGGATATCTGTAAATATCTGGTCACCTACAAATAACGTAGTACGGGCATCGGTCCCCATATGTTCCATTCCTTCTAAATACCCTCTGGCGGAGGGTTTCCCTGCTTTATAAACATAGTCTGATTCAAGCGCATCTGCAAGTGGTTTTACCCTGTATTCTTTATTATTTGAAATAATACATGTCTTAAAACCTGTTTCCTTAAGCCGCCCAAATAATTCTATTGCCCTTATAGTCACAGGCTCCCCATGTTCAACTAATGTATTGTCAACATCAAACAAAATCCCTCTGTAACCTTTTTCATAATAACTGTAATAGTCAATATCATATGCCGAATCATAGTCATCACTTGGAAATAAACTTTGATACATTATACAGTCCTTTCAGTTATACAATTATATATAATTAACCTGCCTGTTTTGCAAGGTTTACCATTTCTATTGCGCCTAATGCACAGTCATAACCTTTATTACCTGCCTTTGTGCCAGCGCGTTCTATTGCCTGTTGTATATTGTCTGTCGTGACAATGCCAAACATTACAGGTATTCCAGCTTCAAGGCTTATGCTTGCAATTCCTTTTGCTGTTTCATTGCATACAAGGTCATAGTGGCTTGTTGCACCACGTATTACTGCACCAAGGCATATAACGGCATCATATTTCCCTGACATTGCCATTTTCTTTGCCATAAATGGTATTTCAAATGCACCAGGCACCCATGCAAGTGTTATATTATCATCTTCAACACCATGTCTTACAAGCCCGTCACGTGCACCACTTATAAGCTTTGACACAATAAATTCATTAAACCTTGCACCTACAATTCCAATTTTTAATCCACTTTCTGCTATTACTTTTCCTTCTAATGTCTTCATAATCCCCTCATTTCTGTGCTGCTTTTAATAAATTCCAGAACCTTTGCCATGCAGCACACTAGCAAAGGCTGGTAATAATTTAATTTTGTATATTGCTTTTACAAATCAAGTATATGTCCCATTTTCTCCTTTTTTGTTTTAAGATAAAACAAATCATACTTGCCAGGTTCCATTTCAATAGGTACCCTCTCTGTTATTTCAAGGTTATAGCCTGCAAGCCCGTATACTTTTAACGGGTTATTTGTCATAAGCCTTAATTTGCGTATTCCAAGGTCAACGAGTATCTGTGTGCCTATTGTATAATCCCTTGCATCTTCTGGGAAACCAAGTTCTAAATTAGCTTCAACTGTATCAAGCCCGCCATCTTGCAACGAATAAGCACGTATTTTATTAATAAGCCCTATGCCCCTGCCTTCCTGGCGCATATATAGAAGCACACCCCTGCCTTCTTTAGCAATCATTTTCATAGCAGCATCATACTGCTGGCCGCAGTCACATCTTGCTGAACCAAGTGCATCACCTGTCAGACATTCTGAATGTACACGGCACAGCACTGGCTCACCGTCTGTAATATCACCTTTTACAAGAGCTACATGGTGTTCACCATTTAATTTGTTAATATACCCATATATTGTAAACTCTCCATAGCGTGTAGGCATCTTTGCTTTTGCCACACACTCTACAAGCACTTCATGTTCTTTGCGGTACTGCACAAGGTCTGCTATCCTGCCAAATTTAAGCCCATGTTTCCTGGCAAATTCCAGAAGGTCATCTGTCCTTGCCATGCTTCCGTCTTCCTTCATTATTTCACAACAAAGCCCAACTGGTTCAAGCCCCGCAAGTCTTACAAGGTCAACAGTTGCCTCAGTATGGCCGTTACGCTCTAACACACCGCCGTTTTTTGCCTGTAATGGGAACATATGCCCTGGCATCCTGAAATCTTCTGGTTTCACATCTGGTTCAACAGTTTTTTTGGCTGTTATTGAACGCTCATACGCTGAAATACCCGTTACAGTATCTTTATAATCTATTGATACTGTAAATGCTGTACAATGGTTATCAGTATTTATCTCACACATCTGGCGCAGCCCGAGTTTTTTAGTATATGACTCATCCATTGGCATACATATAAGCCCTTTTGCATGGCTTGCCATAAAATTTATGTTTTCCTGTGTAGCAAACCTTGCTGCACAGATAACATCCCCCTCATTTTCCCTGTCCTCATCATCAATAATTACAATATTTTTTCCTGCTTTTAAGTCCTCAAGCAGTTCTTCAATAGTATTAAATTTTATGTCCATTATTTACTTCCTTTCTGCAAAATATGCCTTAAGGCTAGAACCCGTTTTCCATAAGAAAATCCATTGTTATTTCTGGTGTATTTTTATTTATGTTATTAGCTGGTTCTTCTTTAAAAGCCAGAAGCCTTTCAACATATTTTCCAATAACATCATTTTCAAGGTTTACAATATCCCCTGCACCCTTTTTAAGGATAATGGTTTCTTCACCAGTATGTGGTATTATTGATACTGAAAATGTACTGTCACTGTCACTTACTGCTGCAACTGTAAGGCTTGTTCCATCAATTGCTACCGACCCTTTTTCAACAATATATTTTAAAATGTGTTTATCTGTATTTATTGTTACCCATACTGCGTTGTCTTCCCTTGCTTTGGAAACTATTGTGCCAGTGCCGTCAATATGCCCTGAAACTATATGTCCTCCAAAACGCCCGTTTACATGCATTGCACGTTCAAGGTTTACCCTGCTCCCTTTTGACAGGCTTCCAAGTGAACTCCTGCGCAGTGTTTCAGCCATAACGTCAGCGGTAAAAAGCCCTCCATGTATAGATGTAACTGTAAGGCATACACCATTTACGGCAATACTGTCACCAACCTGGCTTCCTTCCAGTACTTTTGACGCCTGTACTGTAATAACTGCTGACAGGCTTCCCTCCGCAATAGAGCTTATAGTACCCATTTCTTCTATAATGCCAGTAAACATGTTTAAATCCCGCCTTCCTTTATTTTACATGCTATTTCCAGGCTTAAGGCCTGGCATGGTATCAGCACACATCCGGTTTAATATCATATTCCAGAAGAATATCACTGCCAAATTTTTTAATATCCATATTTTCACATATATATGCACAACCAGGAGATAATACACTTTCACCCCCAACAGGTGTATACTTTCCGCTGCCTCCAAATATTTTGGGTGCAATATATGCCTGTATATGGTTTACAATTCCCGCTTTTAATGCACTGTTATTCAGTGTGCCGCCCCCTTCAAGAAGCAGGCTGTCAATTCCCATGCTTCCAAGTATGCCCATAAGCATTTTTAAATCTGTCTTTCCATCAAGCGGCGTTGTCCTTACAATAACTGCACCTCTTTCCTCAAGCTGCTTTATCCTGTTTTCATCTTCTGAAACAGTTGCAATAATTGTCTTTGTCTGCCGTGCAGTTTCAAGTATATTGCAGTTATCTGGTATACGCAGCCTGCTGTCACATATAATCCTTACAGGATTTCTGCCAGAAGGCAGATGGCATGTAAGTTCCGGGTTATCATTAATAACTGTCTGCACACCTGCCATAATTCCAGTTAATGCATTTCTTGTTTTCTGTACATAAGCCCTTGCCTCTTTACCTGTTACCCATTTGCTCTCACCTGAGTCACATGCTGTCTTACCATCAAGTGTCATGGCATACTTCATAACAACATATGGCGTTTTTGTAGTAATATAATGGAAAAATACAGGGTTAAGCGCATCACATTCTTCTTTTAAAACACCTGTTACAACATTTATGCCTGCATCCCTAAGCTGTTTTATGCCATTTCCTGCAACAAGGCTGTTAGGGTCATCTGAACCAATATACACATTTTTAATGCCATTTTCAATAATTGCCTGTGTACATGGGGGCTGTTTGCCATAATGGCAGCATGGTTCAAGTGTTACATAAATGTCTGCCCCTTCTGCACTGACTTTAAGGTTTTTAAATGCATTGCGCTCTGCATGAAGCCCGCCATACTCTTTATGGTATCCTTCTGCAATAATTTCCCCGTCTTTTACAATAACAGCCCCTACAAGGGGATTAGGATTAACCTTGCCAGTCCCATTGCGTGCCAGTTCTATAGCACGCTCCATATATTTTTTCTCCAGAAAAAACACCTCTTTCCATATTCCTTATATGCTGGAAATAAAAGAACAAAAGGTAAAAAGCCCTGGATAAAAACCAAGGCTTAAAATCTGAAAGTACAATTATAACTTTATAATTTATATTGCATATATTACAGGAGGCATCCTATACCACAAAAACTGCCTGCAATCCAGACAGGAACTGCCAGCATAACACCTGTATATATAATTAAATCTATGCCATAAAAATATAAATATTGTACATCTTCTCTTATCCAGACTTTACTGTCGGCTTTGGAATTACACCAAATCATGCCTTGCGGCTTGCGGGCTTGCATTTTAAATGCACACCGCCGGTCGGGAATTAAACCCTGCCTTGAAGAATTATTTATTATTTACACGGTTGTTATTATATCTTATTATTGGTATTTATTCAAGAGGTAATTAAAAAAATGCATCAAAACCATCTTTCACTTGCAGGCAGACTGCTGCACAATAGCCATTATCCATATAACTTTGGAAATAATATTTTGCATTATCCAGGTTCTGTAATATTTTAGTATCCAGGCCATTATTAAAATTATTTCCTATTATATTGTTCCTGCAATCCACTGGGTTAATTTGTATTTCAAAAGAATTTAAAGGAATTAAAAGCCCTGCACCGGCCGCCTTCACAAAGCTTTCTTTTAATGTCCATAAACGGCAGAAAACCTCCTGCTGCTCTTTTATACTTTTCTGTCCTGCCACATAATTATACTCACCATCACAGAAAAACCTGCGTGCAACTCTTAAATCTGCTGGTTTTATTTTCTCAATATCACAGCCTGCTTCTGTATCAGTAAACACAGCAAAAACCATTGTTTCTGAATGGGACAGGTTAAAATGTATTTCTGGGAAATCTGGCAGGAACGGCTTCCCATTTTCATTATAAGATAACTTTACCCCTGCTTCTTTTAACCCATAGTATGAAAGCCCTTTATCTAACAATATACCTGCACCAGCAGAAAGTTTCTTGTCCTTTATAAAATGATACCTGCCGGCCTTCCTGCGGCGGGCAGGCGAAAGCCTTTTATAATAATACAGGAAATTTTCATCAGTAAAATCCCCTGTATTTAACCAGTATAACCTTACAATGTGCCCATTTATATTAACTTCTTTTTCTAGTATTTCCATCTATTTTAATACCAGTCCTTAATTTTGCTTTATTTTAACACATTCCATTGTCTATATGTGTAAATCTTTTCTTTCAAATACCATAATTCCCAATATATACAACACAACTGCACCTGCAAAAAGCATAAATATTCCAGCTGCTGCACTGCTTTCCCCTGCAATAATGCCATCCGGGTTAAATAAGGTGAAAAATGTGAAATACTTTGCCTTTTCTGCATTTCCGCCAACATTTGCAAGCATCTGTAATACATACATAAATGCCGGAATCCCTGCCCCATATGCAACACTATACCTTGTATCAGAAAATATACAGGAAGAAAGAAAACATATGCCTCCAATAAACAAATGCAGGCACAACAGCCCGCCATTTAATATAAGTAATGCTGTTATATCTAACTCTCCTGGAAAACTGCTGCCAGAGCAAATTAACTCTATAATTGTGCTATAAAAAACAAGCAGAAAAATCCCGCTTACAAGCACATTCATTTGTGTAAACGCAATAGTACGCCGCTTTACAGGTGCGGCGAGCAATGAAGCCATAGAACCCTTATCTACATACTTTGCAACAAGGGCATTTCCACGTAGTATACAAAATAACATAGGAAAAACCAGCAATATAAACCCATAAAGGTAAGATACCATAAATCCCAGAAGATTTGCAGAACTTGCTTTCATGCCAACAGATGCCATTAATTCTGGCATAGCTTCCATAAAACCGTCTAATGTTTCCATCATCCCAGGGTCATACATATTTATTATAATAGAAATATACATCGTAAGAATTGCACCAAAAATTATAAGCAGTTTTATACTTCCTTCCATTCCGCGTTTATATAGTGCCATGCTAATCATTTTTCCCACCTCCGTAATAATCCATAAAGATTTCTTCCAGGCTCTGCTTGGTTGTAACAGTAACTTTTGTGCCTTCGCATATACCATCAAAGTCTTTAGCAAACGCTTTAGCATCAGCTTCATTTCCAAGAGTTACAGTGTAACTGCGGACATGCCGTTTATACAGTGCTGTAGCAGAATCAACTGTTACCATCCTGCCTTTCTGTATAATGCCAATACGGTCACAAGTCCGTTCTACTTCTTCAAAAATATGGCTTGACATTAAAACTGTTTTACCATGTTCCTTTTCCTCTGCAACTAAATTAACAAACCTGCTTTGCATCAATGGGTCAAGGCCGCTGGTCGGTTCATCAAGAATAAGAATATCTGGGTCATGCATAAATGCAGCAACAATTCCAAGTTTTTGTTTTGTTCCTTTACTCATCTTTTTTATCTTGGTTTTAGGGTCTAACTCAAAACGCTCCAGTAATTCCTCCTTACGGCTTTGTGTGCCGGTTTTACGGTATTTTCTGATAAATTTTAAAAATTCCGTACCTGTCATATCATCAAAAAAGCTGATTTCACCAGGAATATAGCCAAGCCTTGCCTGCACCTTATCCCTTTCATTCCAGCAGTCCATGCCATCAATTGTGCATTTCCCTGATTCTGGTTTTAAGAAACCCATCAAATGGCGGATAGTTGTTGTCTTTCCTGCACCATTAGGCCCTAGAAAGCCAAAAGCTTCTCCTTGGTTTACCTTGAAAGATATATCAAATATTCCCTTTCCACCTCCATAGCTGCGTACAAGGTTTTTAATTTCAATTACACTCATAAATATTCCTCCTTATATGCAATTTATATAAATATTGCAGTACAGTTTGTATAATCTAAATATACATGTTTGGGACAAATTTACAAGCCCTGTTTATGAAATACCTATATAAATATATCCAATAACGTGTCTCTTTTAATCTATGGTATTGAAAAATTTTGTATTTCCTGTTAATATTTTACAAACGCTTGTTAATCTGCTTACCGCTATAAACAATATTGACATAGGAAAAACCTTAAAATATATAAAAGAATTTAAAGAAAATTTAATAATATGGAGGGGACAATGGATAAAATACTATTAACTGGTGAACGCGATGAAAATACAAGCAATATTAATGGATATCTTTCTGGAATTTATAGTGTGCAATTATGCTCCAAGCATCCAGAAGATATTAAAGCAATTATACAAATTGCCAAACCAGGGCTTGTTATAATCTGCAATGCCAGGGGCAATGATAATGAAATTATTGGATGGATAAAGGAAAACTACCCAGAACTGCCAGTTCTTGCAATTACAACAACAGATGGCTGGAATGAATGTATGGATTATTTACAGGGAGAACAGTATGACAAATTATTCCTTCCTGCCAGCAAAGATGATTTTCTTGGTAAATGCAGGCAGATGCTTAAAAAAGATGTAATAAAAGATACAGATGTAATAAAGAATACAGCAGACGATAGCAGTAGCAACGGTAATAAGAAGATTTTAATTGTGGATGACTCTCCTTTGATTTTAAGAAATATTAAAAACCTTTTAGAGAATGAATATGATGTTATCACTGCAACATCAGGACAGCAGGCATTAGATATTATTGTAGAAGAAAAACCTGGTTTAGTCCTTTTAGACTATGAAATGCCTAAAATGAGTGGAAAAACCGTTTTTGAAACAATTAAAAAAAATAAGGACATAAAGGATACACCAGTAATATTTTTAACAGGTGTATCAAACAAAAAAATCATCTATTCCATATTGCAGTTAAATCCCGCTGATTACATATTAAAGCCGCCAGATACACAAAAGCTGCTTAATACAATAAAGAAAATCTTAAAAGGCTAATTGTGTCATACTAGTTTTATAAGTGTAACAAACCACAGCCTGGCAGAAGCATAATATAATTATAAATATAATACCCATATATGCTTCTGGCAGGCTTTTATAAACCAATAGTATTACTGGTTTCCATTATATATGGTCTTCTTTAATTTATATACATTATATGGGATGTTCTATTAATTTTTCAGAAAATAAAAAAGCCAATATATCTATTTTCATAGACATACCGGCCTCTTGTGCCATATTTACATAAACCTGGTTTCCCAAAAACGTTATAATCCATTTCCATTAAACTAATCTGGGCAAATCCAGCCAGCCATGCCATAAACTTCTCTATAATGGCTGGTTCTAAAAAATTCTGCTGCTTATTCGGCACTTGCAAGAATTTCTTTTTTATTGTATGAACCACATGATTTACATACTCTGTGTGATATCATTAAAGACCCACATTTACTGCACTTTACTAAATTTGGTACAGTCATTTTCCAGTTTGCTCTTCTCTTGTCCCTGCGTGACTTTGAAGATTTATTCTTTGGACAAATTGACATTCTATATTCCACCTCCTAGTTACTTCCATAATCAGCACTTTTCCAATTATATCAATTAGGAATTAATTTGTCAATCTTTTTTAATCCGTTTTATTCGTTTTTTAAATCAAAGTTACTTCCAATAAGTCCTGCTGCATCAGCACTTTTAAAACTCTTTCCATAAGGGTTTTCTTCATTATACTTTATCTGTGTTGTTGTTTCACCGCCAGAAACATAACTCCTGCCACATTCAGGGCATATAGAAGTCTTAATCCTTACACTTGCCTGCATAACCTCACCATTGTTATTAGCTGCCTTTTTATATGCATTGCTTACATGTTCCTGTTCATGTGACCTGACAGCCGAAGCAGCAGACTGTGGCGGAATATGTGCTGGTGATTTAAAAGAAACCATCTCATCAGAGCCATCTTTGTATTTTCTGCTTGCACATGTTTCACATTCTATCTTTCCTGAACGTGTCATCTGCTTTATTGAAGCCTTGTCATATCCCCTGTCCTCAGCCTGTGCAACGGTATGCGGCATGGCTTCTGGCAGGCTTGTATTAGTAGTAATTCCATTTATATTCATATAATAACCCCTTTTCTGCGCTGCTTTTTTATGTATTTAAAGTTTATAACCGCAGCACTGGTATAAACTCTTTTTATATTTGTATGTTTTTATACGGTTTTCTGTTAATAATAAGATAATATTATTCTATTACTATATAATTTTATCTTATTATTATATAATTCTATTTTATTATTTTGTTTCATTAGTATTATATCAAAACTAAATTTAAGTGTAAAGCATTAAAAAATGCTGGTTCTTTATAAAAACCAGCATTTAATACCTGCCATGTTTTAACCTGGCTTTATTTTTTATTTTCCTGCAATGGCACTATCTGCAATGTTTTGCCAAGTGAACTTAATATCTTTAGCACTGTAGAAAGCTTAGGGTCTGTTGTACCCCTTTCCATTCTTGATATAATAGGCTGTTTTACCCCGCTCATGCTCTCAATCTGCCTTTGTGTAATCCCTTCTCTTTTCCTTGCATCTATAATATCATTAATAAGAAGGACACTTAAGCCATTGTCATCTTTTTCATCCTGGATATACAATGTGCTTTGTATATCCTCACACATAACCACATCAAAGTTTTTTTCCTGTTTATCCATTTGTCATTGCTCCTTTCAATAAAAGCTTTTGTAAATTTATATCTGCCGTACCTGGATATTTTATTGTACTGTTATTTACCAGTTACGTCCTGCCCCCCACAATAATATCTGAAGTATTGTTCTTTTAAACCTTTATAAGCCCCTCTTGGCAAATATATTTTCTTTCCTGTGGCAAGGCTGGTATACTGTGCATTGAGGCTGTCAATGTATTCAAGGTTTAAGATATAAGATGCCCCTGTTCTTACAAATTCCTGGTAACACGACAATATTTCATATATTTCTGCCATTGTAAGATGCAGGGTATATTTTGTGCCATCCTCAAGATACAGGTACTGTGTCTTTCTTTGTGCTTCACAATACACAATATTATTTACGTATACACGCTGTATCCTGCCATCTGTCTTTAAAAGAATATACTTATTACGTTCCTCTGTTATATCCCTTAAAAGCATATCAAGCACCTTATATAAATCTTTTTCTTCCACAGGTTTTACAAGGTACTGGAATGCACCTACCCCAAAGGCGTCAAGTGCATGTTCCCTTGATGCAGTAAGAAAAATAATTTTACTTTCATTTCCGGTGCTGCGTAATTCTTTAGCTACATCTGTACCAAGTTTATCTGGCATATAAATATCCATTAGTATTAAGTCGGGCATATAATTTTCTTCTCTTGCCTTATTAAGAAGCATTTGAGCATTTTCAAAACGTTCTATTGCAAAATCCAGCCACCTGTGTTCTCTTTGGTAGTTTTCAAGCATATCTTCTGTCTTCTGGATTGCATCTGCTTCATCATCACAAAGCGCTATCAGATACATTTACTGCACTCCTTTGCCGTATTTTCTTAAGTTATAATTATTGTGGTATATTCATTATAAGACGGAACACAAAAATACCATTATCATTTTTAAAATCATATTCCCCACCATATTTTTCTGCTGTTTTTACAATGCTTGACACACCAATGCCGCCCGTAAATTCTGGTTTTGGCTGCCCATGCATAATTTTTGTTTCTATCTGGCATGTATTACTACAACAGATAACAAGTTTATTTCTCTTTCTTTTGATTAAAATATTAATGAAACATTCTTTCTCCTCATTTTTTAGAACCTCCATACATCCATAAATTGCATTTTCATAAGCATTAGATAATATTGTTACAAGGTCAATATTAGGTATTGGAAACCTTCTTTCCAGTTCTGCATCTATTGTAACATTTATATTTTCTTTTTCTGCCTTCCTTGTATATGCAGAAAGAATATTGTTTACTGCCGTATTAGCACATATAAATTTATTTACCCCAATGTTAGTTATTTTTTCATATTCTTTAAGGTATTGTAACAGCTCTGCATACTGTCCCCTTTGTGCAAACTCTGCAATAACTGTATTATGGTGCCTGATATCATGGCATATCCTCCTGCCTGATGCCACAGACTCGTCTAATATTTCCATCTGCCTCTCTAACAGCCTGTGGTTCATCTGCATAAGCTGGTTTTCCCTCTGGTACTCCTGTTCTTTTCCAATATGCAGATACAGCCTGTATATAAGTATCTGGAGTGTACCAGTCAGGAAAAGGTTCATTATAATCTGGAAAAGCCTGAATGGTGTGTGGTCAAGCCCCGGGCCTAAAATATAGCCTATCCCGAAAAACAGGCTCATTATCATAATTACTGCACTGAACCAGTCAAGTTCTTCCTCCACATAAATACTAAACTCTTTAACAGGTTCTTTCAAATATTTGTTAATAAAATATGAAATAATTATAATCAACATAATACGTGCAATTATATCAGCCCATATATTTTTGTCAAAGAAAACAATTGAAATTTCTATCCCGCCAATCATAAATAGTGCAAGCAGGTAAAAATCAAGCGCCAGCTTATATATAGATAAAAATAGTGAACCGCTGCTCATAAATATAGCAAACACCACAAAACTGACATATGTTGTAAGCGGTCCCAGCCTTACACAGCCACTCCAGTCTTTTATATACCAGATACACAGCACTGTAGAGGCAATAGCAGCAAAACATGAATAGCATAATACTGTCTTTTTTGTATCAAAACGTGGCGTACTTATTAGCACATAAAATATAATTACACCTGCAATACTTATTATAAACCTGGTTAACGCTATAAATACGGAGCCTCCTAACATTACATCACCTGCTTTCTATAATAGTAGAAATTCTTCCTATAATTATTATTTTAGTAATTATAACAAAAAAATTAGAAAAAGTTTATATATATGGTACAGTATGCACTTTTTTAGGTATATTTTGTGACATTATTCTGCCATATATATGTCTGGCATAATAATTATTATATATATAAAATATCCCTTAAATTTTTCCTTCCCTGTAATGGCAGGCTTGACAATTTCCGGTTTCACCGTTAAAATATTTATTGTCGTACATAAACAATAGATTTATTTGAATGGAGTGATTATTTGGATTCTAGTGACGCGTCGAGGATAGCAATATTACTTATCCTGCTACTGCTCTCTGCATTTTTTTCATCAGCAGAGACATGTCTTACAACTGTTAGTAAAATGCGCATAAAGTCTATGGCGGATGAAGGTGCTAAAAATGCCGCTCTTGTACTTAAGCTTGTTGAAAACCCTACAAAGCTTTTAAGCACAATACTTATAGGCAATAACATAGTGAACCTTTCTGCATCCTCACTGACAACCTCGTTTGCCATAGGGCTGGCAAAGAAAGCTGGTTTAACAACAATGGAAAGCGCAGTTACAGGGCTTGCCACTGGTATACTTACTATTCTTGTAATTATATTTGGCGAAATAGTGCCTAAATCATTTGCATCAATGAACAGCGAGAAAATGGCACTTGTATATGCAAAACCTGTATACACACTTACCAACCTGCTCTATCCGCTTTCTTTCCTGTTTGACAAGCTTTCTAAAGCCCTTATAGGTATTTTCCAGACAAATGGCCAGGAACGTCCAGCAATTACTGAAAATGAACTTCGTACAATACTTGATTTAAGCCACGAAGAAGGCGTAATTGAAACAGTAGAGAGAAAAATGATTACTAATGTTGTAGACTTTGGTGACTCTCTTGCAAAAGATGTAATGGTGCCTAAAATGGATGTGGAATTTGCCAGTGTAGGCTTGTCATATGATGAGCTTATAGAATGTTATTCCAAGGAAAAGTATTCACGTATGCCAGTATTTGACGACAGCCGCGACAATATACTTGGAATAGTGAATCTTAAAGATGTATTTTTCTATCATGGTGCTAAAGAAGAATTCCATATCAATGATGTAATGAGGGAAGCTTATTTTACTTATGAATATAAGAAAATATCTGAACTGTTTTTTGAAATGAAAAAGAATTCTATAACAATGGCAATAGTCCTTGATGAATATGGTTCAACTTCTGGTATACTTACTATGGAAGATTTAATTGAGGAAATAGTTGGTGATATCCGTGATGAATATGATTTTAATGAAGAAGACGAGATTACAAAAATTGATGATGAAAACTATATCCTGCTTGGAATTGCAAAACTTGATGACATTGATGAGGCACTTGGAATAAAAATACAATCCGAAGACTATGATTCAATAGCTGGCCATATAATAAACCTGCTTGGGCATTTTCCAGATGCAGGGGAATCAGCAGAAGACGAATATGCCAGGTACACTGTTATTGAATCATCTAAAACCCGTATAGAGAAGGTTAAACTCCATCTGCTGCCAAGGGAAGATAATGATGAGGAAAACCAGCAGGAAGACAACCGTGAAGACGGGGAATAAATAGAATGACGGACGGTTTTACGTGCCAGAGCCAGAATATTCCATACAAGGGGTACGCTCCCGCTACGTTAAGCCACGCAACGGCACATAAAGCCCATGCGCCACAGGACAAATATTTCCACTGTGGTGCATGGGCTTAAAGTACCCCTGTATGGAATATTACTGGCATCTGGCACATTAAAACCTGTCACCAGAGCAGGAGAAGGATGTTATTCTGCTAGTTACGTATTACATTATGCAAGTGTCAATTGCATAGGTATTAACATAAAAAAATACGATACCACAGACTATCGTACGTCTAAATCATCTTACCCCACACCATAATTTCCAGTTATACTAATTATATTCTGGTGGCTTTGCCAAGGAACAGCAGGTTTCCAGTGTTCCAGCTAAATATTATTACATGACAGGGGCACTTTAGCACCGCCGGCACATAAAGCCCATATATCCCAGGAGGTTTTTTGGGGATATATGGGCTTTATGTGCCGCTGCGTGGGCTAACGTAGCGGAAGCGTGCCCTGTTATGTAATAATATTTAGCTGGACATGGAAACCCTGCGTCCGTCCACCAATCCACCACATACCAGTAAAAAATAATTATGTCTTACGAAATATTGTCTGGTTTGCAGTCTTCGTATGTACATTTTTCAACCCTCATGCCTGCCACCCTGTCAACAGCCCCGCCGCTGTATTCTGACACACACCTTCTGAATACACAATTCTTTATAGTACCTTTTCTTCCATACATCTGTACACCAGCCCCGCTTTTTGCACGGCAGTTTATAAAAACACACCTTTCTATATTGCCGCCCTGGCTGTAGATTGCACCTTTCTGGCAGAAATTAAATATACAGTCTGATATTTCAGGCTGGTAAGCATTATAGACTGCCCTGCCGCCATCCATATTGCGGAAAAGTGACTTAGTAATGCTTATACGTGTATTTAATAAATTGACACCACCAGTTTTTAACATGCCATCAAGCTCACAATGGTGTATACTACACTCTTTGGCATTATCCAGGTATACCATATCCCCTTCTTCAAGATGGTTGGATACAATCCTTGCATTGTTAATTATAAGGCTTCCAGAACACCGCAGCGGGTAATTAAGGTAAATATTAGAATTCTCAATGACAAGCCTGCCACCAAGCCCTACTGACACAGGGCAGTCAATTATAGTAGATACTCCAATATGGTACTCCCCTTTTATTATAACTTCCCTTTGGGAAGTGAGATGCTGCACAATTTCAGCACCTGACGGATGGCAGTCTGAATATTCAAGCCTGGCAGACTTGCCCTCAAGTGAACCCGAATAATATACTGCTGCACCATATTCTGCTACATTACATCTTGTAAACCGGCATCCTGAAATAACAGTGCCATTTGTGCCATAAACTGCACCACCCCGCTTTGCCTCACAGTCATGGAAATGGCAGTCTTCTATAATGGCTTTGCCTCCCCTTGCCATAACTGCACCGCCATCCTCTGGTGAATAGCACTCGTAAAACCCTGTTCCTTTTACTGCCAGTTCCTTACCCCAGAAACGTACTGCCGCACCCCTTGAAGTATGGTAAATATTTGAATTTTCTATAATAACAGTGCCTTCTTCTGCCCTTATAAACATGCCATAATTACGGCAGTCAGCCTGGGCAGAATACAGTTCTGCCCTGCTGCCCCTTGCCTGCAAGTTTATACATGCCCTGTGGCTGTCTGATTTCCGTACTATTTTAGAATTATTAATAACCAGATGCCCGCCATTTAGAAGTATATTGCCAAATATCCTTACAACTGCATTATCTATTATAAGTGTCATTCCTGTATCCAGAACAATATCTTCATATATATTGCACCTGTCAATAAGCCTGAATTCCTTTTTTTCATCAAGTATTTTCTGTGTAAAATCAGTAGTTTCAGTAATTTGCATTATATAGTATTTTAAATCTGTAATACCAATGCCAGGAACCCTTTCTTCTATAAGTGCAGCAAACCTCTGGCACTCCCTTATATCCTCCCCATATGCATATTCAATAAACCTTTGCAGCAGGCTTGTTCTTTCTGATGGTACACCAAACATTTTCGCAAAAAGTTCTATAGACTTCCTGCTGTCCTCTTCTATATCCCCGTCGCTTATCGAAACATTCACTAAATCCATTATAAAAAATGAACGTTCCCTGTCTGTTTTTAAATTATCAAGCAGGTAATCCACAACTGCCGCATTGTCCCCTGATGTACGGAGCGCCCATGCAAAATCAGTTGAACCCATTTTAAACCCTGCTTTGACAAGGCGTTCAAGTTCATAATTATTAAGCATGCCTGTTTTCTTTGCAACCTGTGCCTGTAAGATAAGGGCAGCACTGTACATAACTTTAAAATCCCCTGGCATTGTACTTAAAGGGTGTTCTGGTGTCATCCAGAGTTTACGCCTCATATTAAACTTAGTAAGTGTATCTAAAATCATAGCCACCCTCCTTAACGCACCTTAAGCTCTATATCATCTTCATATACATTAAATATACCTGAACTTTGCGGTTCACAGGCATTACATACACATTCACGTACATATTGCCCGAACTTCTGGTATTTAAAATAAACTGCTGCACCAAGGTAATCTGCCTTACACCTGTTGAAAATACATCTTTCAATCTTGACATTTCCAATTGATTCAGAATAGACTGCTCCTCCATAACCTGCTAAGCCGTCATTAAAACTGCACTGGTTCATAACCATTTTGGCAGAACCATATATTCCTACCGCACCTGAAACATTATTAAAAAAACCTGTATTTTCTATAAGCGAAGAAAGCCCGTTAAAACTTACTGCCCTCTCCCCGGCTGTCCTTTTTATCTCACTTCCGCTAATAATAAGCCTTCCTGCTTCCTGGCGCAGAAAGCCACATTCCTTGCCACAGTCTATAAATGAATTTTCTATATTTACAACTGCTGTTTCCTTAAAATCCATCCAGAAACTGCTTCCACACTCTTCCACCTTTATTCTTGCACCATTCAGGCGTATCCTTCCGCCAACCGTGCTGACAGAACCTTTCATATTTACAAAAGCCCCGTTTATAAGCAGTGAACCACCGCGCTCCACTGTAATATCACCATCAATTACAACAGGTTTATCAAAAACCACTGTCTTTCCTGGTTTTATATTTATATCATTATAATGTTCTTCCATTTCAAACTCTGGAAAGAAATACACAAGGGTCTGGTAACTTATATCATAGCCTTCACTCTGGAATTCCCTGTAATATGTAACTGCTGCACTGACATCCTTCTCCTGTGCCGCCTTGTTAAACTTCTCAAAAAAACGGCACTCCGCATCTGAAAACCTGAAAACTTTTAAATAGTTGCTTAATATGCCCCTGCAATAATCCTGTGACCACAAAGCAAGCCTGTACAGTTTATAAATATCAGCCATAAAACAGTACTGTACTTCCTTACTGTTAATCCTTTTAAAAAACTCCGCAATCCTGAAATCAAAATAATTGTTAATGTCAACAATAATCTGGTTCCGGTTCTTCTGCTGTATATAGATGCTGTCAAGCACCGCCTCAAAAGAAGGCTGGAGCTCTGTGACCGCTTTTAAATTACCAACTGCCATAACACCAAGCCCATAACAGTATAAATATTTAACCCCTTCATCCTTGTCTGACATTGGATGGCTCTTATATTCAAGTTCACTCTGGCGCTTTTTTAAATACTCAAGAATGTCCATTTCTGTCACCACCTTATACTAAGTTATTATAGTATCCTGTCACTATAATATAACTGCTTTATATATTTTTCCATATATTCAAAGTCTGGAAAAAATTCATCATTTTTTAAAACAGAAGGTAATCTGATTATAGAACTTTTCATATTTTCTAAAGTCCATTTCCTTCCATAAGAATATCTGTATTTTTCCTTTTTTAATATTGTACATATAAAAAGCGCAATATATTTATTAAATTCTACGCCATTTTCTTTTTTAAAATATAACACATTGACATCATCTGTTGCCCAAAATGGGACTGGCTGGTAAAATGCTTCCCCTACAGAACCATTATAACTTAATGTAATTGTATTTCCATCATGTAATGGCTGTTGTCCTATATAATTTGCAAGTCCGTTATTAGAATCTGTTGCTCCGATATAAGGTGTTTTTCCATCTGTCTGGTCTGCTTTAGTAAGCCTCTTGCCTTTTTTTATATCAAATATATCACTTAAAATAAATTCATGCCACCCATCTGTATTTATTTTTAGCAAACTACTATTTTTCTTTACATTTGTAGTTACTGGTTTACTATTTAAAGACTTTATATACTTTTCCATAAATATAAAATCTGGAATATAGCCATCACTTGAATATGTACATTTATTATCTAATCTGGGTGTTTTATTTCCATCATTACTGGTTTCGTAACAAACTGGCAAAAAAATACTAAAATCTCTTTTAATATGTGTATTCAATTCCCTGCCAAAAGCAATAAACTTATATTTACATTCATTCATAATTAAACATGTAATAAATAACTTTGCATATACTGAAATAGGGGTTTTTTCTATAAGAACAGCCACATTCTGTCCTGTATAAAATGGTTTTGGCTGGAAGTAACAAGCACCTGTACTTCCTCCTAACGCTAAAGTAATACTTCCTTCTTTATATGGAAGAACATCTTCTACCAAATCAACTTTTAAGTCAAGTCCGTTATTGCTGCCTGTTCTTGATATAAAATTTACTGATGGTTTTTGTGTAGTCATTTTATTTTTATCAAATTTATTACCCATATCTATAATAAATAAATCTTTTACAAAAAATTCTTTCCATTCTTCTGTATTAAGATTCATAAACATATCCCTCCTTAATAAGATATGCAAGGTAATTATTCAACGTTTTCTGAAAATCATCTTCTGTAAGTTTTGAATAATCTGTTTTCATATATGCCTCACAAAGCCACTCATCTTTATGTGTAACACAATGTTTAACTGAAATACCATCCTTGACCTCTTTCTCCCTGTAAAGCCTTAACCATTCTTTTTTTATTTCTTTCCATTTTCCATATACATCTACTCTTCCAAGTTTCTTTCTCTTTACAAAACCATCATCCTTATAATATCCAAAAAATGTAGATATTTCAGGATTATGTTTATATCCTGCTTCCCATACCATTACACAAACATTTGTAGATGCACCATTGCCATTAAAAATTTCATCTGGCATAGAGAATACCGCTTTTAATGTATTATTTTTCATAAGCCTTTCCCTTACATCCTTAAACTTTGTGCCAATAGCACATGACATAGGACATACAACTGCAAGCAGGCCTCCCTGGCATAGCAGGCTTAATTCTTGTTCTACAAATTCAAGTTCACAATGGTCTTTTTGTG
This sequence comes from uncultured Lachnospiraceae bacterium, assembly GCA_910579085.1. Classification (GTDB taxonomy): domain Bacteria; phylum Bacillota; class Clostridia; order Lachnospirales; family Lachnospiraceae; genus Butyribacter. The sequence continues at coordinate 24,714 of CAJTRU010000030.1, read as the reverse complement.
AATATGGCGGATTTAGCAATCCTTTATTTAATATAACTGGCTGGTTATTTGTATCCTTTAAATTACTAAATTTTGCAATTGTATCCTTATTAAAACAATCCCCATGTACAATATTCGATTTTCCATCTTTTCTAATAATCATATTAGCTAATGCTAATGTATGTATATCTGAATCCTGCTCTATTCCATATAAATTATTTTTTCGGATATATTCTATTTCACCTGGTGCAGAGGCCTGTTTAAACATTGTTCCCATAGCAGTTACAAGGAAAGTGCCTGAACCACAGCAAATATCAATAACCTTTGAATTTTTATCAATATTTATTAACTCAGCCATAAATTCTGTAAGATGTGGTGGTGTAAGTACAATTCCGAGTGAATTGCCATCACCTGAAGAGTAACTTATAAATTCATGGTAAAACACTCCTAGTGCATCTATAGTATTACCTACATAATCCATCATTGGCTTTATTTTCATTTCAAGCTGGTTTATATACCATCCCAAAGAATTGTCCTGGTTTAAAGGTGTTTCCCGTAATTTTATAACCCCGCTAATCTCTTTAAACTTACCTTTAATCTCTTTTATCTTCTTTTCCTCAATTTCCCCTCCATTTAAAACATTTTCTATTGCTGCACAACACGAACTTAATAATGATGAAAAACTGGTAAATTTATCATAGTCATTACAAAAACTATCATCTTGCAACGCAATAAGAATACCTGCAACAAAAAGAGGTTTCAGTTTTTCTGTCATTTTATTAATTCTTAATGAATCATGCATACTTATTGCAGTCTGGCTTATTTCCTCCAGGCTGTAAGCTTTCTGCACTTTTTCACCATAAACTAATTTCAGGTAATTTTCTGGTTCAAGTATAATATCTCTTGATTTTACAAGTTCGGTATATTTATCCTGGTTCTGGACCCAGTAATATGCATTAACTTTTAATGATGTTTTATCTGTACCACTTATAGCAACTGCAATTACATTAAATGAGTTTTTAAGATATTTTGCATAATACAATACACCATCAGCAGCAAAATCTTTTGGTCTGGAAAAACCAGGACTTTCATGTTTTTTAACTGAATTTTTACATTCAACTACAATTATAGTATTCAAATCTTTTTTTAATGTAATTATATATTCAGGAGCTGCCTTTCCATTTCCACCTTTTGAATAATCATCAAGAACACATTCCTTTGGCTTTCCACCTGCTGCTTTTAATGCATTATTTATTGCAGAAACAGGAGTTGTTTCTCCCTGTACATATACATATCCAAATACATTTTCTCCATATCCAGATATCTTCATTTCCTTTTCTGCCAGATTTTCAGTATGTCTTTCTATCTTCTGGTTACCAGGCATTTTTATAATTCCCCTTTCCTTAAAAATACCAGCCATCTTTCAATTTCATTATACATATTCAATTTCATTCCTAAAAACCTGTCTATCTATAGAATGATAAATGTATTTTTGTTTATAGCATATTGCTTTATTTATTAACTTCTATTTATAATTATATAATTTTATTTACAGCATATTGCTTTACTTATGGTATGGCTCTTTATTGATTATCCTGTATGCCCTGTATATCTGTTCTGACAATATTACTCTCATTAACTGGTGTGGGAATGTCATCTTTGAAAAGCTCAGCCTCTCATCAGCCATTTCAAGTATTTTATTATCCAGCCCTATTGAGCCTCCTATTATAAAAATAATATGGCTTGTACCATTTATTCCAAGTTTGTTAATTTTACCTGCAAATTCTTCTGATGAAACCTGCCTGCCATTAATTGCAAGGGCAATTACATAAGCACCGCTTTTTATGTATTTTTTAAGCCTTTCCCCTTCTTTTGCACGTATTATTTCTTCTTCAGCAGAACTGGCATTATCAGGGGTTTTCTCATCAGCTACCTCTGTTATTTCAAATTTGCAATATCTTCCAAGCCTCTTTTTGTACTCCTGTAATGCACCCTCAAAATACTTTTCTTTTATTTTTCCTGTTGCTAATATTGTTATCTTCATAATTACCTGGCAATCTCTTTCCCTGCTGTTTCCTTTGTAGCTGCCCCTTTATGGAATATCTCTGTACTTCCGCATCCGTTTTCAAGTGCAAGGCTTACACACAGCGCCTTGTCTATCCTTGACAGGATTTCATCATCAAGATGGCATACTTTTTCACGCAGGCGTGATTTATCAATAGTCCTTATCTGTTCAAGCAGAATTACAGAGTCCTTAATAATATCATACTTTTTAACTTCCAGTGCAACATGTGTAGGAAGTTTTGCTTTATTCATTTTTGATGTAATAGCAGCACATATTACTGTCGGGCTGTGCCTGTTGCCCATATCATTTTGTATAACTAATACTGGACGGATGCCTCCCTGTTCAGAGCCTACTACCGGCCGTAAATCAGCAAAAAATATATCTCCACGTCTAATATTCAAAACGTTCACGCTCCAATTCAATGTTTTTGAGAAGCAAACCGCTTTTTACCGGTCTATAATATGTATTTTTAATCTTCTCCTTCCTATCTTTTCCATATTTTAAGATAAGTATTCGTAAACGTTTATATTTTTATCTGGTTTTAACCTTTTTAATATTGTGGATAACAGTCCTTTGTACCAACTGCCTTTCCATTCTTGTAATAAACCCTTGGAACTCTCTTTCCTATATCACATACAAATTCATAATTAAATGAATATGCCATTTCTGATATTTCTTCTATGGAAATATAAGCACCACCATCATGCCCCGCTAATGTTGCAACATCCCCCTCTTTTACATTGTCTATATCTGTTACATCTGCCATAAACTGGTCCATGCATACCCTTCCAAGTATTGGCGCACGCCTGCCATGTATAAGGACATGTCCCTTGCCTGACAACGCCCTTGGATACCCGTCTGCATAGCCAACTGGTATTGTTGCAACCTTTGTTTCCCTTGTTGTTGTAAATGTCCCGCCATATCCTATTTCAGAACCTGCCTCCAGCGTTTTTACAAAAGAAACATAGGCTTTTATTTCCATTGCTGGTATAAGTTTTAAACGGTCTTTGCAAACCTCATCTGATGGATACATTCCATATACAGATATTCCGTCACGCACCATGTCAAGGTTAGTTTCCTGCATTTCTATAATGCCAGCGCTGTTTGAAACATGTTTTACTGGCAGTTCTATCCCGGCATCTTCAATACGCTTTACAAATGACAGGTAACGTTCAAACTGTAATTTTGCTTTTGTTTTATCTTTCTCATCCATCCTTGCAAAATGTGTAAAACAGCCGTCCACTGAAATTCCTTTAAGCCCTGCAATCTGTTTAATTATTTCAAGGCTTTCATCATCCTGTTTAAAACCTATACGCCCCATCCCTGTATCAAGTGCAATATGTATATGTGCCTTTTTGCCAGCTTTTAATGCTGCACTGGACATTTTCTGCGCCATATCATACTGGAATACTGTTGCTGTTATATTATATTCTATCATTGCTGCATACTGCTGTTCTGGTGTAAAGCCAAGTATTAATACTGGCTTTGTAAATCCTGCCTGTCTTAACTCGATACCCTCTTCAAGTATTGCAACACCATATGCATCAACTATGCTGTCAAGCACACCTGCTGTTTCTATAGCACCATGCCCATAGCCGTCGGCCTTAACTACAGCCATTATCTTTGTGCCAGGCCTTAAAAGTTTCTTTGCATTGACAACATTCTGGTAAATTGCATCAAGGTTAATATCCGCCTGTACCCTGTAATACTGTTTTATATTTCCACTTGTTTCCATTTTATTATCCTTTTTTAACCTGCCGCTTTTTATGGCAATACAAACTGTAGTTCCTCTATAATATCAGATGCCAGCATTGAATACCTGTTTTTCTTCTCTGCATATACATCCGCTGTAATCCCATGTATAAATACAGCAAGGCTTGCCGCTTCCATAAGTTCCATTCCCTGCGCAAGCAGGCCTGTTATAATACCACATAACACATCACCTGAACCTGCTGTAGAAAGCGCATTATTCCCTGTTGTATTTATATAAATCCTGCTGCCATCTGACACAACTGTCCTCGCATCTTTTAATACAACTGTACAGCCGCTCTTATGGCATGAAGCATAATCTACAATATTTTCCTGGATTTCTTTAACTGGCGCACCTGAAAGCCTTGACATTTCTTTTATATGTGGCGTAATTACAAAATTACCTGCCAGGTTATACCTGTCTGTGCCAGTTCCTTCTGGTACAAGCTTTGGAAGCAGGTTTAATGCGTCTGCATCCATTACCACTGGTTTGTCATGGATTTTTAATACTTCTTCCACCAGTTTTTTTGCAGTCCCGTCCGTCCCAAGCCCTGGCCCTATGGCAATTACATCCGCCCATTCCAGGCTTTCTGTTATACCATCTGCATATGTACCTGTTATTGCTTCTGGCAGGCAGGTCTTTATTATATCTGTATTTTGTGGTGCTGTTGCAATTTTTACAATGCCACACCCTGTCCTTGCTGCTGCCTTTGCTGCAAGTATACATGCCCCGCTCATCCCAGCAGAACCCGCAATTATAAGGACTTTGCCAAAGCTGCCCTTGTTAGAGCGCATACGCCTTTCTGGCATAAGGCGTGGCAAATCTTCTTTTTTATATGTATAAGCTTCTGGTGCTGCTTTATGTACTGCCTTTTCCGGAAAACCTATATCTGCTACAATTACTTTTCCACTGTATGCTGCACCTGGAAATAATACTGTACCACGCTTATTGCTGCCAAATGTTACTGTATGGCTTGCCTTGACAGCACACCCATGTATCTGCCCGTTATCTGCATTTATGCCTGAAGGTATATCAACAGCTATTACCTCTGAAGGCTGGCGGTTAATCCAGTCCACCCATTCCGTATAAATGCCTCCGATATCCCTTGACAGCCCTGTTCCAAATAATGCATCTATAATAATATTATATTCATTATCTTCTGGCTTTGTGATAAATTGCACATCAAGGTTTCTGGCTATGCTAATTTGCCTTTTTGTTTCTTCTGTTGCTTTATCCTTATTCCCTGCAAGAAATATGCTGGCATTAAAACCAGCCTCTTTAAGCATCCTTGCACATGCAATGCCATCACCGCCATTATTACCCATGCCACAGACAGCAAGCACCTTTATATTTACTGGAAGTATATTGTTATAACTGGTACTGCATATATCCTGTATATGGCGTGCAACAGACATTGCTGCCTTTTCCATAAGGACAGCAGATGGTATGCCTGTTTCATATATTGATATCCTGTCAATTTCTGCAGCTTCTGCTGCCTTTAAAATATATTCCAAAATTACACCCTCTTCCAATGCTGCTAAAATTTTCCATATGTTTAATATTCAAGCACAACATAAGCTATGGCAGTATCTTTTGTATCACTTAATGAAATATGTATATTACTTATACCAAGGCTTTCTGCCCTGTCCTTTGCACCATTATGCAAAACCACATATGGTGCACCACCTGGTTTTCTTAATATTTCAATATCTGCTGGCAGAAAACCTGCAAAACCAGTACCCAGTGCCTTGGCAGCTGCCTCTTTTCCTGCAAAATTACTTGCTGCCCTGCTTTTCCGTTCTTTTATAAGCTGCCGCTCCCCGTCTGTAAAATATTTATCTAAAAATGATTTATTTTCTATTGCTTTTAGCACTCTTTCTTTCTCAATTATATCAGTACCAATGCCAGCAACCATTATGCTCCCCCATTTTTATTTTCTTCAACATTCCCTTTCCATACATGGTGGTTTCTGTCAAAAAGTTCTACTACCTGTGCGCCTAACAGGTTATGCATATATTTATACATCTGTGTATTACGCATCTCCATATCCTGTTTCTCAAGTATCCTGTCTTTAAGGGCATTCCTGGTTTCAGCTATCCATGCTTCAAGCTCTTCAATCTGTTCTGTATTGGAAGTAAGCTCGTTGTAACATACTTTCATTGCCTCAACAAGAAGTTCCCTGTTAGCAAGCTGTATCTGTGCAGGTATTTCTTTCTGTATTTCTTCGGCTTCACTAATCTTGTCATTAAGGTTTGCCATAAGTTTCTGGTTCTTTTCCTGTTTGCGTACTTTAAGGAAACTGTCAGGTTCACTCCCGTCAGTCATATTAGATACAATATTATCCATAATTGCCTTTTTGGCCTTATCATATTCCTTGATATTATTGGCAGTCTGCCCCTGCATCCTTATAAGTTCATTTAACCTTTTCTCGCAGTTTTTAATTTCGCTTGTTTTACGGTGTTCAGGAAAAAGTTCATGCCACTGCGGGTCAAGTACAAGCAAAGGTATCTTTTTATTTTTGAGCGCCTGCAAATACATATAATCTCTCTCGTCATCTTTTTTCTTCTTTTTTCTAAGCATGTAACAATCCACTCCTTATACAATAATTTGCAGCCTGCCTGGCCTCCCTGCCTGCATTTACTGCTACGGAAAAACCAAACTCCTTTAACATAGGGACATCGCTTGCAGAATTGCCAAATACTGCAATGTCTTCTGGCTTATACCCCATAATATTACATATATGCAATATCCCTTCTCTTTTTCCTGCCATAGTGCTGGTTAACTGTATACATCCATCTTCTATAATTACATTTACGTCTGCATCTTTATCCAGAAGCCCAAGCTTTGCAGCAACACTCCTTGCCTTTTTATCCTGTGTGGCAGCAGGTATTTTATTAATTGTACGTGGTGAAAGAGTAATTTTATATATTTCCTTTTCTGCACTGCCTTCTGGCCTGCCACTGTAAATATGCACATTATAGCCATACCTGCCTGCATTTTCTTTTAATGCATCTGTTTCTTTATATTTTAAAGGATATATTTTCTTATGTAAAGTACCAGTTCCTTTATTGGTTACACAAATGCCGCCATGTGCAAATACACCACCCGATATTATGTCTGCCACTGGTGCTGTTTTCCTTAATGCATCCCTGTATGGAAGTGAAGTTGCAAGGAATATCCTGCTATGAGCTGCCAGCCTTTTAAGCCATTTCGTTGTGTTTTCTGTAACCATCCTGTCCCTGCTGCCAAGAAGTGTGCCATCTACATCAAAAAAAGCCGCCTTGGGATAATGTGGTATGCGGAAAGCTGGATAAGGGTTAAAAAAAACCAGTTCTGGAACTTGCTGGTTGCAATAAGACAAATAACAACTACATTCTTTTCTTGTACATGCTGTACCGTCTTTACCTGGAATACAGGTATTACAGCGGCGCAGAGAACCGTCTGCCTCTGCAAAAAGACTGTCTGTACATTTGGTGGTATCTGCTTTATAATGTTTAAGCCCTGTTTCAAAATATTCATCTATACATGAAAATATCCTGGTTTCTTCTTCTGTGTACCTGCGCTTTAAACCATCCATTTTATTAATCCATAAATAAACATCTTCTGGCAGTTTTTCACGCAGGCGTTTTATAACGCCTGCCTGCGCAGGGACACCTACAGTTCCTGCACAATATAAAATGCCATAACTGGAAAGCTGGCTGCATTGTTGTAAAAACCTGTCCATTGCAACCATCTGTGGATGGAATGTGCACCACAGCCTTAATTTAGCAAATTCCCCGTTATTCCTTTGAAATTCCCCAGCCATACAATGTATATCAAAAGACAGGTTTGTCTGTGCACCTGCTGCTTCAATATAAGGGCTGCATGTAAGCCGTGCAAGTTCCCTCCAGTAATATTTATGCACAAGTGCTTCACCATATGGCACAATCTGTACTGCACAATTCTTTTTTTCTGTTTCTGCCTTCTGAAGTACAAAGTCCACAAATTTTATAAGGCTCTTTTCATCCTCTGCAAGTTCCTCCCTGCTACAGCCAGGCTTTTTGGAAAATGGGCAGTAGTTACATGAATAATTACATGAATCCAGGCTTCCGCGGTAATACCACTGGCGTATACCCTGTACCATTTAAAAAGACCTCCAGTCCGCCATTCTGTCTTTTACTTCACTGGAAATAAATTCCGGCCCTAAATAATCAGACAGTGCAATTCCTTCTTCTGTAAGGGAGATAAACCCACCGCCAGTACATGCATACCCTTTTTCCTGCCATTCCTTAATAAAAGGAAAATCTTCTTCAGGGCTGCTTTTAAAGTGTTTCTTATAATCTTCCGTTAATATCCCCCTGCCAAATAAAATATGTTTTACAGCATAACGCCTTTTCTGTTCGTCTTCTGGAAGTATAAAACCATGTTCTATTTTAAGGAAATCCTTTTGTTTTATATAATTATACAACTGCTGTATACACCCTGCATTACCAGTTGTATAAGGGCTGCAAAAATGTAAATTCCCTATATAGCTTCTTCCTCCGCATCCAGCCGAAAGAGTATTGCCAAACCCGCAAAGTGGAATATTATCTTTACCTCCAGTATCCACTGTCTGCACAAAACGCCTCATAGACTGCTGTTTATACCCATTTGCAAGCAGGAAATCCCTTGCACATTTATAAAGCCCCATCATATCTGCTGAAGGTTTTACGCCTCTCTGGTAAAGGTATGTGCCATTTTTAACATACAGAGGGTATACAAACATTTCTTCTGGTTTAAATAAAACAGCCTGTGCCAGCGATTTTAACAATGTTTCTTTTGTCTGTCCTGGAATACCATAAATTATATCTATATTCAGGCATGGAAAACCAGTATCCCTTATAAGTTCCAGTGCTTCCAGGGCACGCCCTGGTGAATGGAAACGGTGGAGTGTTTTAAGTTCCAGGCTGTTAAAACTTTGTACACCTATGCTTATTCTTGTTACACCATTCTTCTTAAGAATTTCAAGCTTGCTTTTCTCAGTCTGGTTTGGTGAAGTTTCAACATTTACAGGTATTTCACCATACTTTATTCCGAAATACTTTTCTGCAATTGCAAATACATGTTCCAGTATATGTCCTGGAAGCAGAAGCGGTGTCCCGCCGCCAATATCCATACTGTTAAATAAAACACCCTCTGGCATTACACCTGAAACCTGCTCCGCTTGTCTTTCCATTGTATAGACATAATCTTCTATAAAAGATAATTTATTCTCTGCCCCTGCTACAGAAAACAGGTTACAATAACCACATTTATACTGGCAGAACGGAATATGCAAATACAGGCTGTTCCCACTGCCTTCCAGATAATGCAGCCAGTCCGCCAGGTTAATGCCTTCAAGGCTTCTGTAAGCTGTTTTATGCGGATAACTGTACATATACTGTATATATGGCTCTTTTACATTTTCTGCTTTGTCCATATCCTTGTTTTCTGGAATACTTTCTGTATTTTCTGTTTTGCCCATATATTTATCCTCTGTATTATTATTTATAATATTCTGGCTTTCTTGCATAAGGCTTTTGTCCTGTTTATTTGTGTTCCCCTTAATAATAAAATGTTTATATGGCACAGTATTTATTATAGGATGGTTTATGCCGTGGTACCATATGCCATCCTCACCATAACATGTCCCGTGGTCAGAGCAGCATATAACAAATGTATCACCAAGCTGTGCAAACCCGTTAAAAAGCCTTTCTAACTGGCTGTCAACATAACGTAACGCCATTCTGTGTGCCTCTTTGCTGTCCTTTTCCCCACAGTCTGCATAAAAATAATTAGGATAGTGCAGTGCAGAAATATTTATATACATCATTATCTTATTTCCTGGACTGGTTTTACCTAAGATATTTTTCAATGCAAAACTAACCTGGTTTTTTGCTGAGTCATACACTTTGCACCCAAATGACGGGTTCCAGTAACTATGCTGGAATAATGCCGGAAATACATTGCCAAGGGCAGTCCTCTTATCAAAAAAGCTTAACCCGCCTATGCAATATGTCCCATATCCCATGTCTGCAAGTTCTTCAACCCATGTAGGGCGTGAAAATAAAAAAGCTCCCTCTGGTGCTTTTCTTCCCATTCCAATATCCTCTGAAAAAAACAAAGTTTCCCTTTTCTTCATTTCGCTTATTTCACAGTCTATTGGAAGAAACCCTGCAAACATTGCCTGGTGTGACGGATATGTAAAATTCCCAGGGGCATGGCACTTCCTCCATCTGCCATAATTATTTAAAACAGGCGTGCCTCCGTTTTCCTGCTCTTCATATGCTACATCAAAACGGAGCGAGTCTATACAGACAAATAAAATATTATGGCTTCCTGCTATTTCATTCATATTTATTTTCTGTACCATATGTTTTCCCCACTTCCTATACCCTTTTGTCTTATGCTTTGTTAGAAAGCATTTTTACTTGTTCTGTATATATCTTATTTTCTGAAAATATATCCTGGTAAATCAAATCACCCTGCCCGTTTATTTCAATAATGCGTGGTTTTCTGCTTCCCCTGTCAAGCATTACATCAATGCCACAGACATTCAACCCTTTAAAAACACTGGCTGCCTTCTTGCAGGTATTACAAATATCTTCTTCAATACTTTCTGGCAGGTTTAACTCTTTAAAATCCATTGCATTATTATTAAGGTGTAAATTAGTTACAGGCCCGTCTGACTGGCGCACTACTATATGTTGTACCTTTCCATACTGGAGTACAACGCGCAAATCATAACTTCTGCCATTAAATGAACTTTTAGGATACCATTTCTCTGCAATTAACCCTGGCATACTGCCCTTGTTGCCTTTGCCTGCCAGCTTGTCAATTATATTTATAATTTCTGTAGTATTATCAATAGCAGATAATCTCTTAGTATTATAAAGCCTGCCATTATCCAGCCTGCATGAAGTATAAAGCTTCATACGCCCTGTTACAGGATTTAAACGGAACGCCAGGACACCTGCTGCACCTGAATAATCCACTGGCTTTATAAATAAAGAATACTCCTTGTTATCCTTCATAAAGTCCAGCAGCTCCTCTGATGAATTTATATTGCCAAGAACCAGGTCTGTAACAGGAATTCCATATTTTACAAGTTCTTCTTTAGCCAGCCTTTTATCAAGCACACTTAAAATTGCTTCCGGGGTATTCAGGAAATGGCATCTGCATAAAGCCATACGCTTTAATGCATCCTTGTAAATTAAAAGATTTTCCTGCATTATTTCCAGGTCTGTAATGTTATAAGAGGGCGGGTCTATTTTTACAACCGCACCCTCTAAAGTACCATAGCCAAAGCCTGCAAAAATATCTTCCCATCCAGTAACATGGACAGGAACACCAAGATTATCTGCTGCTTTTAAAAAATATTCTGTTCTTTTCGAGTTCCTACTGCCAATTAAAACAACCATAATTGCCCATCCAGTACCACTGTTGTGTTATATTATTCTGTCAGCATAGGGTAATAGTATAATTCACCATCATACTCATCTGCTTCATTATCCTCATCCACATCAATATCTATGTCCAGTTCATCTGCAAGGTCATCCAGCTTGTCCATTATCTCATCTGTCATAAAGTGGTAATGCAAATCAACTTTCTTAATATTTGGATAGTCTTTAAGCTTGTCCACAATCAACTGTCCGCCCTTATTAGTAAGTGTACCATTAGCAAGGTCAAGAGTCTCTATCTGTGAAATGTACTTGCTGTCAAACACAATCTCTGCAATATCATCCTGGATTTCACTGTCTTCAAGCCCAAGATACTTAAGTGCAGGGAAATCTGAATTTGCAAGAAATTCCTTAATAGTATCTTTGTCCCCGTCAAATCCATAATCCTCTATACCAATATATAATATAAGTGTTTCAAGTGAAGGCAGCTTTGCCTCTTTAATACTTTTAATAACACCTGAAGGAAGCCCGCCGCATATAATTTCCAGCTTCTTAAGGTTATTATGTTCTATAGTTCCAAGTGACAGGTCAGTGCTTCCTTTTATTGTCAGTGCTTCAAGCTGTGGCATTGCCTGCCATAACTCTGAATAATCAGCCTGGATAATCCATGAAACCTCACAGTCTTCAAACCCCATATCACCAATAAAAAGACTTTTAATATGTGAAAACTTGTCTTTATTCTTAACTATGTCATTAATTATGCATTGGCAGGCATCCTCCCAGGCATCACCCCATGAGCCTATAATTATTCCCTCTAATGATGGGAACTCTTCATCTGCCATAATATCGGCAACCATTGTTTCTGCGCTTTTGTCACCCTCTTCATAATCATCATAATCATACTCATAACGTTTACTCTTGTACATACAATACCTCCTTTAAGTTTAATTTAGATATGGATATTTTACCACTTTATACAGAAGTTGTACATATGTTTTGGTAAAAAAGATAATTTACAGTTATCTTGTTTTTGTGGGGAAACGGACGGTTTTTAGTGCCAGAGCCAGAATATTCAGTACAGGGGCACGCTTCCGCTACGTTACAATGTCATTTAGTTAAGGGGGATGCTAAAATTTAATAATGGTGGGATGCGCTGGCAAATCCAAAGTGTCTTACATGAACAAAGCGCGCTTTCGCTGATTTGGTATGGACTTGCACGCAATGGATGCATAAAGCCCTTATAATGTTCCTACGGAACATTTTAAGACAGGGCTTAAGCACCAGCGGCTTCGTACAGCTTGTTCATGTAAGCACATTTGGAATTTGCCAGCTAATCTAATCTTTGGCACTTTCCAAAAACATTTCCAGCAAAATCCTTAACTAAATGACATTGCGCTACGTAGTTAAAGTGCCCCTTTTACGGAATAATTCATGGCATCTGGCACGCAAAACCTGTCACTATAAATCACAAAAAAGCCAGAATAAAAAGATAACTGTAAATGGGGTGGCAGTAATTATTCTGCTAGTCACTTATTATACAGCGTAATAATTACTGATGTATGGGTATTAATACAAAAATAACACCACTATCCTTTCGTCTGTCTAAATTACTTTCCCCTCACCATAATTTCCAGTTATAGTATTTAACTTCAGCACCGCCGGGACATATGGACTTTGTGTGCCGCTGTGCGACGTCCATACCAGGCCGGCGGAAGCGTGCACTGTCATGGGATAATTTAGTGGGACATGTTAAACCCTGCGTCCGTCTACCATCAAAAAACAACTGGAATTAATACAGATAATAACTTATGCTGCCAGGTTTCCCATATATTTTTTTGCCTTTCTGGATTTTATATGCCCTTATATATATTATAATTCCATAATTTCTGCCTATATGAAGGCTGGTTTCTGTAATTTTATTATCTGGTATATCTTTAAGCTTTTTATTTTCTGTATAAACCTCATACCCGCTAGCCTGTGGGTCACGTTTCCATGAAACCTTTATCCTTTTTGGATGGATATATGCATTGATTTTTATATTTTTTACCCGTTTTGGAATAATGCCTGCGCTTATAAACTGCGCACCTGTTTTCTTTGCCAGCTTTTCAGCAGATGTATTTGTCCATCCAGTAATTGTTAAATCTTCCAGCTTGCCTTTGTAACCATAAATTCCACTATAAACAAGCGAGGTTGGAAGGATAAGTTTCTTTAAATTTAATGTACCAGCGTTATAAATTGTAAAACGCCTTAAATCCCCTTCTTTTATAGTAATATCCTTTAATGCTGTACAATTTTCCAGGCTTATATTACACTCTGTGGTGTTTTTTCCAATAATCAGTTTTGTTAATTTTCTTGCACCAGAAAATGCATTATCATCAATTTTTATAACAGATGCTGGTGTCTTATAGCTTCCTGGTTTAGCACATGGATATAAAATAATCTTTGTGTAGTCTTTGCTCATTAAAACACCATCTTTTGATGAAAATTTTTTATTCTGGCTGTTTACAGTAATTTTCTTTAAATTCTCCATATAAGGTTTTGCAGCTTTTAATTCATCAATATTTTTTATCCTGCTTCCCATTTTGTAACTTGTCTTGGCAGATGGCACAGCATATATTTTGGTTTTTTCCTTTGTTACAAGTATACCATCATCTGTTGAATAAACAGCCTGTCCTGTTGCCACACTAAATGCAAAAGCTTTGTTCTTGTCTGGTATAACACTTAAATCAGAAACTTCCCTTGGAAATTTTACAGTCCCTGTCCTGCCTGCCGGATACATATATAATATTGATTTGTCCTTGCTGTATAACATGCCTGATACCGAAGAAAAATACTGGTTATTTTCTGGAATTGTAATATCTGTTAAATTATATGTATCTATTATATTTAATTCATTTTTCAATGTTTTTAATGTAGATGGAAGGGAAATCTCTTTTACAGATGAAGAATCAAAAGCATTTTTATTAATTTTCTTAATTCCCTCTCCAATAGTAATCTTATCTAATTTCTGGCAGCCATTAAACGCATATGAAGAAATCTTATTTACTGTACCTGGCGTTTTATAACTGCCATGTTTATATGCCGGGACTTTAAGCAGTACAGTTTTTTCTGCATTATATAACACACCGTTTACTGAAGTAAATGATTTATTAGAAGGTGCAACTAAAAATTCTGTACCTGCATTATAAAACGCTGTACTTCCAATAAAACTGGTATTCTGTGGAATTTTAACTACTGTTAATGATTTGCAATTTTTAAATGCATTGTTTTCAATTGTTGTAATTCCAGAAGGCAGGCTGGCATTTTTAAGTTTAATACAATCCGCAAACATATTATATGGAATATTACGTAACTGTTTTGATAAAACAACATTTTCCAGGTTACTACAGCCATAAAATGTACTATGTCCTATATATTCTATATTGTCTGGAATTTTTACACTTCTAAGGCTTGTACATTCCATAAATACACCAGAACCGATATTTGAAACACCATTATGTATTATTAAATCTTTCAAATTTATACAATCTTTAAACGCATAACTCCCAACCGAATTAACACTGCCAGGAATTATAACTTTTTTAAGCTGCTGGCATTTATAAAAAGCATAACTATTAATATTTTCTATGCCTGTTCCAAAATTAATATTTTCCAAAGACCTGCAATTACTAAAACAGAAATCCGGGACAGATTTAACCCCGTCTGGAACAGATATTTCCTTTAAAGATTTACATTTATAAAATGCCCTGTTTCCCAGAACTTCTAAAGAAGAAGGCAGGTTTATGCCAGAAATTTTATAACAGCCCTCAAAGGCAGATGCTCCTAAAATCCTAAGCCTTGAAGGAAGCGTTATGCTTTCCAGGGAACGGCAGTTATAAAACATTTCCCTTCTTAATGCTGTAACCTGTGAAGGTATATTAATCATCTCCAGTTTTGAACATTTATAAAATGCCCCGCTCCCAATAACATTTACACTTTCAGGAATTTGTATGCTTGTTATCTTGTCACAGCCACGGAATGCATTTTGCGCAATTGAGGTTACTGTTCCAGGAACACTAAATGCCCCTTTCCTTCCTGACGGGCAGCGCACCAGTTTTTTGCCATTCTTGGTGTATAACACACCATCTTCCGCCTTTAAATATTTATTATTGCTGCTTACAGTAAATGAATTAACTTTAACCATGTCAAAAACCCCTGCATCAATAGCAGAAACTTTTGCATTAAGATACACGTCACTTCCGCCAGAATAGGAAGTTAATATTCCATAGGAATTTACCTTATATTTGTTGCCTGGCTTTGCAGAGGCAACTGTCTGTTCTTTACTTGTTAACGGGCTGCTGTAAATTGTTCCTGCTGCCATAGTAAATGCCAGTATTATGGCAATTGCCCTTTTTTTGAAATTAATATCCATATTATAACCCACCTTTCAATAATCTGTATACTTTTCTTAAAATACAAAAATATATAGAATTTTAATTAATTATTTGGTATATACATTTATAATTATAACACAACTGTATTATTTTATCAAATTAATTGCCACCAGGATATTGTAAGTTATTTATATTAGCAGTTATGTTCTATATTGTATAAAACGGTGGGTTATATAGGTATAAAATCCATGTAACTTCCATGAATAATTTTCCACAATAAGTACAGACCAGCCTGCAAAGGAACAATTTTTCCCTTTTGCTGGTGCAGCATTAAGAAAACTTCTGGCTGATATCCAGATTGAAGAGCAGAACCATGTACATATGCTTTATAAATATAAAACTGCAAATGGTATGGCATAAATAGTAAAAAAACTCCTAAAGTAACAGAAGGCAGCCCTGGTTTAAATTACTATAAACCAGGGCTGCTTTTACCCTTTTCACAAAACAGCAATATATACATCCATATGCCATTTACCGCCAGTATAATATTCCTTTTCAAAGCATGACAGGACTTTCTTATCGTTTTTCTGCACTATTCCGTTTACTTTCATATTTGCCATAAGAATTTTATACGCATTTGGAATAATATAAAATGGTGACAGCGAAGACTCATTTATTGTAATTGCAATATACTTCTGTTTCTCCTGTTTTGTAATTACCAGTCCCATTTCTTCTGTTTTATCTTCTGGTATACTGCTATTTAAAATTAAAGCAGCTGCATAACCATGCATATTGTGGACATTCATCTGCTCTTGTGACACAAAAGGGAAATCCCATCCAATTATCTGTGGTTTTTCTATTCCTAAGTCCTTAGCCCACTGTTCCACATGTCTTATAGCATCTTCTTCTGGTTCTTTGCTGATAGCAGCATAGCTGGCATAACTAAATGCTTCTACATCTTCAAAACGTATATCTGAATATGCTTCATCTGGCACATTCATATCCCCACGTACAAGTTCATCCATAGTACATGAAAATAATTTACACAGTTCTATTACCTTATCCATTTCTGGATAAACTGCATCTAATTCCCATTTTGAAACTGTCTGCCTTGAAACACCAAGCTTTTCTGCCAGTTCTTCTTGTGTCATTTTATTCCTCATTTTCCTGAGAAATTGTAAGTTTTGTCCAAAACCCATTTTAAGCAGCCTCCTTTTTATTGATAGGGTAATTATAAGTTTTATACAGGGAATTTTCTACCAGCCAGAACGTTCATTTTTTAATAATAATGCAACTTAAAGTTGCAAAAAAGGCAGCAGGGATATCCCCTGCCGCCTTTTCTTTTTACAAATATAATGCCACACTGGCATTTTTTTATGCTATTTTACTATACGTGCTTTTAACACACCATCAATGCTGTTTAATTTATCTGCCATCTGCTGTGTGCTTTCTGAGTCTATATCAAATACACAATATGAATAATTACCTTTGCTCTTATTTGTCATATGTGCTATATTTACGCCTTCAAATACATTAGTAAGGCGGTTTAACATGCCAGGCACATTTTTATGTGCTACTGTAATCCTTCCTTTTGCAGTACATTCTCCTGCGTCACATGCAGGGAAGTTTACTGAATTTATTATATTTCCATTTTCAAGGAAATCACGTATCTGGTTTACTGCCATTACTGCACAGTTATCTTCTGATTCTTCTGTTGATGCACCGAGATGCGGGGTTGCAATTACATTTGGCATATTTGCCACAGCAGGGTTAGGGAAGTCAGTAACATATTTTGCTACTTTTCCTGACTGAAGCGCTTCTTTCATGTCTTCATCATTTACGAGTGTGTCCCTTGCCATATTAATAATTACTACTCCGTCTTTCATTTTATCAAATGCTTCTTTATTAATCATTCCTTTTGTATCTTCAAGGAGAGGTACATGGACTGTTATATAATCACATTCGCTGTATATTTCATCATATGTTTTTACAATATTGACATCCCTTGAAAGTGAAAGGGCATTTTTTACTGAAAGATAAGGGTCTACGCCATACACTTCCATTTTCATGCGGTTAGCTACATTGGCAACAAGCACGCCTATTGCACCAAGGCCAATTACACCAATTTTCTTGCCCATCAGTTCAGTACCAGCAAACTGTTTCTTTGCCTTTTCCATATCTTTGCTGATATTTTCATTATCCTTATTTGCCTTTACCCATTCAATACCGCCATTTATATCACGTGCCGCCATTAACATGCCAGCAACAAAAAGCTCTTTTACACCGTTTGCATTTGCACCTGGTGTATTAAATACTACAATTCCTTCATCTGCACATTTGTCAACAGGGATATTGTTATAGCCTGCACCTGCCCTTGCTATTGCAAGCAGGCTGTCTGGAAGTTCTGTTTCATGCATTGAAGCACTTCTTACAAGAACCGCCTGTGCATCTGCAATATTGTCAGTTTTTTCATATCCATCTGTAAAATTGCCAAGCCCTATCTGGGCTATTGGATTTAAACATGTATATTTAAACATTATGCATTTTCCTCCTCAAACTTCTTCATAAAGCTTACAAGCTTCTCAACGCCCTCTTTTGGCATAGCATTGTAAATACTTGCCCTCATCCCGCCTACTGTACGGTGTCCCTTAAGGTTTACAAGCCCTTCTGCTGCTGCCTCTTTAACAAATTTTGCATCAAGTTCATCACTGCCCGTTACAAATGGTACATTCATAAGTGAACGGTCTTCTTTTACAACTGTCCCTTTAAAAAGCTTGCTCTGGTCAAGGAAATCATAAAGTATTTTTGCTTTTTCTTCATTCTTCTGCTTCATAGCTTCAAGGCCACCCATGTTCTTAAGCCACTTAAATACTTTACCACAAATATAAATTCCATAAGCAGGAGGTGTGTTGTATAAAGAGTCATTATCTGCATGTGTCTTATACTGTAACATTGTTGGTGTGCCTGGAAGCACATCTTCTGTTATAAGGTCTTCACGCATAATTACAATAACAACACCAGCAGGCCCTATATTTTTCTGTACGCCGCCATAAATTATGCCATATTTTGATACATCAACTGGCTCTGATAAAAAGCATGAAGAAACATCTGCTACAAGAGTCTTGCCCTTTGTATCTGGAAGCTTTTTATACTTTGTGCCATATATTGTATTATTTTCACAAATATATACATAATCTGCATCTTCAGAGACTGGCAAATCTGAACAGTCAGGAATATAAGAGAATGTTTTGTCCTCTGATGAAGCGATTTTATTTGCCTTGCCATATTTGGAAGCTTCCTGCCATGCTTTCTTTGCCCACTGTCCTGTAACAATATAGTCAGCAACTTTGTTTTTCATAAGGTTCATAGGTATCATAGCAAACTGCTGTGAAGCGCCTCCCTGAAGGAACATTACTTTATAATTATCTGGAATTCCCATAAGTTCCCTTAAATCTTTTTCAGCAGTTTTAATAATATTATCATATGCCTTGGAACGGTGGCTCATCTCCATAACCGACATTCCTGTTCCCTCATAATCAAGCATTTCTGCTGCTGCTTCTTTTAATACCTCTTCCGGTAATACCGCCGGACCGGCTGAAAAATTATAAACTCTGCCCACTTTAATGTGCCTCCTTTTGTATATATTAATCCTCCATGCCGCCTTTAGCGGCAGATGGTACAGCGGATAACTCCGCTTAAACCCTTCCTTTTTTAAGGTCATTTTCATCAAATGCCTCATCAATATTTTTGCCTGGTGCTACCATCGGAAATACCTTGTCATCACTCTGTATTATACATTCAATAACAACAGGCACATCACTGGCTAATGCTTCTTTAAGCACTGGCAAAACCTCTTCTTTCGTTTCAACCCTGAATGCTTTTGCCCCCATTGCTTCTGCTAGCTTTACATAATCAAGGCTGTCATTTAATAATGTATGTGAATACCTCTTTCCATAGAACAGTGTCTGCCACTGGCGCACCATCCCAAGCACATGGTTATTAAACACAATTTCAATAACTGGCAGCCCGCTTCTTGAAGCTGTAATTATTTCATTCATATTCATGCGGAAACAGCCGTCACCTGCTATATTTACAACAGTTTTATCTGGAAATGCTGCCTTTGCGCCTATTGCTGCACCAAGGCCATATCCCATTGTGCCAAGCCCGCCCGATGAAATTAATGTGCGTGGCTTTATATATTTATAATATTGTGCTGCCCACATCTGGTGCTGCCCTACTTCTGTTGAAATAATTACATCACCTTGTGTAACTTCATAGAGCTGTTCAATAATATAAGGGCCTGTAAGTACCTCTTTATTGTATGTAAGAGGAAGTGCATCTTTACGTGCCATTACCTTGTCAATCCACTCTTTATGGTAGAGCTGTTCAAGCCTTGAATTAAATATTTCAAGTACTGATTTTACATCACCTGTTATATTTAAGTCAACAGAAATATTTTTATTAACCTCTGCTTCATCCACATCTACCTGGATTATCTTTGCATTTTTAGCAAATGTTGCTGTATTGCCTGTAACCCTGTCTGAAAAACGTGAGCCAAGGACTATAAGCACGTCACACTCTGACACACTTAGGTTTGCTGTCTTTGTGCCATGCATACCAAGCATCCCGATATAATAATTATCATTGCCAGGAAATGCACCTTTGCCCATAAGGGTATCTGTAACAGGCGCGTCAACACGCTTTGCAAACTCTTCAAGCTCTTTGGAAGCACCTGCTATAACAGCGCCGCCACCAGCAAATATTACTGGTTTCTTCGCCGCACGCAGTATTTTCACAGCTTCTTCTACTGCCTTTTCATCTATTTTATCTGTCTTTCTCTGTACCAGTTCTGGAACTTCCCTTGTATATTCTGTTTCATCGCTTGTAGCATTTTTAACAATATCTACAAGGACAGGCCCTGGCCTTCCTGAACGTGCTATTTTAAATGCACGCCTGATAACTGGTGCAAGTTCTTTTACGTCTTTCACAATAAAGCTGTATTTAGTAATTGGCATTGTTATTCCTGCAATATCTATTTCCTGGAATGAATCCTTGCCAAGCAGTGAAAGCCCTACATTACATGTAATTGCCACAACTGGCACTGAATCCATATATGCTGTTGCAATGCCTGTTACAAGGTTAGTTGCACCCGGGCCGCTTGTTGCCATACACACACCAACTTTTCCAGTTGCACGTGCATAGCCGTCAGCAGCATGTGCAGCACCTTGTTCATGGGAAACAAGCACATGCCTTATTTCATCCTGGTGGCGGTATAACTCATCATAAATATTTAAAATTGCCCCTCCAGGATAGCCAAAAATAGTGTCAACTCCCTGTTCCTTTAAACATTCAATAACAATCTGGGAACCTGTCATTTGCATTTTAGTAACCAATCCTTTCTTAATAGGAATTTTGTATAAAAAGTTTTTAAAAATATTTGTATTATATATTATAAATTTTTATAAATTAATATTATTTAATTTCCAGGACTGCCCCTTTATCTGCTGATGTTACCATTGATGCATACCTTGCAAGATAACCTGTCTGGACTTTTGGCTCTCTTGGTGTCCATGCTTCTTTACGTTTTGCAAGTTCACTATCAGATACTTTTACATTAATTGTATTTGCAGGAATATCTATTGCAATAATATCACCCTCTTCTATAAGGGCTATTGGCCCGCCTGTTGCTGCCTCTGGTGAAACATGGCCTATTGATGCACCTCTTGATGCACCTGAGAAACGTCCGTCTGTAATCAGTGCAACGCTTGAACCAAGCCCCATGCCTGCAATGGCAGATGTAGGGTTTAACATTTCCCTCATGCCAGGACCGCCTTTTGGCCCTTCATAACGTATAACTACAACATTACCAGCAACAATCTTTCCTCCCTTAATTGCTGCAATAGCGTCCTCTTCACAGTCAAATACCCTTGCAGGGCCTTCATGCACCATCATTTCAGGAACAACTGCTGAACGCTTTACAACACAGCTGTCAGGTGCTATATTGCCACGCAGTACGGCAATACCGCCTGTTTCACTGTAAGGTTCTTCAACCGGGCGTATAATCTCTTTATTTTTATTAATACATCCCTCAATATTTTCACCAACTGTCTTTCCTGTTGCTGTTATTAAGTCTGTATAAAGCAGTCCCTTTTTATTTAACTCATTCATAACTGCATAAATGCCGCCTGCTTCGTTTAATTCTTCCATATAGTGGTGTCCTGCTGGTGCAAGGTGGCAGAGGTTAGGTGTTTTTGCACTAATTTGGTTAGCTATGTCAAGGTTAATCTCTACACCTGCCTCATGTGCAATTGCTGGCAGATGGAGCATTGTATTTGTAGAACATCCAAGTGCCATATCAACTGTTAAAGCATTCATAAAAGCTTTTTCTGTCATTATATCCCTTGGACAGATGTTTTTCTCATAAAGTTCCATAACCTTCATGCCAGCGTGTTTTGCAAGCCTTATCCTCTCAGAATATACAGCAGGCACTGTCCCGTTGCCTTTAAGCCCCATTCCTATTGCCTCAGTAAGGCAGTTCATACTGTTAGCTGTATACATTCCAGAGCATGAACCACATGTAGGGCACGCATTACATACATAGTTATCCACTTCTTCATCAGATATCTTACCTGCCGCATGTGCACCAACTGCCTCAAACATAGATGAAAGGCTTGTTTTCTGTCCGTTTACATGGCCTGCAAGCATTGGGCCGCCACTTACAAATATTGTTGGCACATTAACCCTGGCAGCCGCCATTAAAAGCCCTGGCACATTCTTATCACAGTTTGGCACCATAACAAGTGCATCAAACTGGTGTGCAAGTGCCATACATTCTGTTGAGTCTGCTATTAAATCCCTTGTAACAAGTGAATACTTCATGCCAATATGGCCCATTGCAATACCGTCACATACTGCAATTGCAGGAAATACTATTGGCGTTCCTCCTGCCATTGAAACACCTGTCTTAACTGCTTCAACAATTTTATCAATATTCATGTGCCCTGGCACAATCTCATTATATGAACTGACAATTCCTACAAGCGGCCTTTCAAGTTCTTCCTCTGTAATGCCAAGAGCATTAAACAAAGACCTGTTTGGCGCTGTCTGCATTCCTTTTTTAACTACATCACTTTTCATTTTTAGACACCATCTTTCTTATTTTTATATACCCTTATTGTAACCAGTTACAAGCAATATAACTGGTAATATTATTTAATATGTGCTGTAACAAGGTCTCCCATCTGCTTTGTACCTACAAGTGTTTTTCCGTTATCCATTATATCCACTGTCCTGTAACCCTCTTTAAGTACCTGTTTTACAGCATCCTCTATTGCATCAGCCTCTTTTACAAGGTCAAATGAATAACGTAACATCATTGCAGCAGAAAGTATTGTTGCAAGCGGGTTTGCTTTATCCTGCCCTGCAATATCAGGCGCAGAACCGTGGCTTGGCTCATACAGCCCAAGCTTTGTAGAACCAAGGCTTGCTGATGATAACATGCCAATAGAGCCTGTAACCATGCTTGCCTCATCTGAAAGTATATCACCAAACATATTTTCTGTAAGAATAACATCAAACTGTTTAGGGTCACGCACAATCTGCATTGCACAGTTATCTACAAGCATGTCTGTCAGCTCTACTTCAGGATATTCCGCTGATACCTCTTTTACAACTTTGCGCCACAGCCTTGAAGAATCAAGTACATTTGCCTTGTCAACACTACATACCCTCTTATTGCGCTTCATAGCAACATCAAAGCCCCATCTTGCAATACGCCTGATTTCGTTCTCGTCATATGTAAGCGTATCTATTGCTTTCAGGACACCATTCTCTTCTATTGTCTTGCGCTCTCCAAAATAAAGACCGCCTGTAAGTTCCCTCATAACTACAAAATCAAAACCACCATTAGTAATATCTTCCTTAAGCGGACATGCCCCGCTTAATTCATCAAAAAGGACAGCAGGCCGTATATTTGCATAAAGCCCAAGCCCCTTACGGATTTTAAGCAGCCCTGCCTCTGGCCTTTTATCAGGAGGCAGCTCATACCAGCCTGATTTTCCTACATCACCGCCAACAGCACCAAGCAGTACAGAGTCTGACGCTTTTGCCTTCTCCAATGTCTCATCAGTAAGCGGCTCACCATATGCATCTATTGAACATCCGCCCATTAAAAGCTCCTGGTATTCAAAAGTATGTCCATACTTTTCACCAGTCTTGTCTAAGACTTTTCTTGCTTCTGCTATAATTTCTGGTCCAATGCCATCACCTGGAATAACTGCAACTTTATAATTCATAACTTATGCTTCCTTTCTGTGTATACTGGTTTGTTAGTTTGCTTTTTATATATTTCAGTCCGCATGCCAGTATTATATAAATTGTAATACACTACTTCCTGCATTACTGGCAGGCAGGATTTTATTAGAACAGTTTTTTGAAAAACACTATTTTATAGTGTATACAGAAATTATTGCGCTGTCAAGTTGTAGAAATGTTTGAGTTTCCCCATTTTTTAAGTTTAAGTGTCATCAAGCCCCATTTTTAATACAGTTATCAGGAAATTGGTGGCATGGCATAGCTTGCTTTCTAAAATAATCCACTATTCCAGAACTTGTTTTAGAAAAAATCCGTTCAAAAGCATACCCCATTGCATAAAAAACAAACTTTGGGATTTTATATATCCTTTTTGAACATTCAAATACCCTGTCCATAAACGGGCTTCCATTATTTTCAGAATAAAATATTCCCAGGTAACCAACTGCCAGAGTTGCAAAAAAATTTATGTTACGTATTGATTTTAATGACATGACACGTAAATCCTCAAAATTAAACTGCTGGTTTTTAAAACGGAAGTATTCTTCTATTCTCCACCTCATAAGATAAACTTTTGTAACAATAATACACAGTTTTTTCTTCAGTGGTGCTTCCTGTATTTCAATGTTTGTAAGCAGCAGCATTGGATTTTTCCCAAATCCATAAACCGCAACAAGTACCAGTTCTTTTTCTGGGAATGCACATAGTTTTACTGGTATATAACTTATTTTACACTGTATTGTTTTACCATTTCTGTCTGTAAACCCCATACAGTAATTCCCCTTATATTTTTTTGCCACGTCCATTATATTACATGTTTTATTTTTGTAAATAACATCC
>CAJTRU010000029.1 GCA_910579085.1 uncultured Lachnospiraceae bacterium | reverse complement strand
GTTTCCAATACGTGAGGTACAGACGGACAATGGAATGGAGTTTACCAACCGCCTGGTTGTGGTTAAGAGCAGGCATCTGACGTTGTTTGAGGGGGCATTGCTGGGGATGGGGATTATATACCACAGGATACAGATAGCTACGCCAAGGCATAATGGCAAGGTGGAAAGGCAGCACCGTATAGACGAAGCAAGGTTCTATAAGCATATGAAAATGTACAATCTGGGAGACGGACAGAGGCAGCTTGCCGTATATCAGAGAAAATCGAATAATTATATGAAAACCTGTCTTGGAATGAAAACACCAAACCAGATGGTTAAAATGTATCAGGCGGTAATGTTTTAATATGGCTAAGGGCAACAGCAAGGTATGCTGTCGCCAGGAATAATTATATCATATATATAATGTCAAGGTCAGGTAGTATTCTCTGCGAGAATCTCCACCTTTCTCTTGACATTAGTTTAAAGGTAAAGTGTTACCAATCATTGACACCCTTACAAAAACAATAATTAGAAATTATCACACCATTGACTTTTATTTTTAGTTATACTATAATGTCTTATCAATCTAATTTTATAGTCAAGCGGATATTCGCAATCCGCTTCGCTACTTGCCCACTTACAAACCAACCTCATTGCCGCTTTGCGGCAGTCTGGCAGGAGCTTGAACTCCTGCCAGACTAAGTAAGTCCTAAACCCACCGCTTAAGAAGCGGGGGACTTACTTAATGAGGTTAAATATTAGAAATTTTAAACACTTGGCATTATTTATAAAACCAGAACAGGAAAAAATAATGAATTATTTTACAAATATATCATACATGATAAGCCACATTTTTTTAATGGCATTTATATTCTTTTTTATTTTACCCCGCTATTCAAAACGCACCACTTTTTTAATATGTTTTTCCTCATTCTGCTTATTAACTTCTCTTGATTGTTTTAAGCTGAATATTTTCCCAGACAGTAAATTATGTTATTTTATAGTAACAATTATACAAATAATTATTACCCAGTCTGTTGTTATTATTATATCCAGGAAAAGAGATAATAAGGTTCTGTTTATGGGTCTTAGCTCGTCTAATTACGTAATAGCAGGAAGTATTATGGCGGTAATCCTGCATATATGTACTGGACATGAAATTATATCAATTTTAGGAAGTATTATTGTACATATTGGTATTCTTCTTCTTTTGTATTTCAGGTTACGTAAAATATGCCTTAAGTGCCAGGAAATGGAATATTTTAAAAACTGGTGGGAATTATGCCTTATTCCTGTATTTTTTTATTGCACTTTTACGTTTTTAGCTTATTTTCCAAACAGGCTATATGATATTCCTGCTAATATTCTTGGAGTAAGTGTTTTTATTATAACTATGTTTGTTTCATATGTAGTTATTTTACGCTATATAGAAAGCCAGTCAGAAAACGCAGATATTTACTGGAAAAATGTATTTATGCAGGAATATATTAAAGGTCTTGAAAACCAGTATTATATGTTAGAACAGTCAGAACGTAATATGAAAATATTGCGCCATGATATGAGACATTATTCCAAAATTATTGATGCTATGCTGGCGCAAAAAAAGTATGATGAAATCAAGAAAATAACTGAACATATTAATAATGTTGCAGATGAAAATAAAATAATTAAATATTGTAATAACCTTATTGCTAATACTATTATATCAAAAATGATGGAAAGAGCCCATTCCCTTGGAATTAAAGTAGCTTTGGATATTTCCATACCAAAAGAAATACCAGTTAATAATTATGAGTTTACTTTGGTTATTGCAAATTTATTTGAAAAT
This sequence comes from uncultured Lachnospiraceae bacterium, assembly GCA_910579085.1. GTDB lineage: Bacteria > Bacillota > Clostridia > Lachnospirales > Lachnospiraceae > Butyribacter. The sequence continues at coordinate 43,122 of CAJTRU010000029.1, read as the reverse complement.
GCAATAATTTGTGTAAAAGATTTTGAAGAAAACAGAAGAAATATATATATAAAAATAAACTGTTCAAAAGAACATTTGTTAATACATATGAAAAATGAATATGACCATCAAATAGAATTTGATGTAACAACAGGGCTTCCTAAAAGTACAAATGGTGAAAATCATGGGCTTGGGATGCAAAGTGTATTATCATTTTCAGAAAAAAACGGAGGGGAAACAGGATGCTATCTGGAAGATGGCTTTTTTAATATAATTCTTTTTGCGAAATTTTAGAGGTGTTTTGTGCAAAAACAGATTAAAAAACTTTTAAAATACAGCGTATAATTAAGTGGCTGGCTTTACTTCCGAATCTGAAGTAGTTAAGCACATCCACAGCATTATAATAATACTTGCTGCGGATACCAAACCCTAAACAGACAGGTTAAACAGGCATAAAACTCTGACCCTTGGTTTTATGCCTGTCTGTCTGCAAAAATACAGCTAAAATATTTATTGCAATTTATACTACTTCTACATAAAACCATTCCTTAGTTATATTTGCAATTCATAATACTTTATGTTAAAATTTTATATAACACATGACAAACACATAACACAAATAGTAACCTCTGGGGAAACGTATATGAAAATAGTAATCTGTGATGACAGCATTGAAGATTTGCTAAAAATAGAGAAAATCTTATTAAAATATAAAAAATTTTATCCAAATATTGACTTTGAAGTAGAAAAGTTTTCAAATGCATCCCAATTATACAATAATATCCAAAAAAATGAACTGGCAGACATATACATATTAGATATAATTATGTCTGGAAAAGATGGAATTGACATTGGCCAGCAGATACGCAAAAGCAGTGCTGATAATATAATTATATATACCACATGTTCAGGTGATTATGCACTTGAAGCTTACGACTTACATGCAGTCAGGTATATTTTAAAACCAGTAAATGAAAACAGGATTTTTGAAGCGCTGGATTATGCCCTCTCTTATAAAAATGCTGGCAAAGAAGCATCATTCCTTATAAAAACCAGGGAAGGGCTTGTTCAAATTCCTTATTCCCAAATAGAATATATTGAGAATTCTTCAAGGACACTAGAAGCACATTTAACTAATAGCAAGATTATTAAAAGTATATTTATAAGAAAATCATTTGAAGAAGAAATCTCTGAATTAATAGAAGACCCTATGTTTATACAAGTACACAAATCTTTTATTATTAATTTAAAATATATAAGAAAATTAGCAAAAAATAACGTTATAATGGAAAGTGGTAAAAATATACCAGTAAGCCAGAAACGCGCTGCTGTTGTGAAAAAAGAATATTTGTCTTTTTTTTCAGATTATTATTAAAATACTTGCACTATTTTTAACCCTTTTTTCCAGTATTATACTTTTATAAAAATATTGTAATAATTCAATATGCTTTTGCGTAGAAAGAAAATCCCATAAAATTATAAAGCATGTATAATGATATTTGCTGCAATATTTACAGTATAATATATAAAAGAAGGGAAAATAAAAAATGAAACTCAAAGCTAAAATTCTTACTTTTTCATTAATACCATTAATACTGGTTGGAATAAGCCTGTTCTTTGTTTCAGCAGACAGAATTGCAAATGGTATTTATGATGAGGCGTATGTAGGAATGAAAGCCACAACTTTTGCGGTAAAAGATATTTTTGAAATTGGATATGAAGGTGATTACCAGCTTGATAAAAATGGTGAATTATGGAAAGGTGATGAATTAAATATTTCACAGGCATTTGATATTGTTGACAATATCAAGGAAAATACAGGCCTGGAGGTATCAATTTTTTGGAATGATACCCGTATCCTTACTTCATTACAGGATGAAAATGGAAAACGCCAGACTGGTACTAAAGCACCGGAAGAAGTTATACAGTCTGTTCTTAAGGAAGGTAAAACTTTCCAGAACAAAAATGTTGAAATACTTGGCACAAAATATATTGTTTATTATACATCTTTCTGCCAGCCTGGTAAGAGTGAACCCGCAGGCATGGTATTCCTTGGAACTCCACAAAATACTGTTTCAAAAATTATTAATAAAATCCGGCTTCAGATACTATTGATAATATTTGCAGGAATTGTTCTTGTTTCCATATTTGTATACAAAATGACCAGTAATATTACTGGTTCACTTAAAATGAGCATGGAGTATCTTAGTGATATTTCAAATGGCCGGCTGGATATTGAAGTTGACAGCCAGACCCTTAAAAGAAAAGATGAAATTGGCGGGATTGGCAGAAGCATTGAAAGCCTTTGCAGGCAATTAAAATCAATTATTGGCGGAATACGTGAAAAAAGCAAAGATGTATATATAGAATCAGATGCTATGAAAGATATTTCCCATAATATTCACAATATAATGAATGAGATAAACAATTCTATACAGGATATATCTATTAGCAGCCACAGCCAGGCAGAAGACGCTGTGCAGGCAGGAACTAATGTTACACAAATGGGTGATATTATTGAGATTAATGGAAAAGAAATCCTAAAACTTAATGGCACTTCTGAAGATATGAAAAAAGCTTCAGAAAAAGCAATGGCACAGTTTAATGAAATGAACGATGTAATACATGATGTACGTGGTTCTATACATTTTCTCTCAGAACAGACAAGGCTCACTAATGAAGCTGTATCAAAAATCAGCTCAGCTACAGAGTTAATTACAGATATTGCATCACAGACAAACCTTTTATCCTTAAACGCCAGTATAGAAGCTTCACGGGCTGGTGAACACGGAAAGGGATTTGCTGTTGTTGCGGCAGAAATACAGAAGTTATCACAGCAATCCAGCTTAACTGCAAGTGAAATTAAAGATATTGTCAATAATCTAAGTTCCCACTCATCACAGACACTGGACAGAGTGCAGGAAACAAGTACAATGATTGGCAGGCAGGAAGAAAATATAATAAATGCAGGAAAAAGTTTCCATAATGTCAGGGATGGGATTTGTAAAACAGCAGATGTAATGGAATACATTATGGACAAAGCAAGGCAGCTTGAAGATATAAGAATGGATACCGTTGCTATTGTCCAGAATTCAGCCGCTATTTCAGAAGAAAACACTGCTGGTGTAGCAGAAATTGCAGCAGAAATTGAAAATGTATATTCAGATATTGAAAACATCTCAGCCAAAACCCAAAAATTACATAAACTTTCTGAAGAAATGGGCAAGAGAATAGAAATATTCAGTCTGGCAAGATAATAAGGCAGCATAAAAAATGTTTTTATAACAGCTTAAATAACATTTCTGCCGCAAATGCAGCGGCACATGATACTACTGCAACCATAAGCAGGCTTTTCCTGTTATATGCAAATAAAAGCCCTGTAGCTGTCCCTGCAATGCCTGGTATAATACCATCTGTAGAATAGATTACAGCGGGAAATGTCATTGCAGCGAGTACAGCATATGGTACATAATAAAGAAATGACTGGATAAACCTGTTTTTAACTTTATTCTGGCATAATGCAAATGGCAAAGCCCTTATAAGATATGTAACACCTGCCATTACTGCAAGATAAATAAAAAACTTTTCTGCTGGCATTATTCTTCCTCCGTTTCTTCTACAGGGTATAATACTGCACCGGCAACAGACGCTAAAACTGCACATATAATTATTACAAACCCTGAAGATACATTATCCAGTAATGGAATATATTTAAAACAGCAGCTTAACACTGCAGCAATAATTATTACTACAAGGCATTTATGGTTATCCCTTGCCTGTGGGATAATTATTGCTAAAAACATTCCATATATTGCTATTCCTAATGCACTACTTAAAACCTCTGGTATAACTTCACCCAGAAGTGCACCTGCTGCTGTACCTGATGCCCATCCAATATATGGCATTGAAATTAACCCTGCCATATAATACTGGCTTATAGTCCTGTTTTTGCTTGCAGCTACTGCAAAAATTTCATCTGTAATCCCAAATCCTGCTAAAAGCCTTGATATAATATTAAAGCTTTTGTCTGCCTTTTGTGATAATGATATTGACATAAGTGCATAACGCAGGTTAATAACAAACTGCGTCATTGCCATTTCAACAAGCCCTCCTGCTGTTACCATAATCCCAAGCCCTGCAAACTGCCCTGCTGATGTAAGGTTTGTCATTGAAATTAACAAAGTCTGCCACCAGGATAAACCAGAGGCAACTCCCATAATTCCAAATGTAAAACTTACTGAAATATATCCAAGTGCAATTGGAATACCATCATGAAACCCTTTTTTAATATCCTTAACATTTTTTATCCTTTTTACATTATTCATTTGAAAACTCCCAGTCTTATATCTGTCCATATATTTTGTATTTTATAACTGCAAATGCTTCACGTAAATAACAGTTTGGCACTGTAAAGATAACTGTCCTTGCACCAGCTCCAGATACATTTTTATACCCTTGTTTCAGCGCTATCTTTTTTGCCCTGTAAATATGGAAATTATTGCTTATAAGCACCACTTTTGCGGATTTGTCCTTAATAATATCCATACTGTATTTAAGGTTTTCTTCTGTATTTTCTGATTTTTCTTCTTTAAGTATTATTCCAGGGCTTGCACCATTCTGTACCAGGTAATCCTTCATTGCCTGCCCTTCTGTTATGTCCTCGCCTTTCCCCTGCCCGCCTGTTACAACAATCTTACATCCAGGGTTATCTTTTAAATAATCCAGTGCAGTATCAAGACGGTATTTAAGGTTTCTTGAAACTTTAGTGCCATTTACCCTTGCACCAAGTACAATTACATAATCTGCACCAGGTTCTGGCTTTTTAAAGCCATTTGCTATAATTATAAATTCTGTTACAGCAAGTATAAAACATCCAGTAAATGTAACAGCATAAAAAACCGCCAGTAATGGTTTAGGAATTATAATCTGGCGCTTCTGTATAATATAGTGCAGTATTGCTGCACCAGTTAATAAAATCCCTGACAGAAGCCAGAAATAAGTAAATGAATTATTATTCCCTGTCCACAATATATAAACCAGGAAATATAATGTACTTGCAAGTCCAAGTAAAGACAATATAACTGAAACCATAAAAATTCCCTGTTTAGAAAATGAACTGCACTACTGCATAAGCCTTATTATCTTCACCATTAAGTGAAACATATGCCATATTTTTATCCCTGTATACAACAGGGATAATTTTATTGCCAAGAAGTGCCTGTTTCTTATATTCTACACGCAGTTCTTTTGCTCTTTCTTTTATTCCAATGGCAAACATTGCCATCCTTACATACTGTCCATTATTTACATGGTGGTTAGTATCAAGATGGTATTCCTTAACAATAAAACTTTCACCTGGAATACCATCTCCTGACAATTTAATTTTCTTAGGTGCATAATCCATTTCCAGCGGTTCATGCCTGCCATATATTTCACCAATATCAGGTGTTATTATAGCAGGCCTGCCCTTTTTCATATCCATAAGTACCCAGTTTGAATTTGCCTTGGCAATTGTGCTTCCGTCCTCCCCTGTTATAAGGAAATTACGGAAGCCCACCATTTTATCATAGCCGTATGACTGTGTACCAATTTCTATACTCTCACCAAACGAAGGGTAATAACTAATAGTTATCTGCCATGAACTTAAGACCCACATTATCTGGTTTTTAGTTAAAAATTCTATGCCAGCCCCCAGGTCTTCTGATTCAAAATTTGTACAGTCCTGGAAATAGTTAATAATTGCATCAAGGCCCAGACAGCCTGTTTCATCAGTTTCACTATATCTTACACGGCTTTTAAATGTATACATAATTCCTCCATTATTATATCTGGTATTGTGACATATACAAGTTATAATACAGCCCTTTCTTATCCAGGAGTTCCTGGTGGCTTCCAGATTCCTGCATCCCGCCTTTATCTATATACATTATCCTGTCTGCATTTTTAATTGTAGAAAGACGGTGTGCAATAATAAATGAAGTCCTTCCTTTAAGAAGCCTTTCAAGCCCTTCTTGTAAAACAATTTCTGTTTCTGTATCAATGCTTGAAGTTGCCTCATCAAGTATAAGTATAGCTGGGTTGGCAAGTAATGCCCTTGCAAATGAAATAAGCTGGCGCTGCCCTGCTGACAGCCTGCTGCCACGTTCATTTACCTGTGTATTATAACCATTTTCCATATTCATTATAAAATCATGTGCACATACAGTTTTTGCTGCTTTGATAACTTCTTCGTCTGTAGCATCCTTGTTGCCATAACGTATATTATCCATAATAGTACCTGAAAATATAAAGCTGTCCTGCATCATTACACCCATCTGCCTTCTCAGTGAATTAAGGCGTACCCTGGATATATCTGTCCCGTCTACAAGTACCCTTCCACTGTCTACATTATAGAACCTGCTTAAAAGGTTTACTATTGTAGTTTTGCCAGCACCTGTAGGCCCTACTATTGCAATGCACTGTCCCTGTTCAACCTTGAAGTTGATGTTCTTTAAAATAACTTCCCCTTCTTCATAACTGAATGTTACATCCTCAAAAGTAACATTACCCTTTATAGAAGGCATATCTTTAGCACCAGGTTCATCCTTTACCAGAACAGGCTCATCAATAGTTTCAAATATACGTTCAAGGTATGATACTGCTGTCAGCACACTATTATAAAAACTTGCTATAGTATTTATAGGAGCCCAGAACCTGCTTATATAAGCTGTAAATGCAAATATAACACCAATTTCAATTCCAGAACTTTTTCCGCCCATAATACTATAAACACCCACTACATATATAAAAGCAGTAGTAACTGTTGATATAAGGTCTACCATTGGCCCCATTGCAAAGTTAAAATATACTGCACGCAGCCATGCCTTGCGGTACATATTGCTTAAATCATTAAATATATCTGTATTTCTCTGCTCGCGTACAAATGCCTGTGTTACACGTATGCCATTTATACTTTCTGCTATATATGCATTAAGGTTTGACTGTTTATTGCTTTGTATCTGCCATGCACGTCTTTGTTTACGTTTAATAATTATAACATAAACTGCAAGCACTGGAAGCCCGCATAAACATATTAATGTAAGTTTTGGGCTCATTACAAACATAAATATTAGTATAAAAACCAGGTTACATAAATCAGTTATTGTATTTAATATACCATTTGATAAAAGGTCACTTAAATTATTAACATAATTTACAACACGTACCTGTATCTTTCCATGTGGGCGGTCATCATAATAACTAAAAGGAAGTTCCTGTAAATGTTTAAAAATATCTTCCCTTAACTGGTGTATAATATCCTGCCCTATCCTTGTTGTTACACTTATTTTTATCCTTGTGCTTATAACTGAGTATACCACAATAATTACTGCAAGCAAAGATAGAAATATAATCTTATCTTTATCTTTTGCAGGAATATAAACATCCATTTCAAGCTGCAAAAATTTAGGCAGAAACATCCCAAGTGCAGATGAAGAAAGCATAAGGAAAAGCACTATAGCCATTCTTTTCTTATATGGCTTTATATACCCTGCAAGGCGTTTAAGCTGGTTTATGTCAAATTTATCTTCTAAAGTTTCGTCTATATCATAACGGTTTCTTGCCAAAACTGCCACCTCCTGTCCTAAACAGCACCCTGGCTGGCGCTTCTTCTCTTTAATTCAGCCGCCATAGGGTACTGGTGGTAATAAACTGTTGAATAATAACCATTTTTTGCTACAAGTTCTTCATGTGTGCCCTGCTCAACTATCCTCCCATTATCAAGTACAATAATTTTATCTGCATCCCTTATAGAAGAAATCCTGTATGCAATAATAAATGTTGTACATGAATGGTCTATATTTTCAAGCTGGCGCTGTATATAACTTTCTGTTTCCATATCAACCGCAGAAGTTGTATCATCCAGAATAAGTATTGAAGGCTCTTTAAGCAATGCCCTTGCAAGTGAAATTCTCTGCTTCTGGCCGCCAGAAAGCCCTACGCCTCTTTCTCCAATCATGGTATCATAGCCATCTGGCATATTTTTAATAAAAATATTAGCATCTGCCATTTTGGCAACTTCCTTGACTTTTTCAAAACTACAGTCCGGCTTGCCATATGCGATATTTCCCTCAATAGTATCTGAAAAAAGGAATACATCCTGCATTGCTATACCTATATTTTCACGGAGCTGGTACATATCCAGGTCTTTTACATTAACCCCGTCTACAAGTATTTCACCATTTGTAACATCAAAGAAACGGCATAAAAGGTTAATAATTGTAGACTTGCCAGCACCTGTAGTACCAGTTATGCCTATAGTCTGGCCTTTCTTTACCTCAAAGTTTATATTATGGAGAATGTCTTCATCCTCTGCCTTATAAGATACATTATTAAATATAATATCCCCTTCAAGTTTCTTCCTTTTCACAGGATTAAGAGGCTTTTGTACTTCTGGCTCTGCACTATATGTAGCATAAATTTTCTCCACAGATGTAGTGAACCTCTGTATATCATTAATCCACCAGCCAGCCATACGCAATGGCACAGTAAGCATCCAGAGATACCCGTTTACTGCAACAAGGTCTCCCATTGTCATTTCATTTTCAACTACCATTATTCCGCCAACTATCATAAGTATGATATTAAGTGCATTTGAGAAAAGTTCAAATATTGGAACATATTTTTTCCATATGCCAGCAGCACCAAGTTCAGCATCGCGGTATCTGTCATTTTCAACTGTAAACTTTTCCATCTCAAAATCTTCTTTTGCAAATGCTTTTACTACCCTGTTCCCGCTTATATTCTCCTGCACAAATGTATTAAGGCTGGAAAATGCATTACGGCAGTTTGTAAATGCAGGTTTTACACTTTTTGCCTGTGAATAAGTAGTCATTGCAGTAAGTGGAAGCACTATTACCATGCAAAGTGCCATCTTAGCATTTGTAGCAAATATCATTGCAAGTGCAAATATAAAATAAAGCACATTTTCATAAACGGTATAGATAACATATGCAACAAAGTGGCGTATTGCATCCATATCGCCTGTCTGGCGGCTCATAAGGTCACCTGTGCGGTTTTTATTATAAAATGCAAAATCTTCTTGTAAAAGTTTGCGGTAAACCGTTTCCCTCATCTTAAACAGAACATTCTGTGAACTTGTTTCAAAAAGCACCTGGGAAAAGAACCTGCACACCCCTTTAACAATTACAAGTGCTATAAGGATGGTAATTAGTTTTCCAAGAAGTCCTGTCTGTCCGCCGTTAATAACATCATCAACAATAAGTTTAGATACATAAGGCCCTGCTAATGCGGCGGCTGCAAGTATAGTTACAAGCAAAAGCCCCGCTGTCATACGTATCCAGTATTTCTTTAAAAAAGAACCAAACCATTTCATCGGTGTCATGCGTTTATACCTCCTTTTGATAACAGTAAGTAAGAGTATATCACCAGTACTTGTGCTATAATATAATAAATTTATCAAAAAATTGTACAAATCTCTTATTTTTTACAGCTCCAAAATATGTCAAAATTGTAGCAAAGCATTATATTACCTGTACTTTTTTTAAAATATAACCTATAATAAATATTGAATAAAATTATGTACCAGATAACCAGAACACCTGCTTGAAAGGATGGTAAAATGAAAAACCTTTATGAATACAGCGACAGGCTCAATGCACCATTAGTCGCATTTAACTATACAGCAACAAATGAAAATTTCCCTGTACTGCCGCACTGGCATTATTTTTTTGAAATACTGCATATACTGGAAGGTGATGTAGAAGCTACATGTGGCAATTATGTTTATATCCTCCGTCCAGGTGATATAATTATATTTTTTCCACAACTTATACATTCAATTAACAAACTTAAAGATAACAAAAACAGCCGGCATGGCCTTGATAAGTCAAAATCTGCATTTACTGCATCAAAGGAAAACCAGATGCTTAATCCTAAATATGATTTAAAGCACAATTCAATAATGCCAGTACCAGAGAAAAAATTAATTATGGAACAATATAATATAAAATACCAGATAATTAAATTTGACATGAATTTCCTAAATATAAACACATGTTATAAGGCAAGGTTTCTTAAAATATTCCAGCTTGCATATAACAAAAACCCTGAATATATTTATTTTTCTTCAGAAATGCTAAAGGATATTTCTATATATAATATATTTAATACATGTATAAAGGAAATGGAAAACAGGAATTATGGCTATGATATAGTAGTATGCTCACATATATCAGCTTTATTATCATATTTTGCAAGAAACTGGATTGGACGCGGGCTGGATATAGACGAAGCAATAAGAATATCAGATAACAAATCCAGTGAATTTGCAGGGATTACAGAATATATTGATAAACATTATAATGAACCTATAAAAATAAGCAGCCTCGCTGGAATGTGTGGGATGAGCTATTCCAACTTTGCCAAACTGTTTAAGCAGACATACCACCAGTCATGCAAAGAATATATTGAATTTACCAGGCTTAATAAAGCAGAAGACCTGCTTCTTATGACAAATTTAGACCTTACAACTATAAGCAGTGAAACAGGATTTGCAGACTGTAGCCACCTTATACGCACATTTAAAAAATGGAAAGGAGTTACTCCAGGCCAGTGGCGTAATAAAAATGAAAAGTAAATTAAGTTTGTATAACATTGATTGACTTACATATTATATTGGAATATAATATGTACACTTGCAGGAATACCAATATAGAAATGGATTGATTTTATGAATTTATGGAATAATTTCTTTGGACACCTTTCAACTATATTACACCATAAAAAACTTGTACGCGGGCTTTGCTTCCGTGCAGGACTTTACAAACAGGGTATTATGCATGACTGGTCAAAATACCATCCTGTTGAATTTCTCGCTGGTGTAAAATATTACCAGGGTGGCAAGAGAAGCCCTAACTTTGGTGAAAAAGAAGTTTATGGATATTCATCCGCATGGCTGCACCACAAAGGAAGAAACAGGCATCATTTTGAATACTGGATAGATTATTCCTTAAAACCACAAGATGGTTTACAGGGAATGCCAATGCCTGAACGTTTTGTTATAGAAATGTTTTGTGACAGGGTAGCAGCAAGTAAGAATTATAATAGAAATTCCTATGATGACTCATTTCCTCTTGCATACTACACTAAAAACCAGTCCCATTATGTATTACATCCTGATACCAGGAAACTTATTGAAAAATTACTTAATATGCTTGCTGAAAAAGGGGAAGACGAAACTTTTAAATATATACGGAATGAAATAGACTGGAAACATTCACGTAAATGGTAACTACCAGCTAACTGGAGGATTTTTTAATGAAGAAATTAAAACAATTTCTATTTAAGTATAAACACGCCATTATAATTCTTTACCTTCCAATATATATGGTATGGTTTATATTACTTGAACAGCGCAACGATGTAAAATTTAGTGAAGTCCACTGTATTATAGATGATTTTATACCATTTTGTGAAATATTTATAATACCATATCTCTTATGGTTTGCATATGTGGCAGCAAGCCTGGTTTTCCTTTTCTTTCAGACAAAATATATAGATGATTTCTATAGATGTGCTGCAATACTTGTTATGGGAATGACCACCAGTTTAATAATATATACATTTTTTCCAAATGCACAAAATATGCGTCCAGATTCATTTGAACGTGAAAATATATTTACTAATATAATATCAATACTATATGCCACTGATACAGACACAAATGTATGTCCAAGCATACATGTATATAACTCTGTTGCAATACATGTTGGCATAGCTACAAGCCAGTATTTTAAAAATAAAAAATGGATAAAAAACAGTTCACTTATATTATGTATATTAATATGTATGTCAACATTATTTTTAAAACAGCACTCATTTATTGACCTTGTCTGTGCAGTAGCGCTATATATATTTTATTATATTATTATATACAGGCCCGTTCTGGTACACTATAATGTACCATACAGAAATTTAAACCAGCGGAATAAACTTGTAAAAAGTTTAAAACACCGCAGGGAGTTACAGTAAAAAATTATAAAAAAAGGAATAATATATGTCTTTACAGTTTGAATGGGACGAAGAAAAAGCAGTTGATGATTATAAAATTGTTAAATAAAAATATTCCACCTGGCAGATTATAACTGCACAGGTGGAATATTTTTTATACCCAGCCCATTAATATTCCTGTTTATTTTTCTCTAATAATGATATTGCCCTGTCACGTATCTCTTTATCCATAAAACCCATTGCCTCATCTGGTAAATCTTTACCAGAAAGCCCTCTCTGTGCCCTGTCAAAACGGTAAAACTGGATTGTATATAATGTAAAGAAATAAGAAGTATGTACATTTCCGCTTCTTCTGTAAGCAGTTTTCTTTTCCTGTGAAGCCTTTATTTCTTTTATATCATGCAATTTTACAATTATTGCATATGGAAAACCGCCCTCTAACATTGCATAATTTTCCGATACAACAAACCTGGCAGGTGTATTTTTAGAGTTTGGGCCTTTCATATCAAAACTAAACGTTTTTTTCACATTATTTTCTGCCTCTAAAAATTCCCTTGCAAGCTGTTCTTTGTAAAAATCATCCAGGCCAGCCTTACTTACAGCCTTATCTATTTTTTTAACATACCTTTTTGGAGATAAAGCTGGAAACAATATTACAATGTAAATTAAACAGACAAATATGCCAATAAACAAACCTCCTGATGCACCTTCAAGCACAGCATTTACTGACACATCACCACTAACTGCTGCCAGCCCTCCAAAAAATAGTGCAAGTATAATTATTGTAGCAGGAACTACTTTTAAAACTGACATTACTTTTACTTTTTTACAGTAACTGCCTATCCAGTCTTTTTCAGTTTCAAGCCACTGTTTATATGTATCCATATTAACCAACCTTTTCCATATAACTCTTATCAGATATTCCTATAAATATATATTATATTAATCCCACCAGAAAAACCATACTTTAGAATTCATTAAACATTCTGCCACTTCACCAAGAGTATAAGTTGCAGTACACTGGTATACCCTGTCAGAAGAAAATGCAAAATGTTCTTTGGCAAGTTCCCATGCCTCTTCTTCATCTGTTACAGGCTTTTCAACATAAAATTCAATAGTATCATGTGTTATAACTGCTGGATATGCACCGTATTTTTTATACCAGTAACGGCATACTGATATCATTTCTTCTGGTGCAGGACATTCATTCCATCCTCCCATTGGAAACCATGCTATAAGCTTCCAGGGTTCGTCCACAGGAACTTCAAAAAGTATTGTTTCCTCTATTTCACCGTCTTCTGCAAACATGGCAAATGTAGATAGTTCATTTATTGGTCCGTTTTCTCCCATCTCCTCCATAAAGTCTTCATAATATTCTTCACTCTCAAAATCATCTACAGACACAGGATTACCCATACTTCCAAGAAAACTTTCCATCTCACTTTCATCTTCTGCAAAATCTTCAATAGCTGAATTATACCATTCCTGTAAAAGTTCTTTCCCATTATCATTAGCAGCATTAATAATAGCCTGCCTTTTTTCATTAGTAGTTTCTTTTTTTAACTTTTCCTTATCTTCATCCTCAAGATGGAACCATTCGTCAAGAATATCATCACATGGTACTAAAACAGGTATAAATCCTTCCTTCTTACCACGCTCAATTTCTTCCACATAAACCCTGTTTACCTCACCAGCAGTACACGCTGTATCAAAAACTTTGTAATTGCAGCCAATTACATCAATAATATTTTGTGTTGCTTCCTTATAAGGTGCTTCTTTAAATAACCCCATATGTTCTCCTTTCCAGTTTTATACAAATATATATAATTAAAATACTTTTCTTAGACTACAGCATTATTATAACATACAATAACTAGATAGTCTTTAATTATTTGATTTACAGTTATCTTTTGTTGGTGTGATTTGCCGGGCGGACGGTTTTGCGTGCCACCAGCGGCCTGCAATAAAACACAAAATAAAAAAATAACTGGAAATCTTATATATATTTATCTTTCATCCTGCGTTTTTCTATAATTTTATCTGATATATTTACAACGAGAAATACCAGCCCCATAAAAACCATTATAATGCAAAATACAGCCAGTTTGTCTATTATACTTTCTTTAATATACTCACTTGTTGTGGCAGATTTTTTTGAATAATAAATATGTTTATCTGTATAAAATATGTATCTTTCAATTGTCTTTTTTGAAGCAACTGCCTGAAGCCCTGCTGAAGGGGAATTTTCGCCATATGCTTCTACTGTTTCCATATAAAAAGAAGTTCTGGTATTATTGATTTCAACAACAAACTGTACATAATTAGTTATTGTTTCAGTTGTTCTTCCCTTATAATATCTTTTTCTAGTTTTCTGTTTTACATTAACAGGGGTTAAGACTTTTTTTCCTGCTGCTTCTATTTTAGAATAATCCATTATCTCCTGTATATCCATTAAAACAAAAAACAAAAAAATCCCTGCAATAAATAATAATGCAAATATTATATTCTTTTTACTCTTTTTCATATTTATGCCCCACCTTTCTTAATCTTGTTATATGGTACATTTGTATTCTTTACCAGACACTATATAATAACCACAGGGCAAGAATAAACCACTTCAATAACCCTGTCACTAATCTTTGAAAGATACTGGTTTAACATGCCAAGAAGTTCCATATACTCCATTGTGCTTTTATCATATACAACCCCGTCAGCAAATATATCATTTGTCACAATTACAAGATTATCTGTTATTTTTTTTAACCTGTCTATTCCATTGCATATCTTATGGTAAACATAATCTTTGTCTTTTATTGTTTCCATAAACATTTCATTTGCTGCCAGGTTTGACATACATTCAAGCAGTACATTGCTTTTACTATCCAGTATACAGTTATCAATATCATTATAACATTCAATAGTTATAAATCCTTTTCCTTCACGTAGTTTATAATGGCGTTTTATGCGTCTGGCAGCATCTTCACCATATGGTTTCATCGTGGCAATATAATATAGTTTATTATGTTCTTTTGTTTTGTTAACTAGTTCTGCCAGTATATTCTCAGCATATTCTGATTTGCCGCTTCCACTCCCTCCAGTAACTGTAACCATCATATATCTGCAAACCTCTTGTATTGTGTTATATTAATATCATTAAATGTTGTATTTTCCCTGTAAACTTCCATTACCATATCAAGCAATGGAAATAAAAGTACAGCTCCTGTGCCCTCACCTAGTGCAAGCCCTGCATCAATTACGGGCTTAAGGGAAAGCCTGTCAAGAACTAGCATACATGCTGGTTCTTTGCCTGCATGTGAAGCAAACATATACTGGTAACATCCAGGTACAAGTTTTTCTGCTGCCAGTGCGGCCACTGCTGATATAACACCATCAATAACTACTGGTATATGGAACAACGCACCACCAATAAATACACCTGCAAGCCCTGCTATATCCAGCCCTCCAATACAACATAATGCCCTGAATGTTTCTTCTCTGCTGTTTTCTTCCCTGATTTCCAGTCCATATTTTTTAATTGCATCCTCTATTACTGAAATTTTCTTTTCCAGGCCTTTATCATCCAGACCGGCACCTCTGCCAGCCACCTTGCAGGCTGGAATATTTAACATCAGGCTTGCAAGGGCACTGCTTGTAGTTGTATTTCCAATTCCCATCTCACCTGTAGCAATAATTTTATATCCCTTATTTTTTAAATCCCTGGTAATATCTATTCCAGCCTGGATTGCCTGTAAAAGCCCTTCACTAGTTATTGCTGGCTCTTTCGCAAAATTAGCAGTACCATTTGCAACTTTTTTGTCTAAAAGACCTTTTATCTTAATGTTATCTTTAATGCCAATATCAACTGGTATTACATCTGCACCAGCAATCTGCGCCATACGGCATACACTGGCAATCCCCCTTGCTATATTTGATGAAACAACTGTAGTCACTTCATGTCCTGACTGGCTTACCCCTTCTTCTATAATTCCATTATCAGCACACATTACAACAACAGCCTTTTTATCAATTATTACATCTGCATTTCCTGTAATTCCTGCTATGTTTTTAATAATATCTTCAAATACCCCCAGCCCGTCTAAGGGCTTTGCAATTGCATCCCAGTGAATTTGTGCATCACCATAGGCCTTTTTACAAGGTTTTTGTATTTTTATATTAAACAATTCTTCTTTATCCATATTTTTATGCCTCATATAATATTAAAGTGGTATTCCCATGCATCTGCATATTTTATCCATATCCACATTATCCTTTATTGCATCTGCAAGTATATCATACTGCTTCTCTTTATATTCCTTATAGTTAAATCTGTTAATATTATCCAGGCAAACGCCTTTCCTGGCAGCAAGGGCCTTTACTATAGTATATGCTATATCCCCATTGTCAAAAAGCCCATGTATATATGAACCATATATATTATTACCACTTGATGATATATTAACAGGATTATATATTCCATCCTGGCCACCCCCGCAGGTCATGCCTGTATGTATCTCATATCCATTATATTCCTTTCCAGAAAGTCCCTCAAATACACCACTAATACTTTGCAGTTTTCCACTGGTCTGTACTGTTTTCTTCTCATTTCCAAATATAGTATCAATACCAATAAGCCCCATTCCACTGGCAGTCCCGCCTTCTTCTATATTATATGGGTCACTTATTGAATTGCCAAGCATCTGGTAGCCGCCACAAATTCCAAAAACAATACAGCCTTTTGAATTTGCTTTTTTAACTGCTGCCTCAATTCCATTCTGCCTTATCCACATAAGGTCTTTTATAGTATTTTTAGTACCAGGTATAAATATAATATCAGGTTCTTTTAAATCCCTGGCATTTTCAACATATCTAAGTGAAACACCTTCAAAATTTCCAAATACATTAAAATCTGTAAAATTAGAAATCCTTGGAAGCTTTATTACTGCTATATCCACAATATCTGTATATTGGTGGTTAGAAAGCCTTTCTGACAAGCTGTCTTCATCATCTATATCAATATTTATATAAGGAATAACACCATATACTGGCTTATTGCATTTATCTTCAAGCATCTTAATCCCTGGTGCAAGTATTGACTTATCACCACGGAATTTATTAATTAAAATCCCCTTTATCCTGTTACGCTCATCCTCTTCAAGCAGCGCAATAGTCCCATAAATCTGTGCAAACACACCTCCTCTGTCAATATCCCCTACAAGCAGTACAGGTGCATCTGTCATTTTTGCAAGCCCCATATTCACAATATCATTTTCTTTCAGATTAATTTCAGCAGGGCTTCCTGCACCTTCTATTATTACAACATCAAACTTCTTATCCAGATAATTAAATGCAGCCATAATATCAGGCACAAGTTTTGTCTTATACTGGAAATAATCTTTTGCTTTCATATTACAGACAGCTTTCCCATTTACAATAACCTGTGAACCCATTTCGCTTACAGGTTTTAATAATACCGGATTCATATACACTTCTGGCATAATTCCTGCTGCCTCAGCCTGGACAGCCTGTGCACGCCCTATTTCAAATCCATCCTCTGTAATATATGAATTAAGTGCCATATTCTGTGATTTAAAAGGGGCAGTTTTATACCCCTCCCTTGCGAACAGACGTGCAAGCCCTGCTACAACCAGGCTTTTGCCAGCGTTTGACATAGTTCCCTGTACCATAATTTTATATGCCATATATAAGCCCTTTCATATTAAATATTATTCTGCCATACAAATAAAGCATGTCCCTAATACTCTTAGAAACATGCGCAAGTTTTAACTTTTAATTAAAATCCTCTTCTTTTAACCCGTCACTGTCCGGATTTTCAAACTCTTCATCCTCCAGCGCATCACTATCATATTCTTTTTCCTGTTCTTCTTTCTGTGCTGCCCTTTCTTCGTTATCATTTTCAACCAGCCTGAAAAGAGGTCTTGCAAAACCACTTATTGTCAGGATAATACATGCTGGCCCTAATAATATCCCTATAAGAATTGTAGTAAAATTCCACATAAAAATTCCACATTCAAGCACAATAATTAAGAACAGGCCTAAAGTTTTAAATAAATACCTTAACCCAATTGAATAAGAATTTCTCAAAGTATTGATAATTGTATTCTCATATCTTGCCAAAAGTGCATACGCATAAACCAGGTGCATAAATGCCAGAAATGTTGCAAGTACACCAATAACCGTAAACATAGTGCCGCCTTCAAGCTTAGATAACTGGAAATCAAGATATATGGCATACATTGCTATTAACTGGATAATCCCAATAATACTGCCTTTGCCCAGGTTATTTTTAAAT
Source organism: uncultured Lachnospiraceae bacterium (assembly GCA_910579085.1). Classification (GTDB taxonomy): domain Bacteria; phylum Bacillota; class Clostridia; order Lachnospirales; family Lachnospiraceae; genus Butyribacter. The sequence continues at coordinate 24,824 of CAJTRU010000029.1, read as the reverse complement.
TCACGGAAAAATGGCCCTGCAATATACCCTTCTTCTTCCTCCACCATCTTAAGTGTTATAGTAAATGCTGCTGTAGTTGCTGCACCCATTGTAATAATTGGAAGGCTGCATAAAACCCATAAAAAATTGAGCTTTATCATATCTGTAAGCCTGCTCATAAATTTATACAAAGGGCTTTCTATACTAAAAAAACCATTATTCCCCATATAGTAGTTCCTCCTGTTAATTAAAATACACTGTTAGATATAACTCTTTCTAAGTATATAACATAATCACATAAAATGCAAACCGGACTGCCCGTTTATGGACAGTCCGGCAATTATTTTATATTAGTATTATTACCAAAACTATATGAAATTTATTCAGCCTCACTTGAAGATGAACTGCTTGTTGTATCACTGCCTGCACCAGAACTGCTGCCTGTTGTAAGTGCATCTTCACAAGCTTTACGTTTAGCTGCCTCATTTTGTGACCATTCAAGGCACTGCTGGTAGCCATAACTTTCTGCTTCTTTCTTCATATTGTCAACAATTTTGTCAAACTCTGCATCAGTTTTAGCATACATTGCCTGCCATGAACCTGTCTTAATAGCAGTAGTAACCTGGTTCCATATAGTAGATAATTCTGGTTCCATTTCTGGTTTGGCATATGCAGAAACAGGAGCTACAGTATATTTTCCCTTTTCCATATAATCATCAATAGTTATACATTCTGTTTTTTCTGCCCAGTCTTTTTCAATTTTAGTTTCAGGTTCTACAAGTTCACTCTTCCAATATTTGCTATTATAAGTTTCACCATTTGAGTCAGGATTTTCTGCATCAAGCGCCCATGTCAGGTTATTAATCTGTAACTCACCATCATGGTAAGTACCTTCATGGTTCTCCATCTTTGTACCCAGTTTATCCTTGTTGCATTTTTTACCAAATTCTGTAAAGTAAGTATTGCCTTCCTCATCATAATCCCATGTTTCACCTTTAGGGCCATACTGTGATACCATATAACCTTCAGGAGTTGAAAGATAATTAATTACTTCCATAGCAAGCTCAGGGTTTTCAGATTTAGCACCGATAGCCCATATCCTGTCACCACCAAGGGTAGTCATACCATATACTAAAGGTGAAGCCTCTTCTGGTTTTAAACAGTACATCATTTTATCATCCTTGAGATGTTTAGGTGTATTATATGCTAATGAACCCGAATAATTAAAGATAGATGTAAATACACCACCATTTTTAATCTTTTCAATAGCCTGGTCATAAGTCTGTGTCATTGAGTCAGGGTCTACAAGACCTTCCTGGTATAATTTGTTAAAGAACTTAAGCATTTCAAGATAAGGGCCATTATCCATAAGTGCATCATAATAATCACCAGTTGAAGGGTCATAAAGCCCAAGCCCCTGCTCATCATATCCATAATATGCTGTAGCCATAGACTTAACATACATTACCATTGCATCATCCCACTGGTTCCAGAGTGATACTGCATAAGTTTTCTTATCTGCCTCATCCTTTGGACAAATTTTCTGCATATCTTTAAGGATTTCAATATAGTCATCAAGGTTTTTACATTCAGGATAACCAAGTTCTTTATATAAATCCCATCTTATATCCCATGTATACATAAATGCAGCATGGTTCTCACTTGATGTTGCAACAGCATGGCCTATGCCATAACACTTATCATCTGCACCTTCTGTAATTGTCTTTGTAAGTTCTCTGTTATTATTAAGCGCATCCTGCATATGTTCATTAATATATGGGCCAAATTCTTCAAGCAGGCCGTCTTCATTCCAGTCATAAAGCAGCCCTTGCTGTACAGCAGTAGGATACTTATCATAGTTATTGCCAAAAATAACTATATCACCTAAATCACCAGTTTCTGCACGTGTATCATATACACTCTGTCCAGCCGGGTCTGGGATAATATTCAATTTTACATTAAGCTCATCAAGCAATACATCTGCAATCCAGCCACCCTGCATACCAGAATAGTTTGCTAACTGGCTGAATACATTAAGGGTAACAGGCTCATCTTTAGAACCTCCGCCCCCACTACCGCTTTTATTGCCACAGCCTGTCATTACAGAAGCTGAGCCAACAACCATACTAGATGCTAACAGCATTGATAAAACTTTTTTAGATAAATGCTTCCTCATATAATCATCCTCCTATACTTTAATTTAACAGGCAGTTTAAAACCGCCTGTATATAATTTCATTTAAAAATATATTTTTAACCTTTAACCGCACCAAGCATAATACCTTCTTCAAAATATCTCATCATAAATGGATAAACTAATAATATAGGTATAATTGATACCATGGAAACAGTATATTTAATAACCTTTGCATTAAGCGCCTGTTCCATTGCAGCAGCAGCAGCAGAGCCACCCATGTTCATAACTGCACCAATATTTGATGACTGGTTCAGGTAAATATATAACCTGTGCTGTAATGTAAATAACTGCGAATTATTCTGCATTAATATAAGGGAGTCCTGGAAAGAATTCCAGTTACCTACTGCACCAAATATAGCTATTGTAGCAAGAATTGGCTTGCTCAGAGGGAATATCAGCTTCCTGAATACTGTCATGTGCGACGCACCATCTATAAATGCACTTTCCTCCAGTTCTGCTGGTATTGACTCTATGTATGTCTTTACAAGTATTATGTTATAAGGTGCAACAATAGCAGGTAAAATATAAGCCGAATACTTATTAGTAAGCCCTAACATAGCAAAGTTCAAATACCATGGAATAAGACCAGCATTAAAATACATTGTAATTACAAGGAAACGGTACCAGAAACTCCTTTTCCACATCTCCTGCTTTGTAACAAGATAACCTACAAATGCAGATGCTACAACCATTAATATAGTAGCAAGAATTGTCCTTGATATTGTTACCAGAAACGCATAACCCAAATCATTTACACCTTTAAGTGCTATATAGTTATTAATATTAAGCCCTTTTGGATAGAAATTAATAAGCCCTCTTTTTACCAGGTCATTATCTGAAATTGTATTAATAAACAGATAATAGAACGGGAATATACATGTAAGTGTAAATAAAATAAAGAACACATAGTTTAAAATATTAAAAACTATATCACCAGGTTTGGTTTTATATATTTTTTTATGTTTTTTCTTATATTCTTTTTCCCTTTTTTCATCAAGTTTTTCCTGTGCTGTCTTTGCCATACTCTATATCCTCCTTCCTAAATAATGCTCTCGCCACGGAGTTTTTTAGATACACCGTTTGCAGCAAACAGCAATACTACACTTATTACAGATTTAAACATACCTACAACTGTTGAAAGTGGTATGGAACTTCCATTAATACCTATCTGGTATACATAAAGGTCAAGCACTTCAATTGTATTTTTGTTCTGTGCATTCATAAATACAAGATACTGGTCAAGTCCATTAGTAAGAATATTAGCAATAGACATAAGCAACAGTACAAAGAATGTAGGCAAAAGACCTGGTACTGTAATATTCCACATTCTCTGGAAACGCCCGGCACCATCAATTTCCGCCGCTTCATAAAGCTGCTGGTCAATACCAGAAATTCCAGCTATATAAATAATAGCACTCCATCCTACACCTTTCCATGTGCCCCACAGCCACATCTTAACCCATGTAAATGAGTCACCCATAAGGTAATTTTTACCAAGGGCATCTTCTGACATAAGCCCAAACTCTTTAGCAAATGTATTAATAAAACCATCTGTTGAGAAAATAGAGAGCGCAATAGCATAAACAAGAATCCAGCTTATAAAGTTAGGAATAGTTGTAAATGTCTGTACAAAACGCCTGAACCTCATGTTCTTAACTTCACAAAGGAATATAGCAAACATCATAGGAAGCCAGCTTGTGCATATATTAAGTGCACTCATCGCCAGGGTATTTTTAATAACCCTTACTATATCACTTCTTGTAGCTGCATTCTGGAAAAGGTATGCAAACCACTTAAATCCTACAAAGTTTTCCACTGAGAGCGTACCGCCCGCCTGGTAGTCAAAAAATGCATATCTCCATCCCCATAACGGCAGGTAACAGAATACAAATGCAAGCGCTGCAAATGGCATAAACATAAGGAAAAGTTTATACTTTGACTCAATTTCAAATTTAGCATCTTTAGCAGGCTTTGGAAGTTTCATATAAAGAAAAGCTGAAAGCAATAAAATAACTGCACCAATTACTATATAAATAATAATTGCAGATGGAAATTCAGGCTTTACCCTTTCAAGCTTAGGAGCTTCTTGTGCCATTGTATAACCTGCAATACATAAAACTGCGCCCACTATAATAAGCAGAGCCCCGCCCATTGAGAATAAAAGACCCGTTTTTTGCATTTTATTGTTACCAACTGACATACAGCCGCCAGCTATAGTAAGAATAATACCTAAAAGCATAATAATAGATGCAACAAACAATAAAATAAATACACTTTCATCAATCCATCCTACGCGGAATGCTCTCGCACAATCCGATGTAAGGCTTGAATATGAGATTGCCGATGTGAAAAGAGAAAGATTTTCATTGACAAGGTCACATACCTTTGCCGGATTGAATGAAGGGAAGAACATGGCTACCACTGCCACAAGTGTGGCAATACGTTGTACAATATATACATTGCCAAGAGCTCCCTTAACTTCTGTTTTTTCTTCTTTCATAAGGTTCCTCCTGATTCATTAAATTTTCTGCCATATTAAAATTTGGTTGTATTAAACAAAATCCAAATGGCATTACACCTTCTTCTTTGTATAATTATACCTATGTCCCTGCCAAAAAAATACCACAAATTATTGACTGAAAATACATTTATTTTTCATACTTTTTATTGTATTTTTATACCTTATAAAAAAGGAGACAAAAAATTTGTCTCCTTTTTTATTATTACCAGATATTATATTATTTATATAAACAATTCTTATATCTGCCTGTTTATTTCTTTTTCTTCATTAAGAAGAATGCAGCACCAGCTATTACAACAATTACAACTACTACTATAACAATTGTTGTAGTTGATGAACTGTTGTCTTCCTTGCTGCTATCTGTACTGCTGCCTGCATTATTTTCTGTATCTGATGTTGCAGGTTCCTGTGAAGGCTCTTCTGTAGGTTCTTCTGTAGGTTCTGCTAAAACAGCATCCGGGTCATCTGTATTAAACCCGCTTACTGTAAACTGTATCTCAACCGAATCATTTATAGCAAGTATACTAGGTGATGTATATGCTTCTGGATGATATGTGTTTACAAGGTCAAACTGGTAAAGCCCAAGTTCCTGTGCATCTGCATTAACATATGGCTCCGGGCTTGGAAGTGCAATTTCTGCACCATCAACAATAAGCTTTACATCTGTAAAATTAAGAGTCCCAATAGCACTTGAAGGTATATCTGTTGATACATAAACCAGTGATGTCTTTATATCAGCACCATCATCAGCAGGAATTGCACCATTAAGTCCTGTTACACCTACCGAATATGTGCCATTTCCTTTAATTACAGCATCAGTTATTGTTACACCATCAATAGTAGCATTTCCACCATCAGTGAATAAAGTATTATAATCACCAGTACTTAAAGAAGTTCCATCAAGACCTGAAGCCGGGTTATACCATGCATCCCTGTATGTCCATGAACCAGTCTGCTGAAATCCAAAATATGCATGGTATTCTGGTGTATCAAGGTTCAGTTCAGCTTTTGCAGCTTTCTTTCCTGCCTTGCTACAGTCAACTGCTTCTGCCACATTTGGCATTATACCTGCTGCAAGTGCCAATGCCAGTGAACATGTTGCCACACCTGCGATTAATTTCCTTAAAGATTTTCTCATATCATATCCTCCTAATATAAATAATCAATTCTACCATATTGCCTATTAGGATATTTTACCATAACATTTTTTAAAAAAAACCATAAATATTTGACATGTTTACTTTTAAAATTATATTTTATCCCAGTAATATGGCATTGTAATCACCACCCTTGTACCATCATCTTCTTTACTATATATCTCTACCCCGAATATTTCACCATACTGTAGCTTAATTCTCTGGTTTACATTATTTATTCCTATATGTGACTTACTGCTTGTTTCAGTGTTAGATTTTAACATGCCTCTCAGTTCACTAAGCCTGAACTTATCCATGCCAGTACCATTATCCTGTATTGTAATTTTAATTACCTCGGTTTCCCGTTCTACATATATTGAAAGCCTGCCATCTTTTTCTATTCCTTCCAGCCCATGTACAAATGCATTTTCAACAAAAGGCTGTATTATAAGCGGAAGCACTTTTGCATTTATGTCAATATCATTATCAACCTCTATTTCTGATTTTATCCTGTCCCCAAACCGGTAACTTTGTATTTTAAGATAATATTCTATAGACTCTATTTCTGATTTGAGAGTTACCATTTTATCACTTACTTGTATATTCCTGCGCATAAGCTTTGCAAGCATTTTAACAAGTTCTGCTATTTCACGTTGTTTATTAACAAGTGCTTTCATCCTTATTGTTTCAAGTGTATTATATAAAAAATGCGGGTTAATCTGGCTTGCAAGCATTTTAAATTCCATTTCCATCTGTTTAGAATGAAGTTTTTCTTCCTGTACCTGCTTTTCAACTACGCTCCTTAAAAGTTCTTTGTTTTCTTCTATCATTTTCTCAAGTTCTTTGTATAAGTCAGTAATTTCATCATTGCCATCTATTGGAATAACCTTTTCATAATCACCTACCGCCACAAGATGCATTTGTTTACTTAACATAACCATTCTTTTTCCATATATACTTGAAAATAAAGTTATAAGGAATACTGATAATGCTATACTTGTAAACATAGTTATAAAACTTACCATATTTTCTTCATCCATCTGTGACATAACCTTCCGGCAGTCCAGTATACTTACAAATGTAAAAAACCTTCCTGTATCCATCTGGTAAATCTTATTATATGTAACTATATAATCTGTTATTCCTCTGCTTAAAGTCCCTGAATAAGACATAAAGCTGGTATTATGCAGATGTTCAAACAGAAAATCCCATTCATTATTAACCTGGAAATTAGTGTATAATACATCATCATTATTATATAAGAACATTGTATTAACCATACGTTCTGAGATAAATTTCCTGACATTATAAAATTGCAATTGTATAGCAATTATATATTGTATATTTCCATATTCATCCTTTACTACCCTGGTAAGCTGCGGCCTCTTTTCCATCATGCCCCTTTTAAGCCCAAAACTCCAGTATGAACTGCCACCCATCCTGCATGTAGGTTCATACCATTCCTGTGATGTAATTGTTTCCCCAATACGCCCAAAGTATTTATTAATTTTTATTGTATTATTATTTGAATAAATAATAATATCTGAAATATCCTGTTCATAATCATATATATAATCATCTATTATTTTAAGTTTTTTACATTCTTCTTCAAATTCTTCACCAGATTTATACCTTTTAGTGGCTACATCCCTTATTGTATTATTTATAAAAAGCTTAGTAGATACCTTTTCAACAATATCCATTGACTCCCTGACCCTGTCCCGCATAATCCCCAGCTCTTCAGTCTGTGTTTCCTGGTTTAATTCAAGCATTGTATTTCTGTTCTGTATATTTGTATAATAACTTGAAAATATAAATGGTATTACTCCGCCTATAAAATAAATAACAAACATCCTGTCCCTGAAACGTATTCTTTGTAAAATTCCAAATTTTTTCATATTATTTATTCTCCATCTTCATATACTAATTAAGTTAAAAATGCCAGATATCATTATGGCATATTTGTCTTTTCAAAAGCAGGCACTGAAATAAAAATTTATACAATCTGACCATAATTTGCCATTTTTGATATATATTATATATTAAGTATAACTTAATAAAAACTACAAAGCAATATAATAAAGGACGGATTACACAATGAATAATAAAAGGCATTTTAAAACAGCAGCAATATTTTTGTGCATTATACCATTATTATCTTGTATATTATGCAGTACCAGCTCAAAAGCTGCTGGCTATACAGAAAGCTGGTTTAACCCATATTTAAAACTGTCAGCCAGGCAGGATGCACCAGTTCCAGAAACTCCTGCTGTAACGGAAACACCTCCTGTTGTAACATTTGATACAGTTGTAACAACATCTTCTGTTATTTCTGCAACAGCAAATGACATAACAATTACATGGGATGCAATACCAGAAGCAGAAGGATATGAATTAAATATAAGTTACAATGGAATATCATATACAACAGAAACCACATTAAATTCATTTGTAATTCCTTCCCTTAATGCGGCAACAATATGTTCCTACCAGATACGCTGTTACAAAACAGTACTAGGAGAGAAAATATACAGCCCGTTATCTGAAGTATTTTATGCAGCAACTACCGTAAATAAAGTGACTGGAATTGCAGTAACAGACAGGGCAGCACAAACAGCAACAAGTGCTTCAATCAGCTTAACATGGGACAGCATGAATAATGCTTCATATAAAGTATACTATAAACCAGTTTCAGAAGGTGTATATACTTTATCAGGAAGCACTTCTTTAAACGCATATACAATAGAAGGACTGGCTGCTTCAGAACGGTATGACATATATGTACAGGCATACTGCCTTAACGAAACCAATACAGGTGAGATATCTGATGTATTATCATTATATACATGCCCTGCTGCCGTTTCTGGTTTTAAAATTATAACAGAAGAAAGCCACAGAGTAGATTTATCATGGGATGAAAATCCTACTGGCAGTTCATACTATTTATATAGAAGTATTAATGACCTGCCATATGAATTATATACAGTAACAACAAGTACATCAATTTCAGAAATTGGCCTTGAAGCAGGTACTGTTTATTCATATATAATATCATCATACCTTGATACTACCAACCTTTTAAGCCAGTATTCAGAAGAATTGCGTGCTGTTACAACACCTTATGTTACAACAGGGCTTGCCTTAAGTGCCAATACAGCAGAGTCAATACACCTTTCATGGAACTTAAATGACACAGCTACAGGCTATATTATATATAGAAGGCAGGGAAGCGGTGATTTTGAATACTTAACAAGCACAACAGAAACTTCCTATACTGATACAGGACTTAGTTCTGGCAAAAACTACCGTTATAAAATAATGACATATGCTGATACAGAAGAACATACAAGCGGATTTGGCAATATAGAAAAAACATCAACACTTCCTGCACAAGTAAACCTGAAAGGCAAAGCAGGCTATGGCAAATTACGTTTAACCTGGGAAGCAGCAACAGGTGCAGCAGGCTATTATATATACCAGCAGCAGGAAGAAGATTTTACACTTATAGATACAATAGAAGATAAAAAAACAGTATCCAAAGTCTATGAAAACCTTACAGCAGAAGAAACTTACAGTTATAAAGTTTACGCTTACCGTATGGCATTTGGGCAGGAATTTATTAGCGAAGAGTCCGCTGCTGATGTTACACCACGTACAACAAAAGGTACTACAACATCACCAAGCTATTATAAAACTAAAAAAGAACTTATAAATTCAGATGCATGGAAGAAAACTGAAATTGTGAAGAAATATGCAAATTACAGTAAATCATACACCATACCAGGTATACGTTCAACAAATGTAAACGGGTTTGAAAGTACATCAATGTGCCCGCAGGGACTTACATTTGCCAAAGATTACCTGTTAATATCTGCATACGACTCCTATGGTGAAGAACAGTCTGTAATATACGTACTTGATAAAGAATTTAAAGACCTGCTTACTGTAATAGTGCTTCCTAACCAGACACATGCTGGCGGAATAACCTTTGATGGTGAAAACATCTGGATAACAAATGGCAAAAAAGTGTGTACAATAGACTTTAATGAAGTGGACAGTGCAGCACAGGAATATGCAATGTTCCATAATGTTAACTTCTCCGCAATATATAAACTAGGCAAAAAAGCCTCCTTCCTTACATGGCATAAAGACCAGTTATGGGCTGGAAGCTTTGAAAATAATAAAAATGGCACACTCAGAAGTTACAAAGTAGAAAAAAATACATCAGAAGAAGAAGGCAGTGCACCATTAACCCTTACAGAACAGGCAAATGTATCAATTCCACCTGCTGTACAAGGTATAGCATTTACTGGAAAAAACATGATATTATCAAGAGCCTATGGATATACAAGTGAATTAAATATATACAAGCCATCTGGAACAGGTACAAAAAACATGAAAACAGGCAAAATCAAAAAAACTGTACAGATGCCTGCACTTAACGAAGAAATTGCTGTACTTGGCAAATATATATACGTAAATTTTGAGTCTGCAATACCTGGCTCCCAGGCGCTTAACCATATGGACAGGATACTTGCAATAAAATTAAAGCCTGTACTAAAATAAATCCATTTCTGTGCCAGAGCCAGAATATTACACCAAAGGGGTACGCTTGCGTTACAGTAAGCGTACCCCTTTATTGTAATATTACTGGTATCTGGCACGTGAAACCTGCCACCATCAATCTGCACTAAAAGAACAACAAGATAACTTTAAATTATGGAGAGCTACAGGTTATTCTGCCAGCCATTTATTAAACTTCTGGACTGTCTATTCTATCTTAAACTGTACCTGCAGCGGTTCACGCAGACGCTTTCCTCCAGCCGATGCTACATTAGTTGTAATATTTAAAATATAAGACTCATTCTGGGCATATGGTTCTAAAGGTTCTATCTCTATTTCATTATCCATAGAGTTATACCTGATAGAAGTCCTGAGTGGTGCTAAATTTACAGAAGTAACATATAAATTTACATTATTCACTGTACTAGGGTCTAACGGTACATTAAACTTTATTTTCCATAAAAAATTTCCTGTCCTGAACTTTAAATTCTGGACAACCTTATTTTCAAGACCTTCCGTCATTGATTCAAATTCCAGATATTTTGCCATTATATCCCTGCCTTTCTATGTATAAAAAAATAATGATGCAATAATTAACACAAGAAGTATTCCTTTTTTAGTACTTTTTATTTTATCACAATAATTTTTGTTTGTGTAGTATTATTTTATGATATAATGAAGGTATTAAATAGCAAAACCAATATAATAACTGGAGGTACAATATGCCCAAAACCAATTTTAAACCAGGCAATATGCTTTACCCTGTCCCGGCAGTCCTGGTAAGCTGTGGTGATATTAATGGTTTTTCCAATATTATTACAATTGCATGGACAGGCACAATCTGTACAAACCCGCCAATGTTATATATATCAGTACGTCCAGAACGTTTTTCATATGATATTATAAAAAAATCAGGTGAATTTATTATAAACCTCACTACTGAAAAACTGGCATATGCAACTGATTTTTGTGGTGTCCGCTCTGGCAGGGATACTGATAAGTGGAAATCATGCCATTTAACAAAAGAAACAGCAGATACTGTCCAATGCCCTATGATTAAAGAAGCTCCTGTTAATATTGAATGTCATGTAACAGAAATAAAAGAACTTGGTTCACACCATATGTTTATTGCAGATGTAACAGCAGTCCACGCTGGTACAGAATATATTGATAAAAATAATAAGTTCCATCTGGACTGGCCAGGTCTTATATCTTACTCACATGGTTCATATTATGCTCTTGGAAAACAGGCTGGTACATTTGGTTTTTCTGTAAAAAAAGACACAAAAACAGAACATAGGAAAAAGTAACAAAAAACACTTTATACCATATAATATGAGAAAGGGAATACTTATTATGAAAATTAATTATCTTAAAATCGTTAATTTCAAATCTATACGCGGGCTTGAAATTAACAATATGGAAAATTCTCTTATACTTGTTGGTAAAAACAGCACTGGCAAAACTTCTGTAATAGATGCAATACTTATTACAGCAGGGCTGCGCCAGATAAATTCACATGAATTTTTAAACTCCAGCAAGCCAGTTGAAATATCAATGCAGATTTCACTTACAGATGACGACTTAAATTATTACTATACTAAAGGAATATTAAGTAAAACAAGAAATTATGACAAATGGCTTGAAGAATTTAAAACAAAACTGCCATCATTCAATGATGGCATAATTTCCTTTAGCTGTTATATAAACCCTGATTTTTCCATACATTATAGAGACGGGGTTCATAAAAATAACCAATATATAAAACAAATTATTCCCAAAATATACCATATAGACCAGAACAGAAATCTCGAGACGCTGCAGAATGATGTATTCAGTTTCTATGATAAAGAATCCTTTAAAATGCTTAAGGATAACGAATGTACTTTTGATTCTGCGAGAAAATGCAACCTGTGCTTCCAGTGCATAGGGCTTATTAATAAAAAAGCACCTGAGGAACTGACCCTTTTTGAAACTGCGCGTCTTTTACAATATAAACTTTTCCATACAAAGCTGGCAGAATTTGCCGCAAAAGTAAACCACCATTTCCATGAAAACGGCAGCCCTTCACAGGAAATACGTTATGTTATGGATTTTGACATAGACCACTTATTAAAAATTGACACACAGGTATATAATAAAGAACGTGGCGGCTCTCTTGGTTCTATAAATATGCTTGGTGAAGGGTTAAAAAGCATTTATGCACTGTCACTTCTTGAAACATATATAGAAGAAGAAGATACTCTTCCATGTATTATTCTAATGGAAGACCCTGAGATTTACCTGCACCCACAGTTACAGAAAGTTGCAAGTGAAATTTTATTCAGGCTTTCCAAAAAAAACCAGGTGATTTTCTCAACACATTCACCAAATATGATTTTTAACTTTTCTACAAAACAGATTAAAGAAGTTATACTTGACAGTGAATATTACACAATAGTAAAAGAAAATTCGGACATTGATGTAATACTTGATGATTTAGGATATACAGCCAATGACCTTATGAATGTCAGCTTTGTATTTATAGTTGAAGGTAAACAGGACAGCAACCGCCTTCCATTACTTTTAGAAAAATATTATTCAGAAATATATGACAGTGAAGGCAATCTTTCACGCATTACCATAATACCTGTAAATAGCTGCACCAATATTAAAACATATGCCAATTTAAAATACATAAATAAATTGTATCTTAAAGACCAGTTTCTTATGATACGTGACAGCGATGGTAAAAACCCTAAACATTTAAAAAAGCAGCTTTGCAGTTATTACAGCCAGCGCTCTAAAGAAGACCCTGGCAATCTTCCAAAAGTTGAACCAGAAAACGTACTTATTCTAAAATATTATTCTTTTGAAAACTATTTTTTAGAACCATCTGTAATGTCAAAAATTGGAGTAATTAAAAATGAGGAAGACTTCTATAATATATTATATAAAAAATATAAAGACTACCTTTTCAGGCTTAACAGTTTCAAAAGAATGCAGAAAACTCTTAACATACGCATAAAAAGCAAACAAGATATAAAGGATAATATGGAAAACATAAAAATCTACGTGCGCGGCCATAATCTTTTCGATATTTTTTATGGAAAATACCACGGGGAAGATGAGCAGCGGATATTAAAAAAATATATTGATGCTGCGCCGCGCAGGACATTCCAGGATATTTTTGATGCCATAGATTCATTTGTTTATTTTGAAAACCGTAAAAAATAGAGTTGACATAATTAATCATTTGTTTATAATAATGTTATGTGTTAAACTATGTAAATTGATAAAGACATATAGCGGATATTATTTGTGACAGTACAGATTTGTAAAATTATTTATAGAATACTACTTACGTTTGAATATATATTATGAGGTGCAACAATATGGAAAACCAGTATATTATTAAAGGTGGAACACCTTTACGCGGAGAGGTAACAATCGGTGGCGCTAAAAATGCTGCTCTTGGCATACTTGCAGCAGCTATTATGACAGATGAAACAGTTTTAATTGATAATTTACCAGATGTAAGGGATATTAATGTATTATTAGAAGCTATCAGTGGAATAGGCGCAGTTGTTGAACGTATAAACCCACATTCAGTCAAAATTAACGGAAGCACCATTAATGATGTCACAATTGATTATGAAGCCATACGCAAAATACGTGGCTCGTATTATCTGCTTGGCGCTTTACTTGGCAAATATAATAAAGCAAATGTAGTCCTTCCAGGAGGATGTGATATAGGAAGCCGTCCTATTGACCAGCATCTCAAAGGATTTAGGGCACTTGGGGCTACTGTAAATATTGAATATGGAATGATAAATGCATCAGCAGACAAACTTATTGGCAAACACATTTATTTTGATGTTGTAACTGTTGGTGCTACAATAAATATTATGCTTGCTGCATGTATGGCAGAAGGCCGCACAGTTATTGAAAATGCTGCTAAAGAACCACATGTCGTTGATGTGGCAAACTTCCTTAACAGCATGGGTGCAGATATTAAAGGTGCGGGTACTGATAAAATACGTATTAATGGTGTAACAAAATTACATGCAAGCGAATATCCTATAATACCTGACCAGATTGAAGCAGGTACATTTATGGTTGCGGCCGCCGCAACCAGAGGTGATGTCCTTATAAAAAACGTTATACCACGCCATTTAGAAGCAATTTCTGTCAAGCTTAATGAAATAGGGGCAACAGTTGAAGAATTTGATGACGCAGTAAGGGTAACATGTAACAACAGGTTATGCCATACACAGATTAAGACACTTCCATACCCAGGTTTTCCTACAGATATGCAGCCACAGATTTCAACACTGCTTGCAATGTCTTCTGGAACAAGTATAGTAACGGAAAGCCTTTTTGAAAACAGGTTTAAATATGTTGACGAACTGTCCCGCATGGGTGCATCTATTAAAGTTGAAGGAAATATAGCCATAATTGAAGGTGTTGACGGGCTTACTGGTGCATCAGTAACAGCACCTGACTTAAGGGCTGGTGCTGCACTTGTTGTTGCCGGGCTTGTAGCTGATGGCTATACTACTATAGATTCTATCCACTATATTGAACGTGGATATGAGAATTTTGAAAGAAAAATGACAGCACTTGGCGCTTCAATGCAAAAAATACCTGTAGATGATGAACGCGCAGTACAAAAATTCAAATTAAAAGTAAGCTGACAAAATTATGATGCTTTTTTGTGGTATGATGACATAAATTGGATGTTATCATACCTTTTTTACCAGGAATTGTAAAAATTTGTAAATTTTACAATATCCAAGGACGCTAAAGCGTCCTTGCAGCGGTACACAGGCCAGCTCTACTGGCAAATACCATTCTGTATGCCTGTTATCCGCCTTAGGAATACCAGATGTGGAAAAAGTTAAGAAACTATTCCTCATTTGATATACACTGGAAGAAGGGAGGAACATACAATAAAATCCCAAATATTTAAAGATTATTACCATATATTACAAGTGCACTATGACGCTTCACCAGAAGTAATAAAAGCAGCATACCGCAAATTGTGCACATTATACCATCCAGATACAAGTAACAATACTAACGAAGATGACAGAATGTTAGAGATAAACGAAGCTTACCGTATACTTAGTGACAGTACAAGCCGTACAGAATACCATAAAAAATGGCTTTCAAATAATACAAACAGGGCTTCATATGTTTCCTCTATGTCATTTTCTAACCGTGGGATATTAAGCGCATCCCCCAAAGATGTACTAGACCAGTTTTTCCATGCTATGCTTACTAAAAACTGGGAAAATGCTTATTCATGCCTGTCTCTTGAAGACCAGACAAGGGTAACTCTCTCCCAGTTTAAAGAATGGAGAGAAGCAATAAGTTCATGTTATGAAATGCAGGATTACCGCATACAGCTTTATAAAGTATATAACAAGTGCCGGATTGAAGACACAGTATACCCAAAAGTTACAGAATTTGCAGTAATCATAAATGATATAGACTTACAGACATCTAAAACAGACAAAAGCACAGCACATAAATATGTAGTTTTTGATGGTAATTCATGGAAAGTATGTCTTGGTGTACGTTCAGTAAAACGTGCTACGCTTAATTTCAAACTCCTTGCGCAGAGACGCCAGAATTATGACCCTGTTTCAATCTATGAAAAAGCAGTTTCACGTAATGACCCACTTACCGGGCTGCTAAGCAAAAAAGGGTTTTATGACGATACTTTTAAAGAAGTAGAGCGCCACAAAAGATACCATAACCCGTTATCTTTTGTAGCCCTGCAAATAAACTGCGCCAGTCCTGACAGGGAGATACAGTGCCTGTGCCAGTGTGCAAGCATTATACGTTCACATTCCAGGATTAATGATATTATAGGACGCTTCGGCAATGACCAGATAGTATGCCTTCTGGTCGAAACAACCGGGGAACAGGCTATGCTTGCAGTTAATAAATACATAGCCGTTGTAAAGCAAAGACAAACTGAGCAGTTTACAATAAATGCAGCAGTTATGGAATACCACCAGTCCCATACACTGGAAGATACTGTATTTGCCGTATGCTCTGACGCAAGCAAAAGTAATGACACCATCAAAGTCATTAAATCTAAGTTTTAACATTTATTTAAAATATCAAAGAAAGGAGGAAAAAACATACATGAAAAAAATAGGCTTTCTATGCCTGATGCTTTTACTTTGCATTGGTTTTCCAGGAAGTAAAACTAAAACAGAAGCTGCTTCCAAGACAAAACTTCAAACCAGTGAAAGCACTATTTTTATTAATGAAAAATATACTATACCATTAACTGGCAAATTAAAGAAAGCAACTTATATATTTACATCTAATAAAACCAAAATTGCAAAAGTAAATTCAAAAGGTGTAATTACTGGAATTAACAGTGGTTCTGCATCAATAAAAATAAGATATAAGTATAAGGGTGATTTTTATTCAGTTGGTACATTTAAGGTTACAATCCATAAATCTTCATTAAAGACAGATTATAAAGCTATGGATATGCTTACTGGGGATACATTAAATCCTAATGATTACCTTAGTGGAATAAACCCTAATGCTTCATATATTATTACAAGTTCTGTATCTGCTGTAGCAAAGGGTGGGTCTGATGGTGTTATAACAGCTAAAAAGGCAGGCAGGACTGCAATATCAATACATGAAGTATATAACAACAGAAGCAGGAAAGTTGGTTCAATAGCACTGGCTGTAGAAGGTGCATCCATTAAAATGGAAGAAATAAAAATGGCTTATAATTCTACTATGCAGCTTAGTGACCTGCTTGATGATATGGAAACCTCAAATAGTTACTATTTATCAACTGATAACACAAGCCTTATGGATACTTCGTCAAGAAGGCAAATTAAATCAGCAGCACGTGGCAAGGAAACACAGGTTTGTACAGTTACGGTTGATGAAGAAATATATCCAGATAAAAAGAGACATACAATAGGCTCATTTAAAGTAAATGTAACAAATGATACATTTATTTCATTTATCCATAAAGATATTTTAATAGGTTTTGGCGAACAAATTACTGTAAACAATGCTGGTATTGTAATCCAGAATAAACTTGCAGGTGCACAATATAAGCTTATACCTAAAGACCCAGGCATACTTAAAGCAGAAGAAATCAAAAACAGGTCAACAAACCTTGAAGCAGTAGCATATGGTATTACCTCTGTTTCTATTGAAGAAATAAAAGGAAGCAATACCAGGCTTCTAGAAGATACTGTTGATGTAACTGTCAGCCAGGCATACATTCTTAAAGAATTAGCTGATAATGGATATGAATTGTCAGTAGATGGCAGTGACAAATTTAACAGATATCCATTTGAATGTATGAACTTAAAGGCAGTTTATGATTATACATCTGCTAATGCAAGTATATGCAGCGCAGGTTCAGACAAGGAAAACAGACTTATATTAACTGCAAAAAAAGTTGGCAAAACAGAGATATCTGTTTATGAAACAATGGTTACTGTTAATGCCCAGACAAAAGCTACTACAAGGTCAAGAAAGAAAATAGGTACATTTGAGGTAACTGTGCGTGAATCTGGTTATACACCAGGTTATACACCAGCCCCAGGTACAACAGCTACACCTGCACCTGGCACATCAAGTTCACCAGCACCAGGTACATCAAGCACACCTGCACCTCCAAGACCTACAAGTAATCCAGGAGGTACAGATATAACTGTTGAACAGTTCCTTGAAGACCCAGTTGCAAGCAACCTTATCAGAAGCATATCAATAGAATTAAACAATAAAACATATACTGGATATGCAAGTGATACCGGGCTTGAATGTCTGTTTGGCGAAGATGATGAAGGATATAGTGATTATATTGATTATGGTACAGACCTTGACAATATAGACTTGAACACACTTAACCTTTTAACTACAAATGACCAGTTCAGGATAATAAGTGTTGAATCATATGGAACAGAATTGTCAATATCAATATCATTAGGAGATGAAGATGACACGGTTGTAGATGTCCCTATATACCTTAATGTTGAAGAATTTGATACTAACTCAATTATTTCCAGCATTAATGTAAAACTTGGCAGTGCATCAAAAACTATTGATGCAAATACAACATTCTTCTATGATGATGAAACCAGGCAGTTTGATGAAGGCAATAAAGAATTTGAAGTATACTTTACACCAAAGCAATATGAAAAAGCTGGTTCAGATGAATACTTTGATTTACTTTATCCTGATGCTGACCCTGACGATTATCCAGAAGACCCTAAAACACTTGCTGACCTTACTAACGTAAGCTGTTCATTTACACCATCTGGCAGAAATCCAGCAGTAATGAATATCTCACAGCCTGTAACGGATGATAATTCTTACTGGACATTTGAAGTAGAATTCCAGGATGGTACATTTGAAGAATTCTCTGTTGAACTTAAAGTAGATGACGAGGATTATTAATTTTACGGAGAACCCATATGGACAATGTGAAAGGACATTTCATTGTTTTTGAAGGAATAGATGGAAGTGGCAAAACCACCCAGATAAACCTTCTGCAAAGGCGTATTGAAGAAAATAACTTTATATGCCATATAACTAAAGAACCAACTGGCAGGCCAGTTGGTTCACTGCTCAGGCAGTGCCTTGCAGGCAGGGTCCAGACAGATGAACTGACCCTGGCTGCACTGTTTGCAGCAGACAGGCTTGACCATATATTAAATGATGATGATGGGCTTCTTAAAAAACTACAAGAAGGCATATCTGTTATATCAGACAGATATATCCTTTCTACATATGCTTACCAAAGTGTAAGAGTACCATTTAACTGGGTTATGGATTTAAATTCTATGGCAGCCGGGAAGATTCACCCTGACTGCCATATATTTATAGATACAGACCCTGTTACAGCACTTGGACGCATATCAGAAGGACGCCCTGGCACAGAATTATTTGAAAACGAAAAACGCCTTACGGAAGTAAGGGACAGGTACTTTGAACTATTTGAAAAGTTTAAAGATACAGAAAATATAATTGTAATTGATGGCACAAAAAGCATTGGTAAAATTTCTGATGAAATATGGGAAAATGTATCAAAATATTTTACCAGGAAAGGAGATGCCTGATTTGGAATTAAAAGTTACACCTATGCAGCTTCTACAACAAGCTGGACAGAAACCACAAGTAACTGAAAGTGATACTTCTTTCCGCTATACACTTCTTAATACATTAGAAGAAAATGAACTAAAAGCCGGCCTTGCCACTATGATGGAAGATATAACACAACAGGGATATAAACTTGGCAAGCGCATGGATGTAAGGGACATGAAGCTTTACCGTAAGTTAATTAAAGAATTCATGAACGAAATAGCCGGCCATTCACACAAATTCAGCCGTGAAAATTTCCTTGATAAAAAAGGACGGCACAGGGTTTATGGTATAGTAAAACAAGTAAATGAAACATTAGACGAATTAGCGGCAGAACTTTTAAAAGATGAAAAAGACCATATTGCAATATTAAGCAAAATTGATGAAATACGGGGACTTCTCCTTGATATTTTCACCTGACGAATACAAGGTTTAAAACCTGCATGACTGGAGGGGGGATTACTATGGCTAATTTTAAAGATATTATAGGACAACAACAGGTTAAAAACCACTTGCAAAGTGCAATCAAACAGAATAATATATCACATGCTTATATATTATGTGGGGAAAAAGGTTCTGGCAAAAGAACCGTATCCGATGCAATTGCACAGACAATCCAGTGTGAAAACCGTAATGATGGTATGGACGCATGTGAAATCTGCAAATCATGTATGCAGGCAAAATCACACAACCATCCTGATATAAAATATATAACACATGAAAAAACAAGCATAAGCGTTGATGATATACGCGAACAGCTTAATAATGATATATCTATTAAACCATACAGCAGTAATTATAAAATATATATTATACCTGATTCCAATAAAATGACAGAACAGGCACAAAACGCATTGCTTAAAACTATTGAAGAACCTCCTGCATATGCTGTAATAATCCTTATTACTGACAATATTTCAGGACTTCTTCCTACAATCCAGTCCAGGTGTGTTACATTAAACTTAAAACCACTGGGCAATAATGAAATTGCAGGATACCTTACAACACACCTTAAACTTGAACCTGAACGTGCCCAGATTGCGGCAGGTTTCTGCCAGGGAAATATGGGCAAGGCAATACGTTTCGCATCATCAGCAGATTTCCAGGAAATGAAAGAAGAAATACTCTCACTATTAAAATCTATAGATACAATGGAAATTACTGCAATTACCAGCGCAATCAGGAACTTCTCTAAAAACAATATAAATGATTATCTTGATTTAATGCTTTTATGGTACAGAGATGTACTTATGTTTAAAGTTACAAAAGATACAAACCTTCTTTTATACCAGGGAGAATATAAAACAATATCAAAACAGGCAAGTACACGTGGATATGAAGATATTGAAAAAATTATAAAAGCCATTGACAAAGCTAAAACCAGGCTTGATGCTAATGTAAATTTTGAAATTGTTATGGAATTACTAGTTCTGGCTTTAAAAGACTAAACAATAATGGAGACTGATATGATATTAATAATAGGTGTCAGATTTCGCAAATCTGGCAAAGTTTATTACTTTGACCCTTCTGGGTTTCCAATAGATAAAGGAAACCATGTTATAGTTGAAACTGCACGTGGAGTTGAATATGGTACTGTTGTATTAAGTCCACGCAATATTGATGATGAAAAGGTAATACAGCCATTAAAACCTGTAATACGCCTTGCTACTGAAGAAGATGATGATATTAACACAGAAAATATATCAAAAGAAAAAGAAGCATTTGATATATGTTTAGAAAAAATCAAAAAACATGAGCTTAAAATGAAACTTATAGACTCCGAATATACATTTGACAGGAACAAGCTGTTATTTTACTTTACAGCAGATGGAAGAATTGATTTCCGTGACCTTGTAAAAGACCTTGCATCAATTTTCCGCACCCGTATAGAGTTACGGCAGATAGGTGTCAGGGATGAAACCAAACTTATGGGAGGAATAGGAATATGCGGCAGGCCGCTATGCTGCCACACATATCTTGCAGATTTTGCACCAGTATCCATTAAAATGGCTAAAGAACAGAACCTGTCACTTAATCCAGCTAAAATTTCAGGTGTATGTGGAAGGCTTATGTGCTGTCTTAAAAATGAAGAAGAAGCTTATGAATATTTAAATAGTACACTTCCTCATATAAATGATATAGTAAGAACTATTGACGGATACGAAGGAATAGTCCACAGCATAAGTGTATTAAAACAAAAAGCAAAAATACTTATTACCAAAGACAATGAAAAAGAATTACGAGAATACCATGCAAGTGAACTTACATTTGAAAAACGTAATAACAATCCAGATGCAAGTACAATTGCAATACCACTTCCAGATGAAGAACTTGATGAAAACGCCCTTAAAGAACTTGAAGAAATGGAGCAGAATGACCTGGAAGAACTTACAGGTACACAAGTACAGGAAGAAGAACATCATATACAGACTGCACGCCAGCCGAAAAAATATCCTAAAAAACCATATAATAAACAAAACCATAATGGTACAAGCCATAATAGCACAAACCATAAAAAAGGCTATAATACAAACCATAAAGAATATTATGGAAACAATAAACCATATAAAAACCAACAAGACACAAACCATTACAATAGCAAAAAAAACAACCGTTATAATAATAAATCTTTTAACAACAACAATTAACCTTGGAGATAATATATGTCCGCTGAAAAATCATATTTACAGCCTGGTGAACGGTTAGACGACTTACAAATAAACAATTATAAAATAATACAGCATCCACAAAAGTTCTGTTTTGGGATGGATGCAGTTTTATTATCCGCCTTTGCACAAATCCGCAAAGGCGGTAATGTTTTAGACCTTGGAACAGGCACTGGCATATTACCAATACTTCTTTCTGCTAAAACAGAAGCAAACCATTTTGATGCACTAGAAATACAGCCAGAGAGTGCAGACATGGCAAAAAGAAGTGTTTTGCTTAACAATCTTTCTGGTAAAATACATATAACACATGGTGATATCTGCAAAGCATCAGAAATATATGGCAAAGGTATATTTGATGCAGTTACCACCAATCCTCCATATATGAATAACAATCATGGGCTTAAAAATCCTGATATGCCAAAAGCAATCGCAAGACATGAAATACTTTGCACACTTGAAGATGTTATACGCGAAAGTTCACTTGTATTAAAAGAACATGGCAGACTTTATATGGTACACCGTCCGTTCCGTCTTTCAGAAATATTTTCTACATTAAACCAATATAAACTTGAACCTAAAAGAATGTGCCTTGTACATCCATTTATAGATAAAGAACCAAACATGGTACTTATAGAAGCAGTAAAAGACGGCAATCCTATGCTTAAAATAGAACCGCCTGTTATTGTTTATGATGCTCCTGGAAAATATACAGAAAGAATTCTGGAAATATATGGCCCAGCTATATAAAAATATGCTCTTTAAAAACATTTTTTATAATATAAAATTATACCCAGAAAGGAATAGATAAATTATGCCAGGTATACTTTATTTATGTGCCACACCTATTGGAAATCTTGAAGATATAACTCTGCGTGTACTACGCACATTAAGGGAAGTAGATATTATTGCAGCAGAAGACACAAGAAATACTATAAAACTGCTTAACCATTTTAATATAAAAACACCCATGACAAGCTACCATGAGTATAATAAGTATGATAAAGCCCGGTATCTTGTAAATAAACTTATACAGGGTTCAAACATAGCCCTTGTAACAGATGCAGGTACACCTGGAATTTCCGACCCAGGAGAAGAAATAGTACAAGAAGCATACCGGGCCGGAATACAGGTTACATCACTTCCAGGTGCTTGTGCCTGTATAACAGCACTTACTTTATCAGGATTGCCAACAAGACGTTTTGCATTTGAAGCATTTCTTCCCCATGATAAAAAGGAACGCAAAATAATAATAAATTCCCTTAAAGAAGAAACCCGCACAATAATAATTTATGAAGCACCACACCATTTAAAAAATACTCTTAATGAACTTTATACTGTACTTTCAGACCGTGGAATTACTATATGCCGTGAACTCACAAAACTTCATGAAACTGTCCATCTGCATACAATTTCATCTGCAATAGAATATTATACACAGAACCAGCCAAAAGGTGAATATGTACTTGTTATTGAAGGATGTACAATACAGGAACTTGAAACCAGACAACAAAATAAATGGGCATGTATGGATATTTCCAGCCATATGGATATATACTTATCAAAAGGCATGGCTAAAAAAGAAGCAATGAAACAAGTTGCTTCTGACAGGGGGATATCCAGACGTGAAGTATACAACAGCCTTCTAAAACAATAAAAGCATAATTTCCGTAAAACTGGCAATAATTACTGTTAAATATATTTAATATATTTCAGGAGGATTGCCAGTTATGGAATTTTATAAAAAACATTTACTTAAAAAAAGCCTTGGAATATCCTTATGCATTTTTTGCTGGATAACTGCTGCCACACAATTTATATATAAGTTAAATAATAACAAGACACAGATTGTCAATGCATTTTTTGAAACTTCTAATATACAACAGCTAGATATTAACAGGACAACTAAAGAAATAAAATTACCTTCAGTTACAAGCTGCCAGAAAGAAGCATCAGGCATAATAACAGCCTGCCTTAAAAAATATGATAAAAATACCAGGCTGGTTTCATCAAACAATGCAGGCAATTATTATGACTATTATTTCTACAGCCCTCTGCTTAATAAAAATTATGGGATAAACGTACTTTCCCAAGGCTCAAATATCCATATTGCCATTACAGATACACCAGTCCATATTTATATTGGAATACCATATATAGACTATGATTTCTAATATTACTTTGAAAACATCCTGTCTTTGTGGCACATCCTCCTGTTTCTCCTATATCCCATTTCATTACAAAGCATAACTTGTATAAGGGCAGTAAACCATTTTCTATCTCCATCCGCACAACAATTTCCATAATTATTTTTACTGCACATTTCTTTTACAACTTTTTCAACTGTAACTTTATCAGGACATTCATCAAACATCATGCTTCCATCATATTCCATCCTGTCACAGACTTCCTCAATTTCCATTTGTATATCCTTAATTTCAGGAGGATATAAATACTTATTATCCAGTATCTTTTCTTCCTTACCTACCTCCGTTAATTCTAGTGGAAACGTCATCATATTACCCTTTAAATATTTTTTACTTTCCATAACAAACCTCTTTTCCATATAATCACATAAAGCCTTTTTTTAACACAAACCTATAAAAAATAATTCATAACAGGTAAAAATACCAGAAAAAGAAT
>CAJTRU010000028.1 GCA_910579085.1 uncultured Lachnospiraceae bacterium | reverse complement strand
TTTTCCTTTAAAGCATATTTTTTAGGCATTTTTTGCTTAAGTTCGCACTTATGGGTAGAAATCCCCCTTGCACTGACAAGGATTTTTTTAACAGGCTGTCCACCCATTCCTTATATGATATATGTAAATGAAAATTGCTATTTGCAGGCAATAAAAATCCCTCCAGACTTCAAAAAGCGAAGCCGGAGGGTGGTTAGGGTATGACGAAACAGCCCACCCGGACATCGTTTTTTTATTTGGTGGGTTATCGTTTTTGTATTTCTTGTAGCTGGTTAATCTGGCAGCTTTGTAACTGATTCTATACAGCCGTCTTTAATCATGATAATCTCATCTGCCTGTGCTGCAAGGTATTTGCTGTGTGTTACTACAATGACGCACTTTCCAAGCTCATGCGCCGTTCTTTTCAGTAATTCTATAATTTCCCCTGCCGTGGTTTCATCAAGATTGCCTGTCGGCTCATCTGCAAGCAATACTTTTGCGTTGCTTGCCAATGCCCTTGCAATGGCAACCCGTTGCTGTTGACCGCCCGACAGCTGCAAAACATTTCTTTTCCAATCCTCACAAGGAATATTTACTTTCTTCAATAAATCCTGCGGTGTTTTTGTTCCGCCAAGCCGCACATTTTCCTCTGTTGTCAGATAATCAATTAAATTATAATTTTGGAAAACCAACGAAACATGATGCTTTCTGTGGTAGTTAAGCCCTTTTGCCTGTATATCTTCACCGTCATACAAAATTGTTCCTTTTACAGGCATATCCAGCCCTGCAAGCAGGGACAGGAACGTCGTTTTGCCAGCCCCGCTTGCACCGGCAATCGTATAAAATTTCTTTTCCTCAAACTGCATGGAAACATTTTTTAAAATTTCTTTTCCTTTCTGCGATTTATAAGCATAATTTACATTTTTTACTTCTAATATCATCTTTTTGCCCTCCTAATTAATTTCACTGAAAATATCTTTTGGGTTTTTACGGGCCACCAGAATGCTGGCAACCCCAACTGATATTACAACTAACAACGCCACACCGAAACAATCGTACAGCATCAGTTCTGGTGTAACGATGACTGAAACGCCTGTAACTGTTTCCTCTGAATCCTCCGCTGATTTTGCAACTTTTCCCTCATCTATGACGGACTGTTCATCTGCCTGCCGTACCTGTTGCTGCACAAGATAGGAAGCTGTAATTTTAGAAGTGGCAGGAGCCGCCATAAAAGAAAGAAATATGGCGGCAGTAGCTATTAGGAACGCTTCCAATAATATCTGCCCAAATATTTTTATCTTCGGTGTGCCAAGGGCTAATAAAATTCCAATTTCCTGCACCCTCCCTTTCATCCAAAAAACGAATACTAAAAATAAGATAATTAGGCTGGCTCCTGCAACTACGATGACTAATATCTGGCTGACATTCTCCAAATCATTAAAATTTTTGGACATCTTATCAATGTTTCCATTGTTGTCAATTAAATCATAGCGTTCCCATCCAATATCCACTTTCTGTATCTCTTTTTTTATTTCATCGTATTGGTTAACGTCTGCCACTTTGAAATATGCTTTTTCATACAATGCCCCCGATGTGCTTCCTTCTGCTTTTTCTGGAAACCCTAAATCTGTAAATATAATATTTTCAGAACGGAAAGTATCTCCAGCCATAACAGGCATCATTTTCTGTTGAACCCTGTAAATCCCAACAATCTCCGCCGCAAAGACGGTTGAATTTTCTACATCATGGCGGTCATTGAATTGTATGCTGTTTCCAACCGACAGGTTATTTTTTTCGGCAAGTTCTTCCGAAATCACGCATACATTGACATCGTCCTCCGTTATCATCCGTCCGTCCTTAATTGTTACATTCCCTGACAGGACATTTGCATCCAATGCCATATCCTTATTGCCAATTAAACTGACACAAAGTAAATCAGAACTCTGGTCTACATCATCATCCTCAATTCTCGAAAAATCCACAGGATTTACTGCTGTGACGGCAGTTGTCAGATTATATTCTGAAATGCCAGAAACATCGGCAATCTTTTCCATATCGTCTATTAAAAGCGTCTGGAACGAATTATCATAAGATACACTCCATGATGTCCCATATTCTGTCTTTATTTTTTTAACATTTACGCCATCAAAATTTCCTTCTTCCCCATCGGTCTTTTTTGCAAGAATTTCATCTGCCCTGTCCCTTTTGTTCTCTTCGTTTGCTTCCATCAGAAATCCAGCACCTACTGCCTGCTTTGTCTTATTCTGGGTGGCGATGCTTGCGTTCCGGCTAGCCATGCCCGACAAAAAAAACAAGCTAATAATCAATACTACAAAAAACAGCAGTATGCTTTTGACTGGTTTGCGTATGACCGAACGCCACGCCATTTGAAAACTGTTCATTGTCTATCCCTCCATTTTTGATAAAGTTTCTTTGGGATTTGTCTTTAATATTGGAAGCAGGGAAATTATGACTGCCGCCAATACTAGCAGGATTCCCAAACCTGCCAGAATGATGATATCCTTAAACTGCAATAAGACTTCTAAAGAAATGTCTGTTGTTCCAGAATCTGTAAGGAAACCTTGTAAAATGCCAGCCATAAAATTTCCCAGACCACATGAGCCTAAGACAGCCAGTGCAAAGACCAAAAATGATTCCAGAAATACCTGTAAAAAAATACAGGCTTTTGGTTTCCCGATACTGATAAAAATGGCAGTTTCCCTCTGCCTTGTCCGCATCCACATACAAAGCAGTAAAGATATAATGGATGTTCCTGCCGTAAGTGTCAGGATAAGCAAAAGCTTTGCAACTCTTGTAATCTGTTCCAACGGCAGAGCCATTTGTTGATACAAGGTATCCGACGTTGTAGAATCTGCTTTATCTGATAAATGCTTGTTCAAATTTTCCTCTAATAAACTTAATTGCTCTGGATTTTTGCAATAAACGGCAACTTTGGCATAACCGTCCATTCCAAATAAATCCGAGTAAGAACTGTTATCTATGAATATCTGGTTTTCAATACGGTTTACAGAATCCATCCCTTCTGGCTGTTTGCTTTCACTTCCAGATAAAAAGATGCCAACAATCTCTAGGGAAACCCGCTTTCCATTAGCATTTCCCAATTCTATCAAGTCTCCTAATTTTAATTGGTTGGCATCCGCCAGATAAGAGTTGATGACAATTCCTTTTATGTGTTCTGAAATATATCTGCCAGAAATAAGACGGTACACTCCTTCCGAAAATCCGCTGTCATTTTCCAGATTGTCATAGGATAGAACAGATGCTTTCTGATTGGATTCTTCTGTAGAATCGCTGCCTGTAACCAATTGAAAGTTTACAGGAAACGCAGTGTTTCTGGCTAAGCAATTTACGGTGGAGACTTCCGCCAAATTCTTTATCCGTTCTACGTCGTCTAACGTAATCTTGTTTTCTTCTTTCAAAATTCCCATGACAACTTTTGCTTTTGTTTTTTCCCCAATTGCCGCTTTTGAATCAGCCGTTGCACGGAGAATCATGTTAGTGCTTAATATCATGCTGCTCACAACGAGCAGCACAAAAAACAGCAGGATTGTCTTTGCTTTTTTCCGCTTCAAATATCGAAACGCAAGCTGATAAAATGTCATGTCTATTCCTCCTATTCATGTTCATATTGGACAATCATTACCTTTGTAGCTGTAAAATTTTCTGTATCATCAAAATTCCCATAGAGCAGCAAGGATGTTTTTTTCTTTATGTCCGTCTTGGCAGCTTCACTGACAGTGGCTTTTCCAGTTCTTATACTCATAACTGCTCTTTGGAATATGCAGTTATCTCCATATTTAATAGTTACCTTTGCGC
Organism: uncultured Lachnospiraceae bacterium; assembly: GCA_910579085.1. Classification (GTDB taxonomy): domain Bacteria; phylum Bacillota; class Clostridia; order Lachnospirales; family Lachnospiraceae; genus Butyribacter. The sequence goes on along the minus strand of CAJTRU010000028.1, from coordinate 42,585 downwards.
CTTCATCTTCATATCCATCCGCCGATTCTTCAGCAATTTTAGCATTTCCATCACTACTTGATGTTGTGGGGGTGATTGTACATCCATTGTCCGAAAATTCTGTCACGCTTCCCTGCAAATCAGATGCAGTAATTAGTCCATCTCCATCCATGCTTCCTACAGCATTTGAATCGTTCCCATCGGGAGTATTGTTTGAATCGTTTTTATCGGAAGCATCCTTTTGGCCAGGGTTTGTTATGTCATTTTCAATATAGGTATTTTTGGTTTCTTTTTCTCTATTTGTGCCTGTGTCATCCGACGTGCCACAACCTGCCAAAGCAAAAATACTTGCCCCGGCTATTAACATCCGCATTAATTTTTTGTTCTTCATAATTCTTTTCCGCCTTTCTTTTTGATATGTTTGTATTTTAATATCATGATTTTTATATACCCCGCAAGGATGCAAGGTGTTCAAGTTATCAAACTGCAAAGCCATTGTATAGAAAAACTTTGCTAAAAATCCTGTAAAATTACAAAAAATATAAAGGACTTTTCAGAGGATTTTTATAGAATTTCATATTATACTGATATTAAGCAGATTATATAATCTCATCAAAAAATATTTATTGTTGCAAATAGCAGCAAGATTGCAGATATGCGAAAAAGATGCTATTATGCTTTCCATATATCCCATAGTAAAGTTCTTGTGCCAGATAGATTCACAAATAGTGTGAAATAGAAAATGTCTGCCAGATAAACTTTCATGCTCTGGGAAAATAAACAAAACTAAGGAAAGGATTTAAACAATGAAAATACTTCTTTTAGAAGATGACTTAGAGCTTTGCAGCTCAATACAATCGCAATTAACGAAAAACGGTTATATGGTTGATGCTTGTAATGATGTGGAAACCGCCATGCTGTATGCCTTACATACAGATTATTCTTATGATTTAGCTATTGTGGACAGGATGCTCCCTTATATTGATGGGCTGACGATTATTAAAGCTATGCGGAAAAAAGGCATCCAGATTCCTGTTATCATCATTACAGGAATGACCGCCCTTAATGAAAAGATAGAGGGATTGGATGGAGGGGCTGACGATTATTTAGTCAAGCCGTTCCATATTCAAGAACTGCTTGCGCGCGTTAGGGCTTTAACAAGGCGTCCAAGTGAAATAAAAACAGAAGATACGCTCCAATATGCCGACCTGTGTTTTAACAAAGCAAACCGTGAACTGACTTGCAACCCCAAAACTGTTTTTTTAACGGCAAAAGAGTCTGAACTATTATATGTTTTTATAAAAAGCCCAGAAACACTTTTCTCAAGGGAACAGCTTATACTGAAAATATGGGGTACGTCATCGGAAGTTGAACAGGGGAATGTTGACAATTATATTTCTTTCCTACGGAAACGGTTAAGGGAATTAAAGAGTATCTGTGAAATAAAAACAGTATATGGGGCTGGATATTCTCTAACCCATAAACAGAAATAAAATTTTATGACATATAAACCGTAACAGATTGGAGAACACAAATGCTGAAACCACTGTCAAAAAAACTGAATATCCTTTTTATAACAGCAATTATGTTAATCATTACAGCAATTATGATAATTCTCTGCAACAATTACGTCCACATGGAGCAGTCAAATGAGGTTATTTTGTTCCAGAGAATGGTTACGCAGATGATGTACCAGTTTGAAGATAACAGCCAGAATTTTAAATCTATTGCGGATTCCTACCATGAGTATAAATCTCCTATATTTTGCTGTATCCAAGATACTTCTGGAAAGATGGTATATCAAACAGATTCTGACTTTCCTACTGATGTAGACACTCTTTTAGAGCGTTTCCGCATACAGACAGACAAAGAGGATACTTTCATAATAACAAATGATAACAAGCCGGCTACAGACCAAAGCGGTGTTTTTATGTTTAACGGAACGAAAAATGACGATTATTTAGGGATACTTGCAACGATTGTAACACCAAATGACACAGCTTATCATCTGTCACTGATTTACAGACAGCAGTCCTTATTTGATATTTTAACAAAACAGGCTTTCCTTTATGTTTCCTTATGGTGTCTTTCCCTTATTGCTGTGACGACGATGAGCTATTTGCTCATAAAGAAAGCATTAAAACCAACAAAGGTAATGTTGAAAAGCCAAAAAGATTTTATAGCTTCCGCTTCGCATGAATTAAAATCGCCGCTCGCTGTTATTCTGGCAAACGCAGAGAAGCTGGAACAATTACAAATAGATAATACTGAATTTAGAAAACCGGTTAAAATATTAGACAAGGAATGCATGAGAATGTCAAAACTGGTAAGGGATATGCTGCTTCTGGCTTCCTCTGATGCGAAATCATGGACGATATGCAATAATACCATTGATATAGACACATTATTAATCTCATTATATGAAGCTTATGAGCCAATCTGCATCAGTAAAAAAATCTGCCTGCGTTTGGAAATCAGTGAAACCAGTTATCCTAAATTTTGTGCGGATGAAGAACGGCTTTTTCAGATATTGACAATTTATATGGAGAACGCCATCCACCATTCCGTAGGTAATAAACAAATTGAAATTAAAACAGAAGTAACGGCAAAACATATCACATTTTTCGTAACCGACCACGGAAAAGGCATTCCCGAAGATGATAAACCATATATTTTTAACCGTTTCTATTGCGCCGACAAATCAAGGACAGATAAATCAAATTTTGGATTAGGACTTAGCATAGCAGATGAACTTGCAAAAATGATGAATGGTAAAGTTGGCTGTAAAGACACGGATGGGGGAGGGGCTACATTCTTTGTCACACTTCCTTTGAAATAGCCAGATTGATAAAAAACTTAGAAAAATCTAATGAAACGATTTATACGGTAAAAGAACCAGAGGATTGACCTCTGGTTTTCTTTGGCATTGTTGCAAATCACAAAAGTAAAAACCAATCTCTGCAAACCGGAAATCACATCTCTTATTTACGGAGATAGTACATAGTTTAATAAGAACTCTCATTTCTGTACAATAGTGGGCATACGGTGAACTTCAAAAGCTATTCCAAATCCCACAAGCTTAAAAAGCGGATTCCAACCACAAAAGAACAGCAGGCTATCTTCTTCAATACCCATGAAGCGATTGTGGACGACGCAGTTTTTGAACGGGTGCAGGAACTAAGGTCAAACAAACACCGCCCCACAAAAGCAGAGCGGCAGGGACTATTTTCCTGCTTGGTATACTGTGCAGACTGTGGGAGCAAGCTACATTTTGCTACTTGTAAAAGTTTCAACAGCTCACAAGACCATTACCGCTGTGCAAAGTACAAGAGCAATACGTGAAGCTGTATGGCTCATTTTATCCATGAGGAAGTGTTGAAGCAGATAGTATGGAGCAGGATATTTGACGTGACTGCCCTTTTCTTTGATGACATCATGGGGTTTAAAGAAATGATATATCAGCAACGCTCCGCCGAAACGGAAAAGGAAATGAAGCGCAGGAAGCGGGACAGGCACAAAAACGGATAGCGGAACTTGACCGTATCTTCAAGAGGATTTACGAAAATGATATAAAAAGACGGTACAGCCCTTGTAACCGGGGCTATACCGCCTAATCTGAAATTACTTCCCTCTAACCGTAAATATTTGATTTTACTGGTTTTCTTTACCCAAAGTTTTCATCGTCGGGAATAATAACACATCCCTGATTGCTGGTGAATTTGTCATTATCATTACCATCCTGTCAATTCCAAAGCCTATTCCTCCAGTTGGAGGCATGCCTATGCTAAGTGCATTTAAGAAGTCCTCGTCTGTATGGTTAGCTTCTTCATTCCCTGCTGCAAATTCCTTTTCCTGTGCTTCAAAACGTGCACGCTGGTCAACAGGGTCATTTAATTCTGAATAAGCATTTGCCATTTCCCAGCCATTTATAAAGAACTCAAAACGCTCTACATAATCAGGGTTATCTGGCTTCCTTTTTGTAAGCGGTGATATTTCTACTGGATGGTCCATTATAAATACAGGCTGTATTAAATGTTCTTCTACAAATTCTTCAAAGAAAAGATTAAGTATATCACCTTTTACATGTCTTTCTTCATATTCAACATGGTGTTCATCTGCTGCTTTCTTTGCTTCTTCTGTTGAATGGATTTCATTGAAATCAACACCAGAATACTTTTTAACAGCATCAAGCATTGTAATGCGCTCAAAAGGCTTTGATAAATCTATTGTATGTTCACCATAAGTTAATATTTCTGAACCTGTTACTTCTTTTGCAACATGGCGGTATAATTTTTCTGTTAAATCCATCATGCCATGATAGTCTGTATATGCCTGGTACAGTTCCATAAGTGTGAATTCCGGATTATGCCTTGTATCAAGGCCCTCATTCCTGAATACACGCCCAATCTCATATACTTTTTCAAGCCCGCCTACTATAAGGCGTTTTAAATAAAGTTCAAGTGATATGCGCAGGTGCAGGTCTTCATCAAGTGCATTGAAATGTGTATTAAAAGGCCTTGCTGCTGCCCCGCCGGCATTTGATACCAGCATTGGTGTTTCAACTTCCATAAAACCGTCCTCATCAAGATAACGGCGTATGCTGCTAATTACTTTTGAACGCTTTATAAATGTTTCCTTTACATCTGTGTTCATTATAAGGTCAACATACCTCTGGCGGTACCTTATATCTGTATCTGTAAGCCCGTGGTGCTTCTCTGGAAGCACTTGCAGGCTTTTAGAAAGAAGAAGGACTTCTTTGGCATGTACCGAAATTTCACCTGTTTTAGTTTTAAATACAAACCCTTTTATTCCAAGGATATCACCAATATCATATTTCTTGAAGTCTTTGTAGCTTTCTTCCCCGATATCATCCCTTGCCACATATGACTGTATGTTTCCTTTAAGGTCCTGTATATTACAGAAAGATGCCTTGCCCATTACACGTTTAAACATCATGCGGCCTGCTATTGTTACTTCCTGGCCTTCAAGGCTGTCAAACTGGTCTTTTATATCCTGTGAATGTATAGAAACATTATACTTTGTAATTACAAAAGGGTCTTTGCCCTCATTCTGTAAATTTTCAAGTTTTTCCCTTCTTACTTTAAGAAGAGCACTGAGTTCTTCCTGTGTCTGTGGTTTATTTTCCTGTCCTGCCAATGTTAACGCCCCTTTCTGGATTTGCTTTGTATTTTATTCTGACAATGGTGTCCTTTTTATGCTAAGTATCTCGTATTTAACCATTTCACCTGAAGGTGTTTCTACCTCAACCTGGTCACCTTCTTTTGAACCTATAAGTGCTACGCCTACAGGTGATTCATTAGAAATCTTGCCATTCAGGCAGTCTGCTTCTGTAGAACCCACGATTTTATATTCCATTTCTTCGTCAAATTCAATGTCCCTTAAAAGAACTGTGCAGCCAATGCTAATAGCATTTAAGTCGACGTCTTCTTCATCTACAACTTCAGCATTTTTAAGTATTTTATCAATTTCTTCAATACGAAGTTCAATATCGCGCTGTTCGTCTTTTGCAGCGTCATACTCTGCATTTTCTGATAAATCGCCCTGTTCCCTTGCTTCTTTTATTTTTATAGCAACCTGTTTACGTCTGTTTAATTTTAAATCCTGTAATTCTTCTTCTAAAGCTTTCAGGCCTTCGTATGTTAAAATATTCTTTTTCTCCGCCATTTACTTTTCCTCCAATTTCTAATAATACTTTTAGAATACCATATTTTACAGCCACCAAATAGCAAATACTAATTATAACTTATATTACTGCACTAGTCAACTTGCCAGGATGCTTGTTTTATAAATTTTAGTTATTGCCGTTTAATTCCTGGCATAACAGCTATCCAGTATGCCTGCAGCAAAATTACATCCACTAAGTATTCTGAGTTAAATAATTATAACAGAACATCAGGTAAATTAAAATGGTATTTATAAAAAAACCCAATTTTATTGAATTAAATAATATATTGCGCTATAATAAGTGCATTGGCAGAAACTGTAAATATTATCTGCTTGTGATGCTATATGGGATATGACTAATATAAATTAAGAATAAAGGAATATAATGATATGGACAAATACAATGCTCTTGTTTTTGATTTAGACGGAACTCTTCTGGACACTCTTGAGGATATTACTGATGCTGTAAACCATGCTATGAAGAAATTCTGCTACCCTGTACATTCTGCTGCTGAGGTACGCTCTTTTGTTGGCAATGGCATAAAGAAATTAATTGAACGTTCCCTTCCACAAGGGGCAGGTACTCCTGGTTTTGACAGCATATTTAATGAATTTAAACAGTTTTATACAGCAAACTGCCGTATTAAAACATGCCCTTACCCTGGGATTATGGAACTTCTGGAAAGGCTTTATTCAGATGGTTATAAAATTGCAATTAATTCTAATAAAAACCAGGCAGCAGTTACAGAATTAAATAATATTTATTTTGCAAAGTATATTTCTGTTGCTATTGGTGAAAATGGACATATGCCAAAGAAACCAGCACCTGACTCTGTACTGCTGGCACTGGAACAGCTTGGCGGCTGCCCTGTAAACCAGGCACTTTATATAGGCGACTCAGATGTTGATATTGAAACAGCCAGGAATGCTGGCATAAAGTGCATAAGTGCAAGCTGGGGGTTTAAGGACAGGGAAGTCCTTGAAAAACTTAACCCTGGTGCAATTATAGATACCCCGGCAGAACTTTATAATTACTTATAAAGCCCTGTACGGGGCTTTAATTTTATTTTATGTATTATGTATTTCCAGTGCCAGTTTTATATTACTCTGCTGACTCCAGGAAGCTTAAGAACTCTTCTTCTGCAAGAGGTTTTGAAAAATAATATCCCTGTAGGTAGTCAACTCCCTTTTCGGAAAGCGCATCCACCATTTCTTTCGTTTCAACACCCTCTGCAACTATTTTAAGTTTAAGGTCATTAATAAGTTCAATTATCTTTGTAAGGACTGCAACTGATTTTGTTATTGATGCGTCCCTCTTTTCTTCTGTTTCTGTTTTCATAAGTATTTTCTTACGTTGTTCAGGATAACAGCACCATATAAGGCTTTTATCAATTTTTATAAGCTCATACTGTATATCTACCATCTGTGCAAGGTTTGAGTAACCAGTGCCAAAGTCATCCATTGAAAATGATGCCCCCATGTCCCTTAGTGCTTCTACATTCCTGTTCAGCATATTTCCTGATGAGGTCGCAGCAGTTTCAGTTATTTCAAGGTTTAGGAAATTATATGGCAGCCCATATTTATAAACAGTATCTTTTATCTGCCTTGCCAGCCCCTGGTCAATACACTGTACAGCCGAAAGGTTTATCTCTATATACTCAATGCCGCGCCCTATAAGGTTTGCCCTCTGTGAAAATTCACACACTTTTGAAAGTGCAATTTCACCAATTTTCATTATAAGGCCTTCTTTTTCTGCTATTGGGATAAACTCTTCTGGTGATATAAAGCCTATAGTCCTGTTGTCCTTAAGCCTTATAAGTGCCTCGGCAGAATGGAAATCCCCTTTCTTAACTGAATATATTGGCTGGTAAACCATATAAAAGCCATCATTGTTAATTGCATTGTCAAGTATACGCAGTATATCAGAATAACGCTCTTTTTCCTTGTACATATTTTTATCATACCGGTAGAAACTTTGCTGCCTGTCCCTGTACCTCTGCATAAAGCTAAATATATCCTCAAGTTCTGGCACACTTTTAGCTTCATCTGGACAATATATCATATCTATTGTGCCTGTTACATGTATAACACTTGCATTAAATGTAAAACCATATTCTATTTTACTGGCAAGGCTACGGACTTCTTCCTCATCATAATTATTCTTATCAATTATAATGCCTATAACTTCTTCTTCTACTGAATAAACCTTAATCCCTAATGTATTTTCCACAATATTTCCAATATCACTAAGTATTTTCTGGCAGATATCATGTCCATATTTGCCATGTACTATATGGAATTCGTGGAAACTTATCTGTGCTACATAAAACTTCCTGTTTTCATTAAAATAGGAATTAAGCATCTTTCTATATGCCATGCTGTTAAAACAGCCATTTTCATAGTTTATATAAACCTTGGAGTCTTCAAAATTTAAAAAGTTCATAAGTTCCAGTATAATAATTCCTGTACTGGATAACAGAAGACTTGGGTTTAATATCTGTATAATGCCAAAACCAGCCCATACACCAAGCCCCATAGCTATATTGGCGGTTTTTCTCTTTTTAAGTTTTTTATGGTTTAAAACCAGGAATATTACAGAAAGGAAGAAATATATCCCCATTGTAACATATTCAAGGTTTACAACAGTACCATAAGAATAGACACCATTCTCACCAACACTTATTTCTATTGGTGCAAATATGCCTCCTGTTACTGCTGCCATAAGTGGCAGCGATACAATCATGTTATTCCTTCTGTGGCTTTTATCGTATTTATTACATAATGCCTCAATATGCATATGCACAAAATACATTGATAAACATATTGTTATCATAAAAAACCTGTATAAAATTTCCCTTATAAGGCCATTTGAAGCTCCAGATGTGTACAAGTTATATGTAATGGCAAAATCACATATTACATTAGATGTACTAGATACAAGTATTGCTGTAAAAAAATTACCCTTTTCAAAAGGCAGTCTTTTGTTTTTCAAGTATAAAAACCATATTATACCTAAAAGCAATGCATTAATTATCCTTATCTGGAAATATAATGCATATATTGTACTTAATGGTTCACCCATAAACAACCTTTCTCCCCTTTACTTATTATTTTTCCCATAGGAAATAGTGCAAATACTGTATATAATGTATTCACATTCCTTTAAAGACATTATCTTTGGAACAGGATAATGCGGGTTTGATTCTATTATAGCACATTTTGCCATTTTTTTAACATCTTTTCTTGTAATATCCTCTTTTTTTAGTATTTTGTTAAAATCACTGTAAATACCAAGTTTTTGTCCAAGCATTTGTATATAATTAATATATAATTCTGCCTTCTTGCAATCTGGCAGGTTTCTTTCTGCAATATTACATATATCTGCAAGTTTTGCAAGTTTTTTATATACACATTTTCCATACCATGTGAGCACATATGGCAGGACAACCGCTACTGCCATGCCATGTGCAATATTATACCTGCCACCTATTGCATGGGCTATGGCATGTACATACCCTACAGATGTCCTTAAAAAAGCCCGCCCCGCAAGATATGAGGCTTCAAGCATTTTTTGCCTTGCAATGCTGCCACCAGTACCATAATATACTCCTGTTATATTTTCTGCAATAAGTTTAACTGCCATTTCTGCATCTTTTTCCGCACTTTTGCAGGAATATTTATTAAGGTAAGATTCTGTTGCATGTGTAAGCGCATCCATCCCTGAATATGCTGCCATATATGAAGGAAGCCCCCTGGTCATAACAGGGTCAAGCACAGCAAACTTTGGTATTATATTAGTATCAGCAATTATCTTTTTATTACCAGTTGTGACATCCCTTACTACTGCACATGCTGTTGTTTCTGCACCAGTACCAGCCGTTGCAGGCACTGCCACAACAAGCGGGATTTTCTTCCTGCATTTCTGGTATCCCACAAGGCTTGTTATCTTTTTGCCTGGGCAGGCAATCCCTGCTGCCGCTGCCTTGGCACAGTCCATTACAGAACCGCCGCCTATTGCAACTATAGCACAGCATTTATGGAAAATATATAATTTCCTTGCATACTCAATGCTGTCAATGCCTGTTTCTGCGCTTGTGCCACTGAATATTATATAATTAAGCCCTTTCTCTTTAAACACCCTGGCTATCTCCCTGAACAGCCCTGTCCTGGCAATATGCGGCCCAGTTATTATAAGAACCCTGCCACCTTCACCCTGCTTTTCCAGAAGTTCTGGTATATTGTATACAGCCCCTTCCTTAGAAATAACCTTGTTGCCATATTTTATTATATGCATAACACTGGTAAGGGCATACTGGTATACACGGTAACAGCATTTTTTAAAAATCATTTTCTATAATCTCCTTAATACGTCCTGAAATCCTTTCAACTTCTTCCCAAAACTCCCTTGCAGACATTCTTTTTGCACCTTCTCCTGCTACAATCATCTGCTCAAGTGCATCTGATGTGGCAACTGTGACATTGTGTTTCCTGCCTATCTCATGCGTAACCCTTTCAATATACATATCTGCTGTTTCTGCCTCTTTTGTATACACAACATTAATATTATGGTATTTTATGATTTCCCCAGGATTTCCTTTGACTTTGTATGCATCAAATACAAGTATTAGTATGCATTGTTTATATCCCTGGTAATTACATAGTATATCCATAAGCCTGCTTCTTGCAGCATCAAGGCTCACTTTTGAAAGCTCATTTAATTCTTCCCATGAAAAAATTATATTATACCCATCGACAAGAAGATATTGTTTTATATCCTTATATTTATTTTTTTTATATCTTGCCATGTTTTCCAGGTATTCTTCATCATGCTCTTTCTTTTTCCGCTTATTCCTGGCTTCATACCCAAAATTCCCCGTGGTATCACTTTTAAATTTCTTTGTAACAGCTCCAAATGTTCTTTCAAAAATAGCCTCAAGTTCTTTATCTTCCTCTAAAGTCCCATTATAAGTTACTGCCTTTGCTGCCTTTTCCTGGCTGCTGGTTATATAATTATACTCCTCCTCCGTCCCCTCCGCCCTGCCTTCTTCTATATATAAATCTTTATATACTGCTTCAAGGTGCATATAATTCTTAACTTCATCCCAAGGCACATAAAAACCTGAACCATGTGCACAGAATACTGAACCTGCTGGGTTTTCTGTATCTTCACCAGGATTATAACCCATATTTTCCACTACTTCCTGGCCATTATGGCATGGCATATACCCATCCAGGTTGCATGACAGCCTTCCAAGGCCGCCCGAATAAGAGTTTACTTCTGCCATATATCCAGACATAAGGGATACAGGCGCTTTGCCTTTAAGTACCTGGAAGTCCCCATCTGTTTCAGGGCCTTCAAAAGTCCCTTCCATCTTCTGTATATCATTTATTGCCCTTCCAACACATCCAGCTGGCACTTCAAGCCTGAAACTGTAATATGGCTCCAAAAGTACATTATGTGCCTGCATCAGCCCTTGCCTTATTGCGCGGTATGTTGCCTGCCTGAAGTCACCGCCTTCTGTATGTTTAAGATGTGCCCTGCCAGCAACAAGCGTAATCTTAATATCTGTAATTGCAGAACCTGTAAGCACTCCTGGATGTTCCCGTTCATCAATATGTGAAAGTATAAGGCGCTGCCAGTTACGGTCAAGATAATCCTCTTTACATGCAGAAGAAATTACAATACCACTTCCCCTTTCTCCTGGTTCTAAAAGAAGATGTACCTCTGCATAATGTCTTAACGGTTCAAAATGTCCTACCCCTTCAACTGTATTTGTAATTGTTTCCTTATATACTATCCTGCCTTGCCCAAATGAAATTTTTATATTAAAACGTTCAAGTACCAGCCGCTGTAATATTTCAAGCTGTACCTCACCCATTAACTGTACATTTGTCTCCTGGAGTTTCTCATTCCATACTACATGGAGCTGTGGTTCTTCTTCCTCAAGCACTTTTAAACTGGAAAGCAGCTTATGGCTGTCTGTGCCATCCCCTGGTACTACCTGGAAAGTCATTACAGGTTCTAAAACTGGCAGGCTGGAAGCCTCCTCTGCCCCCAGACATTCACCTGGATAAGTATTTTTAGGCCCTGTAACTGCACAGACCATGCCAGCTTCTGCAAAATCTGCTGTCTTATACTTTTCACCTGAATAAATTCTTATCTGCTCAATTTTTTCTTCCGCTATAGTTTCTTTAACTTTTATGCTTCCACCTGTAATCTTCATATAGGTAAGCCTGTTTCCTTGCGCATCCCTTGCAATCTTATATACTTTCGCCCCAAAGCTGCTCCCGTATTCTACAGGTGCAGCATATGTGTAAAACCCTTCCATAAATTCATCTATGCCTTGCATTTTAAGCGCTGAACCAAAAAAGCATGGAAAAACTTTCCTTTCAGAAACAAGCCTTTTTATATCCTGGATTGTTACATCTCCATTTTCCATATAATAATCCAGCACTTTTTCATCTGACATAGCCAGGCTTTCGTAAAATTCTTCATCCATGCCATCCGAAAAGCTAGTACACCCGTCATCAAGCCTGTTTTTGAGTTCTTTTATAATATCTGCCCTCTCCCTGCCTGCAATATCCATTTTATTAATAAATATAAAAACAGGTATTTTATACCTCTGTAAAAGCTTCCAAAGCGTTGATGTATGGGGCTGTACACCATCTGTCCCGCTTATTACAAGCACTGCATAATCAAGTACATTAAGAGTCCTCTCCATCTCCGCTGAAAAATCTACATGGCCTGGGGTGTCAAGAAGTGTTATCTCTGTATCTTTCCACTTAATAACAGCCTGTTTGGAAAATATTGTTATGCCTCTCTCACGTTCAAGGCCATAGTTATCAAGAAAAGAGTCTTTATGGTCTACACGCCCTGGCTTCCTTATACTGCCTGCAAGATACAGCATCCCTTCAGATAAAGTAGTCTTCCCAGCGTCTACATGTGCTAAAATGCCCGTTACAAGCCTGTCCACTTACTACACCTCCTTCCTGTAAAATCATTTCTATAGTTTATAATAAAGTATTATAACATATGGAATGGCATAAGTCGATAAATATTTAATTTCCAGTTGTCTTGCGTCCGTCCACCAAATAAAACTGGCGGTACATTTATGTACCGCCATATAACTAGTTTTCTTTTATATAATTTTTACATTACTCTTCCAATTTTCAATGGCTGGCGGTAATATGCGCTGGAAATTTTAATTCCATCCCTTGCATTGCTTGCATGTATAATCTGTCCGCCGCCTATATACAATGCAACATGGTTTACTGTAGAACCACTTCCATAGAAGAACAAGTCACCAACCTGGACTTCAGAACTGCTTACACTCCTTGTTGCTGCTGCCTGTGCCCTGGATGTACGTGGAAGGTAGTATCCAAAGTGCTCATATATACGCATTACAAAGCCTGAGCAGTCTGCCCCGTTTGTAAGGCTTGTTCCGCCCCATACATATTTATTCCCAAGGAACTGCATTGCATAATCAGCTATGGAAGAACCTGTCTGTGAGCTTCCGCTTCCTGATGAACCAGAAGAACCGCCTGCTGGTGGCTGTTGTATTGTAACTGCCCTGTTAAGGTTATATGAGAAGTTTATAAAATCTTTGCTTACAAACACCCTCTCTTCATCAATCTTAAGCATTACCCAGTTGCTGGCATCTTTATACATTCTTTCTACATCAATGCCACGCAAATCCTTTTTGGAACAGTATTTAGCAATATATCTTTTCAGCCATCCCTCTGTTAAATTCTCTTCTGCAACCCTGTAGTCTTCATCAGCCGAAATCTGGTCATAGATACTTGAGTCAATAGATGGAAGTGTACGTACATTTAAGGTTTCTGTAGATACTGTTGCCCTTAATGTAGCTACCTGCCTTGCCCTTGCCTCTGCCTTTGCATCAGTGATAAGGTACTCCGCCTTAACCCAGCCATTAACCTTGCCAGACACAATCTTTGCCCAGCCATTTCTTATCTTATAAACATTACAGCCAGAATTCCTTGTCATCTTGCCAACTATTTTTGAACTTTCATTGGGCGATTTGCGTACATTAAGGTAATTATGTACATTGGCAACACCTAGCCTGTCATAAACCAGGTTAAGCTTAAATTCTTCTTCTGTTTCTTTGTTATTTGGTGATGAGTTTGCCTTTATAGTAGTTTTTTGCCTGCCAGTTACTGTTGTACTGCTTTGTCCCTGTGCACTTCCAGTTTCTTCTGTGTCCCTGTCCCTGCGCTCTTCTTCCACAATATCTGCAATACGTGCATTACAGTATTTTTCAAGTGAAAGTGTAAAGCCTGCAAGAGGTTTTTCCTCAGTTAAAACTGCCCCTTTTCCTGAAACGGGTATAGCCACACATGATATGGCAGCCGCACCTGCAGCAAGAAATCTTACAATATTTTTTCTCATCTTATCCTCCGATAAATGTACAGCCAGGCTGTGACAAGACTGTATGTTAGTAAAATGTCTAAATCATTACAAAATTGTTACAAATCTGTTCTAAATTATAACAACTACTAACTGCTTTGTCAATAACCCATAATTTCCAATCTAAGAAATGTATGGTATTTTTACTACTACTTCTGCCCCTCCTGTCCTTCCAGAATTTCCAAGTACCAGTTCCCCGTTATGCTGTTTTATTACTAAGTCTGCCATATAAAGCCCTATGCCAGAGTGTTTTTTTGAATTACGGCTTTTATCGTCCATATAAAACTGTTTTTTTGCATGTTTTAACGCTTCTTCTGAAAATCCCCTGCCCGTATCAGTGGTTTTAAATATTATAAGATTATCTTCTATATAGGTTTCAAAATAAATTGTACTGCCTTCTGGTGTATATTCTGTTGCATTTGAAAATATATTTAAAAATGCACGCATCAGTTCTTCTTTATCTGCCATAAAATACTGTACATTGCAGTTAAAGGATTTCTGGAAACTAATATTCCTGGCAGCGCAAAGGCCTTCTGCCTGTTCTGTAATACTTTCCAGTAAACTTCTGGCAGGCACTTCTTTTAATTTAAGTTTATAACCATACTTTGTTATATCAAGAAGCTTTTGTACATAATCCTGCATCTGCAATGAACTTTTGCCAATATAGCCCGCAAGTTCTTCCTGTTCTTTTGTAAGTCCTGTATCGTATAATAATTCTGCATTACCCCGCACAACCGTTAATGGTGTTTTTAAATCATGTGCAAGTGCAAGTATCTGTTCTTTCTGTGCCTGTTCTGATTTCCACTGGCTTTCTAATGACTCTTTCAATGCCGCCCGCATATTGTCTATTGCATTTAGTACATCCCCAATTTCCTTAATATCACTTGGCATTACAGTAAAACCTAGTTCTTGTGACTGTATTTTACCAGCAGCATATATTAACGGGGTTAATTTCTTTTTTAATGCCCTTCCGAAACAAACAGATACCAAAACTACTACCAGCAATATAAAGGATACTGCACATACCACCAGCATGTTCTGTGGTGAAAGCAGGTATTTACGCATTAATGGCTGTTTATACTGCGGGACTAAATTGTATGCCATTACACAATAGCCTTCCCTGCACTTTACTACTGTATAATAATACTGTTTTCCAAACAGGCTTCCCTGGCTGCCCTGTTTTCCGCCCAGGCTGTTATTAACAGCTTCCCAGGCATCTGGCAGACCACTTCTATACAAGTTTCCTTCTTTTACATTGCCATACTTGTCAAACAGTACATATTTGCATAAAGAAGGTATTAACTCACTGCTGAAAGTTTCTGCAAGCGCAATCTCTTCTTTTGCTGCTTTTGCCTGCTCCTGTGCATAATTTGCAGGATATACAAGATTGTTTACTACCATAACTTCAAATATAATAAAAATCCCTGCAACAACTGCTAGTATTCCAGCAAGTGTAAAAAATAAATACTTTAGGTAAAAAATGCTTAAAGGGACTGCTTTTTTCTTTATATTTCCCATTTATAACCAATCCCCCATACTGTTTTTACTGGTGAACAATCCAGGTGTTCTAGTTTCATACGGATATTTTTAATATGCGTTGTAATTGTATTATCATTGCCAGTCCCGTCAAATCCAAAGACCTTCTCATATATCTGTTCTTTAGAAAAGACCTGCCCGTGGTTTCTGGCAAGAAATTCACAAATATAATACTCACCCTTTGTTAAAGGAACAGGACTTCCATTTACTAAAAGCTGCTTTGCTGTAAGGTTAAATTCTGCCTTTCCAAATGAAATTTTTGTAAAATTCCCACGTGTTTCACGCCTTATATGTGCATTTACCCTTGCCCTTAATTCATTTGCACCAAATGGCTTTAAAATATAGTCGTCTGCACCTGTTCCAAGCCCATATACAAGGCTTTCCTCATCTGATTTTGCAGTAAGGAACACAACAGGGCATCCAGTGCGGCTGCGTATCTGCTGGCACAGTGTAAACCCGTCAGTCTGCGGCATCATAACATCCAGAAGTATAATGTCATAACTTTCCAGGTTTATGCCACCAATAATTTCCGGATTAGAAATAATATCCACATTATGCCCATCCCTTGAAAGAATTCTTTGTATCATTTTTAAAATATCCTGTTCATCATCAACTGCTAAAATATTTGCCAAAATAACTCCCCTTCCATCAGCCAGGTTATTCACTGGACTTTGTACCATCCCATTTCCACGCCCATATGCCAAATGCCACAGCCCCTGCACCTGTTATAATAATACATGTAATTATTGCTGTATAAAGCTCCTGGTTATAATCAACAGCCATTGTACCATATACAGCAGGCTTTGGCAAAACCCGTGTTACAAATTTTGCCGCCCATGCGGCAGGAATATACATCCATATGCCATCACCAAGCCCTGTAAGCATTATTGCTGCCAAAAGGCTTTCTGCTATGCCAAGCCCTGTTGTGACCCCCTTATTAAAACGCATTGCAAGGAACAAATGCAGTATATACAGGAAAATGCTGCTTCCTGCAATTACAAATGCAGCAATAAAATAAAGCCTGAAATCTACAATATAATTTTCTTCTACATATAAATAACCTGCACCAAATAAAACAGATGCGAGCAGCACCGCTGGCGCACCAAGAAGCAGCAGCATAAAAAGCTTACTGTAAAATGGCACTGCTCTTACAGGTACTGACAACATGTTCTGGAAAGAGCCAGCCATTAATTCCTGTTCTGATATTATACCGCAAAAAAGCCCTATAAGAAAAGGCATGGCTGTTCCTAGCATCTGGAAATAAGCATCAGCTTTTGAATAAATATTTCCAGGTGCAACGGAATAATACAATAAAAATACAATTGCAGCCAGTACTGGGATTAATAAATGTGCAAGACAGATTTTAAGCCCTCTTGCTTTTATAAAGTCCGCTTTCAGATAAGCAAAAAACATCTATTCTTCCACCACCTTTTTCTTAAAACATAATACCATCAGAAAACTAAATAATACAAACCATATAAATGAAATTATTATTCCTGGCAGGATTACGCCACTGTTTAATAACGGGCTTCCTGGAGGGGCTAAAATACCATTAGGCATTATGCCAAGTACAGGGCACATAAGCCTTAAAGGTATTGAAGACGGCCATATCCACCATAAATGTGTATTTGCAAATACAAAAGCAGAAAATACCATAAGCATACATGAAAAAATACAGGCAAACATGCCAAAACGCACACTCAAAATAATATATAATGGTATTTCCCATATAAATATAAATGACAGCAGTATTACAGCAGCAAAACTTCCAGATATCCCAGAAGCCACACCAGATATTTTTCCAGATATTAATATTCCAGTACACAATACCACATTAGCAAGAAACATCCCTGCTGCATAGTAAAGCACTTTTCCCGCCAGGCACCTGGCAGCAGGAAAAGGCACTGAAAGCATATTGCAGTAATGCAGTTTCTTATCTTTATTAACCCCAAGGTAACATATAATTGCAAGCAGGCCAGGAAGAAGTGTTGTATACCAGAAATTCCATGCCATTGGCTGTGCCATTCCTATTGCCCCATATGCCAGCAGTAATACAATGCCCAGGGAAAATACAGGTGCAATTACAGGCAGTTTCCCTCCAAAAGTATGACGCATTTTCAAATGTTCAGATATTGCTATTTTTAACATATCCCCTCCTCCTTCCTGTTATCCATTACAACCTGCATAAACAGTTCTTCCAGGCTGCCATTCTGGTTTACTTTGCCACTGTACCCAAGTACCCCTCCTGCAATAATGCCAATATGGTCTGCAACCTGTTCCACTTCGCTTAAAATATGGCTTGAAAATATTACTGTAATGCCCTTTCCAGGCAAAGACCTGGTTAATTCCCTTAACTCCTGTATGCCCAGCGGGTCAAGCCCGTTTAAAGGTTCATCAAGTATAAGAAACTCTGGATTGGCCAGCAGCGCAAGTGCAATGCCAAGACGCTGCTTCATGCCCATTGAAAAATTTCCCGCTTTCTTCCTGCCAGTGCCTGTAAGGTTTACAATTTCTAAAACCTCTTTAATACGCTTTTTAGGCAGCCCAAGAACAAGCCTTTTTACTTCAAGGTTTTCTTCTGCACTTAAATTCCCATAAACCGGCGGCTCTTCAATTAATGCTCCTGTTTTAGTTAAATCAGCCTGCCTCCATTTATGCCCGTTAAATTCAATTAAACCAGATGTAGGACGCAAAATTCCTGCCATCATTTTTAATGTAGTAGATTTCCCAGCCCCGTTTGGTCCTAAAAGACCATAAATTGAATTTCTCTCAATTTCAAGTGATAAATTGTTTACAGCCATCTGTCCTCTAAATTTTTTACAAAGAGCATTTGTTTTTAAAATAATATCCATGTTACCAAATTTCCTTTCCTTATTTATATAAATTGTATTTTACAAACAAAGCTGGCACGCCACCAGCATAAGAACACCAGGGCCTTTCTGGATGGCAAACCGTCTGGCCAGCCTTTGTATAATTAAATGGTAACACTGGTTTATATAGATTTTATAAAGATTTATAAAATTAATAAATATGCATAAATATGTATATTTATTAAAAATCCAGATATTTTTGTATAAATCAAAAAATCACTATTGCATAAATATAAATGTGGCTGTATAATATGCGGTATAAACAATTTATTTTAGGAGGAATTACAATGAAAGAAAAAGTTATTCTCGCTTATTCTGGAGGACTGGACACAACAGCTATTATACCTTGGTTAAAAGAAAACTATGATTATGAAGTTATCTGTGTATGTATTGATGTAGGACAGGAAAGTGAACTGGATGGCCTTGATGAAAGGGCTAAGGCATGTGGCGCTGCAAAGTTATACATTGAAGATGTAACAGACGAATTCTGTGATGAATATATTGTACCTTGCGTGCAGGCAAATGCTATTTATGAAAACAAATACCTGCTTGGCACATCTATGGCACGCCCGCTTATTGCTAAAAGGCTTGTTGAAATTGCACGTATTGAAGGTGCAACAGCTATCTGCCACGGTGCAACAGGCAAGGGCAATGACCAGGTACGCTTTGAACTTGGAATTAAAGCACTTGCACCTGACTTAAAGATTATTGCTGCATGGAGGGATGACAAGTGGACTATGGATTCCCGTGAGTCTGAGATTGAATATTGTAAGGAACATGGTATTAATCTCCCATTTTCTGCTGACAACAGCTACAGCCGTGACAGGAACTTATGGCATATAAGCCATGAAGGGCTTGAACTTGAAGACCCTGCTAATGCTCCTGACTACAGCCACCTTCTTGTACTTGGCACAACACCTGAAAATGCACCAGAAGAGGGCGAAGTAGTTACTATGACATTTGAACAGGGCGTTCCAAAAACCCTTAATGGAAAAGAAATGAAAGTTTCTGATATTATACGTACATTAAACAGCCTTGGCGGCAAACATGGCATTGGTATTATTGATATTGTTGAAAACCGTGTAGTTGGCATGAAATCACGTGGTGTATATGAAACACCAGGTGGTACAATCCTTATGGAAGCACACCAGCAGCTTGAAGAATTAATACTTGACCGTGACACATATACAGCTAAAAAAGATATGGGCAATAAATTTGCAGATATCGTATATGAAGGAAAATGGTTTACTCCTTTACGCGAAGCAGTACAGGCATTTATTGACTCAACACAGAAATACGTTACAGGTGAAGTTAAATTTAAGCTTTACAAAGGCAATATAATAAAAATGGGTACAACTTCCCCATATTCATTATATAGTGAGTCTATTGCTTCATTTACAACAGGTGAACTGTATAACCATAAAGATGCAGAAGGATTTATCAACCTGTTTGGGCTTTCATCAAAAGTACGTGCAATGAAACAGGGTTCTTTTACAGAATTAAAAGATAAATAAACCACCAGCCACGGCTTTAAAGTTTATCTTGCAGCCTATATTCTGATAATGTATAATAAAGCCATATCCAGTCTGGTATATAAAAAATACAGAAAACATAAAACTGGACAATGTTTTATTTAAGAAAGGTATGGTTATTAATATGGATTTTAATGAGGCTAAGGATAAACTCTCAAAATATGGACAGGAACATGTTTTGGAATACTATAATGAATTAAGCCAGGAACACCAGGAAATGCTTACCGCCCAGATTGCCGGGACTGATTTTTCAGTAACTGCAAATGTTACTGGCGGTATTAAAGAAACTACACGTGGAGAAATTACACCAATTAAAGCAATGACACTTCCTGAAATTGAAACAAACAAGGAAGAATTCATTAAAACAGGAATTGAAACAATACGTGCTGGCAAAGCGGGTGCTGTCCTGCTTGCAGGAGGCATGGGGACACGCCTGGGGTCTGCTAACCCAAAAGGAATGTATGATATCGGCATTACAAAACCTGTATACATCTTCCAGCGTATTATAAGAAACCTGCTTGATGTTGTTGATATGGCTGGCACATGGATACATCTCTTTATAATGACAAGTGATAAAAACCATGATACCACTGTTGCATTTTTCAAAGAACATGATTACTTCACATATGACCCTGGTTATATCCATTTCTTTAAACAGGACATGGCACCAGCCGCAACATACCAGGGCAAAGTCTATATGGAAGATAAATACAAAATTGCAACTTCACCAAATGGCAATGGCGGATGGTATTCTTCAATGAAAAATGCAGGGATTACAGAATTTATCCATAAAACAGGAATTGAATGGCTTAATGTTTTTGCCGTAGATAATGTATTGCAGCGTATTGCTGACCCATGTTTTATTGGTGCTGTAATACACAAAAACTGCTCTGCTGGTGCAAAGGTAGTGCGTAAAGCAGACCCTGACGAAAAAGTTGGTGTAATGTGCCTTGAAGACGGACGCCCTTCCATTGTTGAATATTATGAGCAGACAGAACAGCTCCGCAATACAAAGGATGAAAATGGTGAACCTGCTTATAATTTTGGTGTAATATTAAACTACCTTTTCAAAGAAAGTGACCTTGAAGAAATATGCAACAATGAACTTCCTCTGCATATTGTTGAAAAGAAAATCCCTTATATGGATGAAAATGGTAATTTTATTGACCCAGAAGAGCCAAATGGCTATAAATTTGAAACGCTGATACTGGACATGATACACATGCTTGATACATGTCTTCCATTTGAAGTTGAAAGGAATAAGGAATTTGCGCCAATTAAGAATAAAACTGGCATAGACTCAATAGAAAGCGCACGGAAGCTTCTGGAAGAAAATGGAATAACTTTATAATTACAATTTTATAATCACAATAAGAAACATTGGATATAATATACCAGGACATATCTGTAAACTATAAACATGTCCTGGTATATTTTACTACAGCAACCATCTTTTTTATAATTTGCCAGGCAGACCTGCTATTATACTTTCTAAATCTTTTATACTGCCTGTATTATCAATAATCCTTGCCGCCCTTTCCATAAAAAAACTATCTGGTTTCTGCTTTTTTATAATTGAACGTGATTTTTCTTCTGTATATCCTCTGTTTTCAGAGAGCCTCTTTATCCTGGCATCTTCTGGAACATATACATACCAGGTTTCATCACAAAACCTGTCACAGCCAGTTTCATACATAATAGCTGTTTCAAGTATTATATAACCATCCTGCCCTTTCCTTTCATTAATATAATCTTCAATATATAACATTACTTCAGGGTGTATTACCGAATTTATGGCAAAACGTGCCTTATCATCACTGAATATAATATCTGCAAGCTTCTTCCTGTCAATACTGCCATCCTGCCCTAAAATACCAGTGCCATATATTTCTATAATCTTTTTATATGCTGGTTTCCCTGGTTCTGTTACAACATGCCCCAGTTCATCAGCTATTAGAAGGCCTGCATTATACTTCCTGCTGGCAATCTTTGCCACAAGTGACTTGCCACTTCCAACACCGCCTGTAATACCTATAACATACATAATCCACACTTCCTTATAATTCTGCTTTGTACATCTCCTTTTCTGATGTTATATACTATACCATATATTTCTTATAATTGTCACCATACTTCTAATAAATATATAAAGCACTTTATCCTGTTAAAAAACTGCATGTATAAGATAATTTCCAGAACATAGGTTTTTATGAAACGGATGTGCCTGGTTGTAAATACAATATTGCAGGTATAAGCTAAATATTTTATAATCATGTATATAAACCAGGGGTTATGGAGGTAAGGCATGATACTTGAAACAGAAAGATTGTATTTTAGGGAGATGAAGCAGACAGACTTCAATTCTTTGTGTAAAATTTTGCAGGATGAAGATACAATGTATGCGTATGAAGGTGCTTTCAATGATAATGAAGTACATGAATGGCTTGACAGGCAGCTTTCACGTTATCAAAAATGGAATTTTGGATTATGGGCAGTAATACTAAAAGAAACTGGTGAAATGATTGGCCAGTGCGGACTTACAATGCAACCCTGGAAAGAAATGGAAGTGCTGGAAACAGGTTATCTTTTTAACAGGTTATACTGGCACAAAGGTTATGCAACAGAAGCAGCAAATGCGTGTATAAAATATGCTTTTGAAGTTTTAAAAGCAGATGAAGTCTGCTCTATTATAAGGGATATAAATATTGCCTCCCAAAATGTAGCTATTAGAAATGGTATGGCAATAACAGATACCTGGACAAAACATTACCGGGGGATAGATATGCCACATTACCGTTATGTTATACGGCATTAGCAATTCCTATGTTCTGGAAATTATCACAATAACTATTGCAAATTTTACTAATATATACTATTATATTCGTATAAGTCCAGTGCTGTTTACTGTAAATATTATATACATGTTTTTTACGTAAGACCCTTATTTCAAAGGGTCTTAATTGTTACTGTAGTGCCTCTTTAACTACACCTGCTATTGTAACAAAAGCCAGATAATATGTATGTAAATGCCCAGATAATACAGGGACAGCATTGGCTGGCAGGTATTCCAGCGTACCTGCATGGCACTTTGTTTCCACAGTATTTTATAGAAAGGAATATTAGTATGAGAAAAAAAATAGCAACACTGCTAACTGGCTGTCTGCTTCTACAGTCATTAACAGGTTTTGTTGTACCTGCCCACATGGCATCTGCTAAAGCTGCCAGAACTGGGATACTTTCTGAAGTACAGCCTGCTAAAGCTTCCAGTTCTGGAAAAAGAGCAGCAACTGCAAATACTGGAAACCTGGAAATAGAAGTACGCCCCTTCCTTGAATATACAGGAAAAGTAACTATAGAATTCAAGGGTGAAACAAAAGAACTGGATTTTGCAAATAAATCCGCTTCACTGTCAACACGTTTTGAAAACGTAACAGCAGGTGAAGGAACTGTCACTGTAAAAGCTGACAAATTTGCTACATATACCCAGAATGTCACAGTTGAAGCAGGATGGTCACATAAACTGCTTGTATGTGCAGCAAAAGTTGACACAGGCAAAGCTGATGCAAATCCTGGATGGCTTCAGGCCGGTGATGTTAACGGGGATGGAAAGGTAAGTGAAGCTGATACCACAGGCCTTTTAAACTTAATATGGGAAAGTACATCAAATAAAGGTTTTGACCTGAATAACGATGGCAAGATAGATATTGCTGATTTACAGTTAATCGTACAAAACCTTGGTGAAGCACCACAACAGTCACTTGTTGAAAAGTTATGGATTTATAATGATGTAATGCCAGTTGAGGGTACATCTGGTGATGTATCAGGCCTTGCTTCTGGCAAAGGTGCTGTGCTTACACCAGCAAAAGACGAAGCCATTTCAGAGTCTAACCCTGTAAACCTCCAGTTTGACCTTGCTGCCAACGATGCAGATGGGCCTGAAATCGGAGGAATGAAAATTCTTTCACCTTTTATAAATGAAAATGGTGAAACTGTAAGCGATATTGAAACTGGTGAAGTTATAATTACAGACAAAGATGGTAATGAGATACCAGTTTCTTTGGCAAACCAGGCTGGTGACAATACCAGGAAGGCTAGTGCAAAGCTTCTTAAAGCTTCTGCAAGGGCAGCAACTGTAAAAACCGAGTCTGATGGTTCTCTTGTCCTGGATTTTGGTGGCCAGATTGCAGTAAAAAGAGTTATAATCCGAATTAATGGGGTCAGGAAAGCTGATAAAAAACTTGCTGATATCGCCAAAGTAGAGTTTGTCAATGATATGGAAAAAAGAATTCCAGAACCAAAACTTGACATACCATCTATGGCAGAGCCAAAACCTGGCAATGAACAGCTTGATGTATCATGGACACCACAGAACAATGTAACTGGCTATGAACTTTATGTAAAGGGACCTGCTGGAAAGTCAGAAGAAGTTATTGAAAGCACTATTAAAGTCCCTGGCAATAAGTACACTGTAAGCTCTATTAATGACGAGAAGCTTGTTAACTTTGCAACTTATACGCTTAAAGTACGTTCTGTTAATGGTGACTGGAAGAGCCCTTGGTCAGAGGAAGTAACTGGAAAGCCAGAACCACAGGCTAAACCAGACCCACCTGATAATTTAAAATTAACTGGTGGCCGTGACTCAATTAATGCTACATGGAAAGATATGGATGATTCCAGTGGTTACATGGTTTACTACAAGAAATCAAGTGAACCTGATGACAAGTTCAAGCCAGCAGTTGCAGGTTTTGTACCTGATGAGAAAACAGGCGGGACTGGTATTATTGAAACTAACAGCTTCAAAATTGAAAACCTTGATGAAGATACAGAGTATACAGTTTATGTTACTGGATGGAACCAGCTTGGATGGGGAAGCCCTTCTTTGGAATCACTTTGTAAAACAAAGAATTCCAACCCTCCACAGCTTCCTAATTATAAACTGTTAAATACTTCCAAAGGTGAAGGCGTTGTATCAGCCCATATTGTTTCAGCAACTTATGGCGGACATGGCGGCGCTAAGATGGTTGACAGCCCTCTTGATACAGAAGCAAAAAGTGCCCTTGGGGTTGTAGATAATAACTATAATTCATACTGGGTTAAAAACGACTGGGATGACGGTGTAGCTTACCCAGCAAATGACAGGGGTATAAATATAACCCTTGATGCTAACTATAAAATGAATTTTATGACATTTGCTGCTTATGAAGAGGCTGCACCTCTTGAATATGCAAGAATTGATTACTGGAATTCACAGGAAGACAAACAGAATACAGTTGGTGCACGCCTTTTAAGGAAACTTGACATCAATGAACACCAGTTCTATATTGTTAAGTTTGATAATGCAATAACTGCTAATAAAATACGTTTATGTGTTGGCAGAGGTTACACAAGAGCTGAAATGAGAATTGGTGAAATCCGTTTCTACAATTATGATTCACTTGAAGATGACATTATGGGGCTTTATTCAGATGAAATGCACTCTACATTAAGAAGTGATGTAGAAACAGGCACAATTGATGCATTAGAAAAACGTCTGGAGAAGCCTGATAGTGAAAGCGGTGAAAAACATCCTCTTTATAAGGAATTAAAACTTGAACTTGAAACTGCAAGGGATATTTTAAACAATAAACCATCTCCTTCTTATGAAGTAATTAATACTATTACTGGAAAGAAAGACGGACATCTTGGCTTTGGCGGTTTAAATCCTTGGCAGCCACTTGGAAAGACTGTTTATGCTGGTGAAACCCTCGTTGTTTATGTAGGGCATAATACAAAGAGGACTGGTGATTCAACAAACCTTAACTTAGTTATGACACAGTACCATGCTGAATCAGCCAGCCTTGCAAAATCTTCTGCTGCACTCAAAATAGGCAGAAATGAAATTACAGTCCCTCAGATTGCAGATAAAAATTTTGAACGCGGCGGACAGCTTTATGTTGCATACAGCGGAAATAATACTGCTGACAAGTATGCTGTACGTGTACTTGGAGGAAGTGATATTCCTGTTTTAAATGTATACAGAAAGACAGGCGCTGAAAGAACAAGTGCTATAAGGGCTTATGTTGACAGTTTGGAAAAACATACAGCTAATATTGAAGCAAAACATACAGAACTCCATAAAGGCAAAGAGAAACCTGTAGATTATGAATATGACCAGACTAACTGTATCTTAAATGCGACTGATATAATGATGGAGAAGATGATGTACTCACTGCCTGCAACACAGGTATGGGGGCCATTAGCATCTAAGGAAGATAAAGTTGCTGCACTTGATACTGCATTACAGGCAATGGAAGATACTATGGCTTTATTCTACCAGCATAAAGGCCTTAGTGATGATGCAGGTACAGTAAGAGGCAATAACGCACTTCCTTCACAGCACTTAAATATCAGGTATATGAGAATGTTCTCTGGTGCATTTATGTATGCTGCTGGCAACCATATTGGTATTGAATATGGTTCATGTAACATTGCAAGTGGTGCATCCAGCATGGCTAGCTTTGGATGGGGTATTGCCCACGAAATCGGCCATGATATTAACCAGGGCACATATGCTGTAGCAGAAGTTACAAATAACTACTTTGCACAGCTTCTTACAGGCACACAGCGCTATACACTTGAAAATGTATATAAGAAAGTTACATCTGGTACTATTGGCAGGGCATCTAATGTATTTACACAGTTAGCATTATACTGGCAGCTCCATCTTGCATTTGATGACCAGGAAGATGACCACCATATTTATGATAATTATGAAGACCAGTTTAACAACCTGTTCTTTGCACGTGTAGACACATATTCAAGAAACCCTGCTAAAGCACCTCAGGCAGGCCTTGTATTAGGTGATAGTGAACAGAACCTTATGCGTCTTTCATGTGCTGCTGCTAATAAGAATATTCTTCCATTCTTTGAACGCTGGGGCATGGTACCTGATGCAGACACTATTGCCTATGCAGCAAAATATGGTGAACCAGATACTAAAGCACTTTACTATGTAAATAATAATGCAAGGGATTACCGTGTAAACCACCCTGGTGAAGCAGGAACTATAAAAGGCAGGGATGTTATAACAGCAGCTACTGCATCGGCAGTTTCAAACCAAGTAAAAGTTTCTATTGAAACAAGTGAGGATACAGATTTAATCCTTGGTTATGAAATTATCCGAAGCATGACAAGTAATGGTGTTACAGAGTCACAGGTAGTTGGTTTCCAGCCTGTAAACCCTAATGGTGGTACTACTGTATTTACAGACACTATATCTACTATAAATAACAGGGTAATGTCTTATAAGGTTAAAGCAGTTGACCAGTTCCTCAACTACTCTAATGAAAAAGAGGCCGGCCAGGTTAAAATCCAGACGGACGGCATACTGGATAAGTCATTATGGACAGTAGAAACAAATATGACATCTGATGAAGATACAGAAATTGAAACTGATGATGATGACCCTGACAGTGGCTATGATGAGAAAAACCCTGGAAGTGTAACAGCAAAGACTGAACATACTATTGACAGGATTATTGATAATAAGGCAGACTCTGTTTATAATGGTAAAGCCTCTGAAGGTGCAGCAGAAATTATTATTGACATGCATGATATTAAGGAAGTTACTTCCCTTAAATATTCTGGAACTAATGTACTTAACAGCGGCAATGCTAAAATATATGTAAGTACAGATGGAAGTAACTGGACAACAGTTAGCACTTGGACTAAAATTAACCCAGCTGGTTCTGCACAGATGGTATGGTTTGACTCTGTTAAAGCAGATGAAAATAATAAGTGGATTGGAACTTATGACGCAAGATATGTTAAACTGGCTATCACTGGACTGGATGAAGTTTCTATTAATGAAATTGATGTATGTGGCCCTACTGGTGATAACATTGAGTTCCATAAAACAGAAAGTGGTACACCATCTATTGGTTTGCTTAGTGCTGAATTCAAGTATGGTGATAAGGCAGAAGATGTTATACCAGCAGGTTCGTTAATCTTTACAGGAGTTTATAAAGGAAACCCGGCATATAACATAGTTATGTTATATGATACTGAGGGCAACGTAATAGGTGCAAAAGATGGTGAAACCAAAGCAGGGCAGGTAATACTTGCCCCTGACCCAGGTAATGGAAACCTTGGTGAAACCTCAGACGGAACATGGGTATACTATGTAGAACCTGGACAGTTTGATGCAGACGCACTTACTGGCAAAGGTGTGCGTGGTGAATTATACCGTGTTGATGATGCATTAACACTTGAAGGCGAGCGTATTACTAGTGATACACTTGTTATCCAAATCCCATCAACATTACCAAGCATTACTTTAACAGGTAATACTGTTCCAGGTACTAACTAATTACAGACTATTTAAACAGCAAAATTAAATTATGTTTCCTGTACAGCATAAAAACTGCACAGGGAACATAATAATTATGGAGGTAAACCATGAAAAAGTGGATTAGTTGCATACTTTTGTCCGCCCTTCTTATTACTGCCCTTCCAGTTTCCCCTGTAACAGCAGCAGAAACAGACTGTACTGGAAAACTGGTGGCAAGTGGAAGTAATATTAATGTATCACTTTCATTTCCACTGGCTGTAACAGAAAAAATCACATCTTTGCGTTTTAAGTTAAAGGTTTCTATAACCAGCGGCAAAATGAATGAACCTGTATTCACATTTAATGATGCAGTAAAGAGTGACGTAAAAGAAAGCGGAATAATTAGCGGTAATGATAACTATATAGTTGATGTTGTAATGTCTGGCAAGAAGGGCAACCTGGTATTCCCTGCAAATGGGCAGGCTGATATCGGTACACTTTCCCTTAAGCCATCTGGCAGTGTTTACAAGATTTCAACACAGTTTACAGGAGTAAACGGTGAAGCCCCTTCGGCAGAATATGTTACAGAAACTGGACAGTCTGCAATAGAAGTTCCTCTTGTAAATACTGAAATAATAACAACAGAGGGAAGTTCATCAGGACAGTCATCATCTTCTTCAGGAGGCTATGTACCGTCCGCAACTAAAAAACCAGATGCTTCTGCAGAACCTTCAGCTACACCATCAGCTACAAGTACACCTGGCGTTAATGAGCCTTCAGGTACAAGTGCTCCTGGAACAACAGAAGAACCAGGCGGGGACATTACATTTGACAAGGATAAAAAACCTTCCATGTCTGCCTCAGCTAAAAAGGGTTCACGTGTTGTAACATTTAAGTGGAATATAATTGATGGTGCAGATGGTTATATTTTCTACAGCGCTTCTGGAAAGTCTGGCAACTACAAGAGAATAAGGACTATATTAAAGCCAGACAGGATTACCTGCAACGTCACAATGGCTTACGCCTCCTCATATTCACTTAGGATGCGTGCATTTAAGACAGCAGATGACGGCAGCAGGATATTCGGACAGTACAGTAAAATTAAAAAATTAACAACAGCCCCAGTTAAAGTAAAAGGTGTTAAAGCAAGGATTTCTGGTACAAAGATTAACCTTTCCTGGAAGAAGGTTAAAAATGCAAAGGGCTACCAGATTTATGCAGGCAAGAAAAAGAACGGCAAATACTCCCTTGTAAAAACACTTAAAAAAGGTTCTGTTTTAAAGACAACTGTTAAAAACAGCAAGAAATATAAATACTTTAAAGCAAGGGCATATGTAAATAATGCATCTAAAAAACGTGTATATGGAAACTTCTGTGCAGGTGTAAAGGCTAAAGCCTGAAAACTGGCTACAGAATAACCATACACATGTACAGCATTTATAATTTGCTGTACCATAAAAAACGTGGAAAACAAAATGCCAAATTAAAAAGAAGAGCCTGTTTATATATAAGCAGGTTCTTCTTTTATTGCATATTTTAATTTCTGCAAAATATAATATATATAACTTAAACTATCCAGAAAATTTCTGTAGAAATGAGGTATAATGAAGATATTTACAAAAACTTCCATTTTTACAAAAACTGTTCTTTCGCTGCTTATTTCACTTTCACTGGTTATATGCAATACAAAACCATTTGCTGCTGCCCAGCCAGCCGCCAGTGAACCTCCTTCTGCCCAGGCAAGTGTATCCATACTTGCTAAATCAGCAGTCCTTATAGAAAATAACAGCGGCAGGATTTTATTTGAAAAAGAAAAAGATACTGAACTTGTCCCTGCAAGCATTACTAAAATTATGACACTGCTGCTCATATTTGAAGCACTGCACAATAAAAAGATAACTTTAGAAGACAGTGTATCCACAAGTGAATTTGCTGCATCAATGGGAGGTTCACAGGTCTTTCTTGAACCTGGTGAAACACAGACTGTTGACACAATGATAAAATGCATAAGCATAGCAAGTGCAAACGATGCAGCAGTTGCTATGGCTGAGCATGTAAGTGGCTCTGAAACGGAATTTGTTAAAAAAATGAATGAAAAGGCAAAAGAGCTTGGAATGGTACATACAAGTTTTAAAAACTGTAATGGCCTTGATGATTCAATACAAAGCGGGCATTACAGCAGTGCTTATGATGTAGCGCTTATGTCAAGGGAACTTATTACAAAATATCCTGAAATTTCTAACTACTCTACTGTATGGATGGATGAAATTACACATACAACAAGAAAAGGCACTACCCAGTTCGGCCTTACTAATACTAATAAGTTAATACGTACATATAATGGTATTACAGGGCTTAAAACAGGTTCAACTTCCAAGGCAAAATACTGCCTTTCAGCAACCGCAGAACGTAATGGTGTAAGCCTTACTGCTGTAATTATGGCAGCCCCTGACCCTAAAGAAAGGTTCGCAGAAGCGGCAGCACTGCTTGATTATGGATTTTCAAACTGCACAAACTATTCTGAAAAAGCTTCCAAAATCCGCATAAAACCACAAAAAATCATTAATGGAGTAAAAGACCAGATAAACTCAGAAGTAACAAGGGATTTTTCTTATACTTTATGTGGTAATGAGTCATCAGATAAAATAGAAAAAAAGATTATGTTCATGCCTGATATTAAAGCACCTGTTAAAAAAGGTGATAAAATAGGCAATGTAGTCTATATATTAAATGGAAAAGAAATAGACAAAATCCCAATAAAAGCGTCAGAAGATATTGGAGAAGCTGGTTATATAACATATTTCCAAAGACTGCTTAAACGGCTTTTAATGGCACAGAACAGTTAAGATGCCAGTCCTAAAACTAAATCCCATATACTGGATATACCCCATAAAAGCTGCTTTATATCCAGTATACAGGATTTTAACTTAATTAACTATGCATTAAGTTTCCTCACTCGCACCAGTATCATTATTAATAAATGTTCCATATTCAAATGGTTTTTTGCCGTCATATTCAAATACAAACTTATTAAGTGCTTCTGCATTGGCAGCGAGATTACGTTCAGAAGAAACCCCGTCTGTAAGCACAAGTGATGAACCACATGAATATTCACCATCATATGAAGTCCTGAAATAACCTGATATTGGTATCTGGAGCTGTGTAACCTCTGTTGTACCCATCATAATTACATCCTTCATATATCCCATAATAGCATCATTTGTAAGGTCTGTTGTAACATATTCACCAAGAACTTCATTAGCAAGTTCAATCCACTTTGAAAGTGACAGTGATTTAAGCTTGTCAAACACACATTTAATAACTGTACGCTGTCTCCATGTACGCCCATAATCATCCATAAGGCCTGTTATTGTCTTAACACTTCCCTTACGTATACGGCAGTAACCAAGTGCCTGGTTGCCATTAAGCTTCTGCTTGCCAACCTGGACAGTCCTGAAACGTTTCTTTGAGATATAATTGGTTGTGTTAAGGTAAGAAGCCTCTGACTCTGTAAGTTCTACTTCTACCCCGCCAACTGCATTGACAATCTTCTCAAATGCATTAAAACCAACTTCTACATAACCATCAAGCTCAATGTTAAAATTCTGTGCAATAGTTTTATATAAAAGCTGTATACCACCAAAAGAATTGGCAGCATTAAGTTTATTTAAGCCATGGTCAGGAATATCCACAACCATATCCCTCATAAGGGATGTGAGCTTAAGGTTTTTATGTTTTGTATCCATAGTAGCTATAATCATTGTATCAGTAAGCCCGGATGCATCATATCCTTTCTCTTCCCTGTAATCATTGCCCACAATAAGCACATTGACAACATTTTCATCTGAGTTAACCTTAATCCCGCTTAAATCAACATCTTTAAGTGCTGTATCATAATCCCTGTTTACATGGTTTAAAGTATTATTAAATGTAACCTGTGCCTTTGCAACAAAAAAACCTGCAACGCCGCTTATAACCAGCAGCAATGCCATCATAATTTTCTTTAACATATTAAATCTCCAATTATCTTAATTATAAACCCTGTCCTGTAATCCTGCCAGTATTTCAGCCCTCATGGCTGGAGTCTTTAAACTCAAACTCCCCTTTGCCATTGTATTTAAAAATAAACTGGTTTAGTATTTCTTTATTCTTCCCAATATCCTGCTCACTTGATACACCATCAGTAGGCACAATATATTCACTAGAATCAAACTCGCCTTTAGGAGCTATCCTGAAATAAGGGTTTTGTGGTATTTGTAACTGGTAAATATCTGTTGTTCCCATTGTAGCAACATCTTTCATATACTGTAAAATCTGGTCATTATCCAGGTCAGTTACAACATGGCCCAGAACCTTATTTGCAATATCATACCACTTTGTTAGTGGCATGGTCTTAAACTTTTCAAAAGCAGAACTTAAAACTGCCCTCTGCCTCCATGTACGCCCATAGTCATCAATAAGGCCGCTTGCAGTAACTACAGGCTCACCAATCATATCTATTCCTTTACGTATACGGCAGTAACCAAGCGCCTGGTCACCATTAAGTACCTGTTTGCCTGTTTTTAAGCCCTTTCTGTTCTTTTTCTTCTGTATATAATTAGTTATGCTTAAATACCTGGCTTCTGTATCAGTAAGTTCCACTTCTACCCCGCCTAATGCATTAACAACTTCCTTAAATGCTTCAAAATCAACTTGTACATAACCATCAAGCTTTATATTAAAATTCTGTGCAAGTGTCTTATATAAACTTTTAACTTCACCCTCATGGTTTGTAGCAGCATTAATCTTCTCATAGCTGCCAGAGGCTGGTACATATACACGTAAATCCCTCATAACTGATGAAAGCTTAAGCACACCATGTTTCCTGTCCATAGTAGCAATTATAATAACATCAGTCAGGCCACGTTTATTGGAATAGTATTTTTCATCACGCCTGTCATTACCTATCAGTAGTATATTAACAATATCGTTATCAGATTTGACTTTAATGCCACTTAAATCAACAGAGGAAAGTTTAGAATTATAGTCCCTCTTCACATGGTTTAATGTCTGGTTAAATGTAACCCTTGCCTTAGCAACAAAAAAGCCAGCCGTACCACTAATAACAAGGAAAAGTAACAAAAAAACAATTTTAACACTGTTCTTAACCCTGCCTTTTCTCTTTTTCCGTTTCCTTCCATTATTATTGTCCATACATGCCCTCCAAAATAATATTCCTATTTATACAACCCCTATTATAACCGTACATGCATTATATTGCAATGTAATTATTATAATTTAATATAATTGTAATTAAAGGGCAGCAGTATATGGATATACAGACACAGGGTTTCCATACCCATCCAGAATATATCCCAGGAATAGAACATAATCTGGATGGACACAAAAACCCTGTGTCTTTTCTAAATAACTATAATAACAGGCAGCAAACCCTTATTATGCCTGCATCTGTGCACGGTAATAATTTATAAGGCATCCCTTTACAATTATGTCACGTTCATCATCTGTAAGCCGTCCAAGTTTTAAGTCAAATTCTTTCATTTCCTTGCCAGCTACATACGCTTTTATTACATCTTCTTTATTTATAATAGCATTTTTTATATCCTTTACAAAGATATAATCCCCGTTCTTAAAAGGAAGCTCATCTTCTTCAAATATAAACGGCAACATTCCCCAGTTAATAAGGTTAGAACGGTATCTCTTTGTAGCATACTCTTTTGCAATATTTGCAAAGCCACCAAGTACCTTCTGGCAAGAAGCAGCCTGTTCACGCGCAGAGCCATCACCTGGTTTTACTGCATATATAAGGCTTCCTATCTGTGTATCCTCTGGCCTGGCTTCAAATTTTGTATTAATCTGCTTAAACACTTCTTCTGCTTCAGGAAGTGCAGCAAATATGTCCTCTCCTGCTGTCCTTGCTTTTTCGGCAAGCTGTACAGCCTTGGCACGTCCTACATAAGCCGGGTCTTTACGTGAAAGTGTAAACTCTGCAAGACCAAGCGGGTTAGAACGGAATGATGAAGTTTCACCTGATGGTATAAGCTCATCTGTTGTTGTTACAGGGTCATGTATCTCTGATACAACTTTAAGCACCATATTGTCTGTAAGTGCAGACATAACAGGCCAGTCCTTTATATTCGGGCCAAACTTAATCTCTGTTTCTGGCTGTGGGTTTCCAATTCCGTTGTAAACACGGTTATCATATATTGTACTGTCAAAGTAATACTTTGGTTTATTAAAGTCTGCATCAATGTCCATTGCAGATGTCAAATATCCTTTATTAGCTGCTGTCGCAGCGATTGAACGTGCATCCATAAGAGCAACCGACGCAATCTGGCCGCTTGTAACTTTTGAGCCTTCCCTGTTAGGGAAATTACGTGTTGAATGTCTTATTGAAAGCCCGTTATTAGGCGGAACATCCCCAGCACCAAAACATGGGCCGCAGAATGCAGAACGCACTGTTGCACCTGTCGCCATAATATCTGCAATTACACCATTCTTTACAAGTTCCATAAATACAGGCTGGCTTGACGGGTATACACTAAGTGAAAACTCATCAGCACCAATATTCTTTCCACGTAATATATCCGCAGCATCACATATATTTTCAAAACCGCCGCCCGCACATCCTGCTATAACACCCTGTTCAACATAAAGCTTCCCATTACGTACTTTATCCTTAAGGGTGAACTGTATTTTATTATTATCAAGGCTTACAAGTGCCTTTTTCTCAACATCATCAAGAATATCCATCATATTAGCATTAAGTTCATCAATAGTATAAACATTGCTTGGATGGAAAGGCATTGCAACCATAGGTTTTATCTCTGAAAGGTCTACATAAACCATGCCATCATAATAAGCTACATTATCTGGCTTTAATTCTTTATAATCTTCTGGACGTTTATGGATTTCATAAAAATCTTTAATCTCACTGTCAGTTACCCAGACAGATGACAAGCATGTTGTTTCTGTTGTCATTACATCCACGCCAATACGGTAATCTGCTGAAAGATTAGCAACACCATCACCAACAAATTCCATTACTTTATTATTTACATATCCATTAGCAAATACAGCACCAATAATTGCAAGTGCAATATCCTGCGGGCCAACACCCTTCTGTGGCTTTCCTGCCAGATATACTGCAACTATCCCTGGCATTGCAATATCATATGTCCTGCCTAAAAGCTGTTTTACAAGCTCAGGCCCGCCTTCACCTACTGCCATAGTGCCAAGTGCACCATAACGTGTATGTGAGTCTGAACCAAGCAGCATCTTGCCGCCGCCTGCAAGCATTTCACGTGCAAACTGGTGTATAACTGCCTGGTGTGGAGGAACATACATCCCGCCATATTTTTTAGCACATGAAAGCCCGAACATATGGTCATCTTCATTAATAGTCCCGCCTACTGCACATAAACTGTTATGGCAGTTAGTAAGTACATAAGGCACAGGAAATTTTTCAAGCCCTGAAGCCCTTGCTGTCTGGATTATCCCAACAAATGTAATGTCATGTGAAGCCAGCTTGTCAAACTTTATGCTAAGATTCTGCATATCGCCAGAAGTATTGTGTGATTTTAATATCTTATATGCTATTGTGCCCTTAGCAGCCTCCTCCTTAGCTGGTACACTGCCGCACTCTGCATTTAATGCCTGTGCAGCCTCTGCATTATCCTCTATAATCTTAGTCCCGTTTACAAGATAAACCCCGTTGCCATAAAGCTTAACCATAAATTATGCCTCCTTAATTAGTATAACATATATTACTCCCCTGCAATCCCTGGTATTTTACCTTAATACAAACTGTCCAATCAGTTCTTTTAATGAAGTTGCCTGCGCTGCAAGCTCTTCACTTGTTGCTGATGTTTCCTGTGCTGATGCAGAATTACTCTGTACCACACCTGAAATCTGTTCAATTCCTTTTTCAATCTCACGCATTGTATCTGCCTGTGTATATGCTGTATCACTAGCCTGTTTTGAAGCATTGGATAAGAATTCAATGCCGTTAATAACTTCTTCTAATGATTCTTTAGTAGTCTGTGTCATTTTATTGCCTGCTTCAACTTCTTCCAGCGCATTGTGTATTAATTCCCTTGTCTTGGCAGCAGACTGTGCACTGTCTGTAGCAAGCTTGCCAATCTGGTCAGCAACTACTGCAAATCCCTTTCCTGCCTCGCCTGCCCTTGCTGCTTCTATAGATGCATTAAGTGAAAGCAGGTTTGTCTGTGATGCAATATCTTCAATTTCACCAATAATATTTTCAACTTCTTTAGAAGCTTCACTAATGCGCTCCATAGCACTGATAAGATTATTCATTTCGTGGCTTCCGCGCTCTGCCTGCTCCCTGTATACAAGCCCTTCTTCATAAGCAGCACCAACCTGCTTAGCAGTATCTTCAGCAGATATTGTAACGTTTTCAACAGTTGCAGTAAGTTCCTGTACAGCCCCTGCCTGGTCTGTAGCACCTTCTGCAAGTGCTGTAGCACTTTCCGCAAGCTGTCCTGCACCTGCATCCACCTGGTCTGATGCCTCTTCTATCTGTAAAAGGGTAGACTTAAATTTCTCAGTAATATGTTCTATACTTTCTTTTAAACCTGCAAAATCCCCTAAAAACAGTCCAGGGTCATTTAAAGTTGTCATAAAGTTGCCATCTGCAAGACCTGCAACATCCTCGTTGATATCAGCTATAATCTGGCTTAAATCCTTAGCCATTTCTTTAATTGTAACTGCAAGGTCATTCACCTCATCCTTAGTTCCAGTGTCAGGAAAAGCTGATGTAAGGTCACCTTTGGCAAATTTCTTCATTCTCTCAGCTACAGCATTTAACCCATTTGAAATCTGTCTTGCAATACCTTTTCCAGTCCTGATTGAAATAAACATCACAGAAGCAATTATAATTACAATAATGACAATCATTACAATTGTAATTATTTTAAGGGTCGTATCAACACTATTGCCAGCTTCAACTTTTATCTCCATCAGGCTTGTAAGGTCACCATAAACTTCATTAAACATCGGTGCAAGCTCATTAGCCGCCTTTGTCTGTGCCTTTGCCCTGTTTTCCTCGCTGTTTATATCACTGCCAAGTGCCAGTATATCTTCATCAAGTTCCCAGTACTCATCAAGCTCGCCTTGCATATGTTCATATACTTCCCTGCCTTCACCAGTGACAATCGACTTCTCCATTTTAGCGAAATATTTTTCAAACTTATCTTTATTTTCTTGATGCGAAGTTGTATTAATTTTGACAAATTCCTCATCTGCATATGCAATTACAGCTCTTGTTGAGCTTCTGGCATCTGCAAACGCTGCCATTGCATTTCCAATATCCCCCTGCGAAAAACCATGCATAGTAAGTGCATATGTATAACGGTTACTTGTAACTATAAGTGCTACTAATGCAACAACAGCAGCTACTGCTGCCATAATTGTCACCCTGACAAAAGCTTTTTGCAGCCTTTGTTCTATCCTCTCCTCTTTAACCAATGGTTCCACCTCTGTTTTTTAATATTTTTAGCCTTTTACTTAGCTATAAAATATTCTACTATTTTTTTTTGTCAATGTAAAGTATATTTTTTAAATGTTTCTTGATTAGTAAACCATGTTGTAGTAAAATTATATTTATAAAAATTATTAAGGGGGATTGTTAATGAAACATTTGATTAGCCCGCTTGACCTGTCCGTCAGCGAACTTGAAGAAATCCTTAATCTTGGACAAGCAATTATGAAAGCTCCAGACAAATATTCATCCGTATGTGAAGGAAAAAAACTAGCTACTTTATTCTATGAACCAAGCACACGTACACGCCTTAGTTTTGAAGCAGCAATGCTAAACCTGGGTGGTAAGGTGCTTGGTTTTTCTTCAGCAGATTCAAGTTCTGCATCAAAGGGTGAAAGTGTTGCTGATACAATAAGAGTAATATCATCATATGCCGATATATGCGCCATGCGCCATCCAAAAGAAGGTGCTCCGGTTGTTGCAGCAATGAACTCTGGAATCCCAGT
Source organism: uncultured Lachnospiraceae bacterium (assembly GCA_910579085.1). GTDB lineage: Bacteria > Bacillota > Clostridia > Lachnospirales > Lachnospiraceae > Butyribacter. Next base: position 4,242 of record CAJTRU010000028.1, on the reverse strand, counting down.
AATCAATGCTGGCGATGGCGGGCATAACCACCCTACCCAGACACTTACAGACCTCCTTACAATAAAGGAACTTAAAGGACGGCTTGACAACTTAACAATAGGCATGTGTGGCGACCTTAAATTTGGCAGGACAGTACATTCACTTATAAATGCAATGGTGCGTTATGAAAATGTACGTTTTATCCTGGTTTCCCCAAATGAATTAAAAATACCTGATTATCTGCGCCAGGAAGTGCTTGTAGCTGGCAATATTGATTTTATTGAAACCAGCGAGCTTGAAAAATATATGCCAGAACTTGATATACTTTATATGACACGCGTACAAAGGGAACGTTTCTTCAACGAAGAAGATTATATAAGGTTAAAAGACAGTTTTATACTTGATGCAGAAAAGATGAAATATGCCCGTAAAGACATGTATGTGCTCCACCCTCTGCCACGTGTTAATGAAATTGCAACTGAAGTTGATGATGACCCCCGTGCTGTATACTTCAAACAGGCAGAATTCGGCGTATATGTAAGGATGGCGCTTATTATGGCACTTTTAGGGCTTTCTTAGCCAGATTAATATAGTACAGGAGGATTTTAATGTTAAATATAAGCGGATTAAATGAAGGAGTAGTAATTGACCATATACAGGCTGGTGGCGCAATGAAAATTTATGAATACTTAAACCTCGAAAAACTGGACTGCCAGGTTGCTATTATTAAAAATGCACGCAGCAGCAAAATGGGCAAAAAGGATATTATTAAAATAGAAGGCCCACTTAATATAGACCTGAATGTACTAGGGGTACTTGACCACAATATCACAATTAATATAATAAAAGACAACCACATTTCTGATAAAAAGACACTAGAACCACCAGATATGGTAACAAATATAATAAAATGCAGAAATCCAAGGTGTATTACTTCTGCTGAACATGATGTTCCACATAAATTTAAGCTTACAGACAGGGAAAACAGGGTATACAGGTGTGTATACTGTGAATCCAGGTTTAAAGGAAATTAAACTACAGCCAGGCAGGGAAACGGAAATTCCCTGCCTGGTATTTTATATTATGTTTTAAAGATAAAATACTTATTGTATGCTTATTACTTCATATCCTGCTTCTGTCACTGCATCTTTTAATTCATTATCGCCAGTACCATCAGCAGTTACAGTTGCACTTTTCTCTTCCAGGCTCATAACAACATCTGTAACACCATTTACAGCACGCAATGCTTTTTCAACCCTTCCTGTACAATGTTCACACATCATTCCTTCAATAATAATTTTCTTTGTCATAGTTAAATCATCCTTTCTTAATGTATTTATATTATTTTTATTACTATCTGTACTATCCGTTGTATTGCCATTACTTACAGGCAGCCTCAGCCTTTTAAGCCTTAAAGCATTACTTACAACACATACACTGCTAAGGCTCATTGCAGCTGCGCCAAACATCGGGCTTAATTTAATGCCAAATGGCAGGTATAAAAGCCCTGCTGCAACAGGAATTCCAATAATATTATAAAAAAATGCCCAGAAAAGGTTTTGTTTGATATTTCTTATAACAGCCTTGCTTAACTGGACTGCCGCCACAGCCCCTAAAAGACTGTCTTTCATAAGGACTATATCTGCACTTTCAACTGCAACATCTGTACCAGCCCCTATTGCAATTCCAACATCTGCGGAAGCAAGTGCCGGGGCATCATTAATCCCGTCCCCCACCATTGCAGTCTTATGCCCTTCTGCCTTTAATAAAGATATTTTTTCTTCCTTCTGTGCAGGAAGCACATTTGCAATAACTTCATCAATTCCGGTTTCTTCTTTAATAGCATTAGCAGTAATTTCATTGTCGCCAGTAAGCATAATAACATGTATCCCCATCTTCTTAAACTCACTGACTGCCTCCCTGCTTGTTGCTTTCACAACATCTGCAACAGCAATTACCCCTGCCACATGGTTTTCATCCGCAAATACAAGCGGTGTCTTGCCATTTAAAGCATATTGCCTGGTAGTTTCTTTAATATCATTACCAACAGGTATGCCATATTCCTCAAGTAATGCCAGGTTGCCAGCATAATATCTTTTTCCATCAACAATACCTGTTATCCCTTTGCCAAATATAGCTTTAAAATCTTTAATATCTGTAAGAGTTATGCCAAGCTGGCTACACTTTTTAATAACCGCATCTGCAAGAGGGTGTTCACTTCCTTTTTCAAGTGAACCTGCAATCCTGTAAAGTTCCTCTTCTGCCATGCCGTTAAAAACTGTTATGCCAGTTACTTCAGGCCTGCCTTCTGTAATTGTACCCGTCTTGTCAAGCACAACTGTATCCACAAGATGTGCTGTTTCAAGGGCTTCACCCGACTTTACAAGTATGCCGTTCTCTGCCCCTTTGCCAGTACCAGCCATTATGGCAACAGGTGTTGCAAGCCCAAGCGCACAAGGACATGATATTACAAGGACTGCTATTGCAGATGAAAGTGCAAATTCAAAACCATATCCAAGGCAAAACCATATAACTGCCGTAACAAGTGAAACTGCTATTACAGCAGGTACAAATATTCCTGATACTTTATCAGCAATCTTAGCTATTGGCGCTTTGCTTGAAGAAGCTTCTTCAACAAGTTTTATAATCTGTGACAGTGTAGTATCCTCTCCTGTTTTTACAGCTTTTACCTTCAGAAGACCTGCCTTGTTAATTGATGCAGATATAATTTTGTCACCCTTTTGTTTAATAACAGGAATACTTTCACCTGTAACTGCTGATTCGTCTACAGAAGACTGCCCCTCAATAACAATTCCATCTGCTGCGGCGGACTCTCCAGGCTTTATAATAAATATATCACCTGCAGCCATTTCACCTGCATTAATTACCTGTTCCACACCATCCCTTATTACAGTTGCTGTCTTAGGTGCAAGGTCCATAAGCTTAGTAATGGCTTCACTTGTTTTGCTTTTAGAACGTGTTTCAAGGAATTTCCCTACTGTAATAAGTGTTAAAATCATTCCCGCTGACTCAAAATATAAATCATGGCTGAACTGGTCTACGGCTGCCATATCACCATGCCCAAGCCCGTAAACAATCTTATATGTTGCATAAATACCATATATAATTGCCGCACCTGACCCAATAGCTATAAGACTGTCCATATTAGGGCTGCGTTTTGCAAGAGTTCTAAAACCTGTAATGTAATATTTCTGGTTAGCAATTATTATAGGTATAAGCAGAAACACCTGCGTTATTGCAAAAACACCAGCATTTGCACTTCCATGAAAATACTTTTCCATATGTGCCGGCATACCAAGACCCGCCATATTAAAGAACATATGCCCCATAGAAACATACATAAGTGGAATAAGAAAAAGAACCGAAACCACAAGCCTTTTCTTCATAACCAAAATGTTTTTCTTATAAACATCCTGCATACCATCTGCTGTGCCAGAACTCTTCCGTGTAGCTGCACTGCTGCCATAGGCTGTATTTCCTTTAACACTTGCGCCATAACCAGCATCAACAACAGCACCTATAATATTATCTTCACTTGTAACATCTTCCTTATATTCAACCTGCATACTATTTGTAAGCAGATTAACACTTACTTTATCCACACCATCCAGCTTTGATACACTTTTTTCAACATGTGCAGAACAGGCAGAACACGTCATGCCTGTAACATCAAACTTCCCAACCATTTAAAAACCTCCTTGCTGCATAAGATTTCAAGGAAACACTATATAACATATAAAAAACCTTATAACCCTTTATAATCCTTTGTAACCTCTTAAAATGTTTATTAAAAATTTACTTCATAAGGTTTTTAAGCAATTCACAAAGCTCATCAACAGCATTATCATTACCCGCCCTTATATCATCACATACACAGGACTTTATATGTTGTGCAAGAAGCTGCTTATTAAAACCATGAAGAGCAGCCTGTATGGAAGATACTTGTGTAAGAATGTCAACACAATACCTGTCTTCTTCAAGCATTTTCTTAACGCCGCGTACCTGGCCTTCAATTACACTAAGGCGGTTTAACATCCTCTTTATCTCTTTAGTATCCCTTTTGACATGCTTTATATTCTCCTGTTCCATAATACACCTTTCCAAATAGTATACCCCCGTACCCTATATAGCAGGATAACAGAAAAAAACAGAATTGTCAATAAAATAATATTAAATAATCATGGCTGTTTCATAAATTCCTGTACAATAAACTGTATACAGGATAATTTGCAGTTATCCTG
>CAJTRU010000027.1:43209-48700 GCA_910579085.1 uncultured Lachnospiraceae bacterium | reverse complement strand
CTCACAAATCGTATAAATAGGGAGTTTTCCCTGTCTTGTATACGAATTATATACGAATTTTTCAAAAAATTTTCTGAGGGAATAGAGAAGAAAATTACGAAAAAAGACCTTGAAAAAATTGGAAGAAGAAACTCCTTTTTTCAAGATCCCTTATGCTTATAATTGTACTTGTTTAGCAAAAATTAGTTTTATGTAAACAATTAATATCTGTGTTCCAATTTATCAGAAATACTACCATCTTTGTTAATCTTTTTTGTTGCTTTAATAATAGAGCCATCTGACTGTTTAAATAATTTTGTAACACGTGCTGTTTGCTTTCCTGCATATGTTTCCACTTTATCTGGTTTTTTTGTTGGAATAATATTTTTTAAAAAATTTCCCATTAATCAATTCCTCCTATTAGTCTGTTATAAAATATATTTATATCCTCATGTACAATTATGGCATGACAAGAAACTTTTGTTTTCATATTACTGCTTATAAGGTATGCCTCTGTTTTTTTATTAATACCATAACTTTACCCAACCAACACCAGTCATACAGTATTTTAATGATTTGGATAAGAGAACCTTGAAGATAATATTATCTTTCAAGGTTCTCCTTTTAATTCATCTTTATTAGATTTTAATTACTCTTTTGCCAAAATTATAATCTGCCATCAGCAAAAACTTTATTTGCAATCACAAAAATAATTTTTCTGCCTATTTCTGTGCTATAGCTGCCTGTGCCGCTGCCAGTCTTGCTATTGGCACACGGAATGGAGAACATGATACATAATCCAGTCCAATCTTATGGCAGAATTCTACTGATGAAGGGTCACCGCCGTGCTCACCACAGATACCACAGTGGAGTGATGGGCGTACTTTCTTTCCTTTCTCAATAGCCATTTCCATAAGCTGGCCAACACCTGTCTGGTCAAGTTTTGCAAATGGGTCATTCTCAAAGATTTTAGCATCATAGTAAGCATCAAGGAACTTACCTGCATCATCACGTGAGAAACCAAATGTCATCTGTGTAAGGTCATTTGTACCAAAGCAGAAGAACTCAGCTTCTGAAGCAATGTCATCAGCAGTAAGTGCAGCCCTAGGTATTTCAATCATTGTACCTACTTCATACTTCATGTCGCTTCCTGCTGCTGCAATTTCAGCGTCTGCTGTTTCTACTACCATCTTCTTAACAACTTTAAGTTCCTTTATGTCCCCGATAAGCGGAATCATAATTTCAGGCTCTACTGTCCAGTCTGGATGTGCCTTCTTAACATTAATAGCAGCACGGATTACTGCTGTTGTCTGCATCTTTGCAATTTCTGGGTAAGTTACAGCAAGACGGCATCCACGGTGTCCCATCATAGGGTTGAACTCATGGAGTGAATCAATAATTGTCTTGATGTCTTCAACTGTCTTGCCCTTTGCATCTGCAAGTTTCTTAATATCAGCTTCCTCTGTAGGAACGAATTCATGAAGAGGAGGGTCTAAGAAACGGATTGTTACAGGATTTCCTTCAAGTGCCTCATATAACTTCTCAAAGTCTCCCTGCTGGTAAGGAAGGATTTTAGCAAGTGCTTCTTCCCTTTCCTCAACTGTATCTGAACAAATCATCTCACGGAATGCATCAATCCTGTCGCCTTCAAAGAACATATGCTCTGTACGGCAGAGACCAATACCTTCTGCACCGAGTTCACGTGCTTTCTTAGCATCTGCTGGTGTATCAGCATTTGTACGCACTTTAAGTTTCCTGTACTTGTCAGCCCATGCCATAATGCGGCCAAATTCGCCAGCGATTGTAGCGTCAACTGTTGGTATAATACCATCATAGATATTACCTGTAGAACCATCAATTGAAATCTCTGAGCCTTCTGTATAAGTTTTGCCTGCAAGTGTGAATTTCTTGTTTTCTTCATCCATAGCGATATCGCCACAGCCAGATACACAGCATGTACCCATTCCACGTGCAACTACGGCAGCGTGTGATGTCATACCGCCACGTACTGTAAGGATACCCTGTGAAGCCTTCATTCCTTCGATATCTTCTGGAGATGTCTCAAGACGTACAAGTACAACTTTCTCTCCTCTTGCAGCCCATTCCTTTGCATCCTCTGCTGAGAATACAACCTTGCCGCATGCAGCTCCAGGTGATGCACCAAGTGCCTTTGCAACTGGCTCTGCCTTTTTAAGTGCAGCAGCATCAAACTGTGGATGGAGAAGTGTATCAAGGTTACGTGGGTCAATCATTGCTACTGCTTCTTCTTCTGACCTCATGCCCTCATCAACAAGGTCACAAGCAATCTTCAAAGCAGCCTGTGCTGTTCTCTTACCATTACGTGTCTGTAACATATAGAGCTTCTTGTTTTCAACAGTAAACTCCATGTCCTGCATATCCCTGTAATGTTTTTCAAGTTTGCTGCATACCTGTTCAAATTCAGCAAATGCCTCTGGGAATTCCTCTGCCATCTTAGCAATAGGCATAGGAGTACGTACACCTGCAACAACGTCTTCACCCTGGGCATTAATAAGGAACTCACCCATAAGTTTTCTCTCGCCAGTAGCAGGGTCACGTGTAAATGCAACACCTGTGCCGCAGTCATCACCCATATTACCAAATGCCATACTCTGTACGTTTACAGCAGTACCCCATGAATAAGGGATATCATTGTCACGGCGGTATACATTTGCACGAGGGTTGTCCCATGAACGGAATACAGCTTTAACAGCACCCATTAACTGTTCTTTTGGGTCATCAGGGAAGTCTGAACCAATCTTTGCTTTATACTCAGCCTTGAACTGTGAAGCAAGTTCTTTAAGGTCATCAGCAGTAAGGTCAACGTCGTAAGTAACACCTTTTTCAGATTTCATCTTGTCGATAAGCTCTTCAAAGTATTTCTTTCCAACTTCCATAACTACATCTGAATACATCTGGATAAATCTTCTGTAGCAGTCCCATGCCCAGCGTGCATTGCCTGATTTTTCAGCAATAACATTAACTACTGTCTCATTAAGACCCAGGTTCAGGATAGTATCCATCATACCAGGCATTGAAGCCCTTGCTCCTGAACGTACAGATACAAGAAGCGGATTTTCCTGGTCACCAAACTTCTTTCCTGTAATCTCCTCCATCTTTACAATGTACTCATTAATCTGTGCCTGGATTTCATCGTTGATTTCCCTGCCATCCTCATAATACTGTGTACAAGCCTCAGTTGTAATAGTGAAACCCTGTGGTACTGGAAGACCAAGGCTGGTCATTTCAGCAAGGTTAGCACCTTTACCACCGAGAAGTTCACGCATGTCTGCATTTCCTTCACTGAACAAATAAACCCATTTGTTTGCCATTGAAAGTTACCTCCTAAAAATATATGATTTTAGCGGTAATATACCGCACATCTGGCTTGTCCAGATTTGCCCTTATCCTGGCAGTGTACCCATACCAGCCAGGATATATACCCACTAAAGGCAGGACAATAAGCATGTCCGTTCCAGGTATATAAAACACCCCTGTAACATATCCACAGATAACAGGCCAATATGCAGCATTGCACACATCCTGCCTTGTCCCTGTCAGAATAACCCCACCTGGCGGCTGGCTGCTTAAACCTGGAAAGCTTCTAAGAATAGTATATCATATATATTGAAAATGTAAAAAGTTTTTTTGAGATTTTTTGTAAATTTTAGAAAAAAGTTACAATTATTTATCCACATACTATATTATGTTATAATTTTATCTATAAATACGCTATTTTAGTGGAATATTAATTATTGACGAAAACTATTTTACTGCTATATAATAGTTGCGTTACACGCAAATATTTAAAGGTTTATGGAGGAAAATATGAAACTTGGCAAAAAAATAATATCTGTACTGGCAGTTGCTGCAATGATGACAACACTGGCAGCATGTGGAAATGGTGACGGCGGCAGCAATGGTGGAAGTTCTGCTTCAAATACAGGCTCTTCCACTTCTTCTGGAGGGGATAACAAAGTTTACCGTGTTGGCATATGCCAGCTTCTGGAACATGAAGCGCTTGACTCTGCAACAAAGGGATTTCAGGATGCCCTTACAGAAAAACTAGGTGAAGGCAATGTTGAATTTGATTTACAAAATGCACAGGGTGAATCTGCTAACTGTTCCACAATATGCAACGGATTTGTAACAAACAATGTTGACCTTATTATGGCAAATGCTACTGGTGCACTCCAGGCAGCAGTTTCAGCAACAAACAGCATACCAGTCCTTGGAACTTCTATAACTGACTATGCAACAGCATTAAACCTTTCTGACTGGGAAGGACATACTGGTACTAATGTATCTGGTACATCTGACCTTGCACCTATTGACCAGCAGGAAGACATGATACTTGAAATAATGCCTGATATAAAAACGGTTGGCATTGCTTACTGTTCATCAGAACCAAACTCATCATACCAGGCAGGCCTTATGAAAAAAGCACTTGAAGAAGATAATATTGAATGTAAAGAATATACAGCGGCTGACTCCAATGAAATCCAGTCCGTAATTACAACAGCATGTGACGAATGTGACGCCCTTTATATCCCAACTGACAATACTATGGCTTCAAGCGTTGAAACTATTAAAAACGTTGTTGTTCCAGCAGGTGTGCCTCTTTTTGCAGGAGAAGCTGGTTTATGTGCAGCAGGCATTGCAACACTTTCTATAAGTTACTATGATATAGGAAAATTAACTGGCGAAATGGCATATGAAATCCTTGTTAATGGAAAAGATGCAGGAACAATGGATATACAGACTGCACCAAATGTTACAAAGCTGTATAATAAAGAAATCTGCGAAACACTTAATATAACAATTCCTGAAGGTTATGAAGAATTAACAGCAGAATAACAACACCAGAATATGGTTTTGCAATTATTTATTAATAATATAAACACAGGGCAGATACTTTCTGGTATCTGCCCTGTTATTTTTATGTAAAAACAAAAACATGTAAAGCCAATATCTAAATTAATTATTTAACTTTAACCTTAATCTTAGCTGTCTTTCCTGCTGCCTTTACTGTTACTACTGCTTTCTTGCCTTTCTTAACGTTCTTAGGCACTGTAATCTTTATTGCTTTCTTAGAAGAAACCTTAACCTTTGCAACTTTCTTATTAGCAGACGTTGCTTTAGCCTTTACAGCATCCCCGTCAGCATTTATTGCTGTGTACTTTACAGTTACTGATTTACCAGCCTTAATTGAAACAGTCTTCTTTGCAACTGTAAGGGAAGCTTCTTCCTCATCTGTATTATCCGTGTCATCTGTATTGTCTGGTGCTGGTGTCTGTACTGCATCTGGTGTTGGTGTTGCCTCTGATGGGGCTGTTGTTGGAGCAGTTGTTTCTGCTGGAGCTGCTGTTACAGCCGGAGCAGTTGTTACACCTGGTGTTACTGTTGCTTCTGGAGCTGCTGTCTGCGCTGGAACACCACCATCTGTAATTGTTATATTTGAAACTGTACGTCCCTGTGCTGTAATTACATAATC
>CAJTRU010000027.1:13251-43149 GCA_910579085.1 uncultured Lachnospiraceae bacterium | reverse complement strand
ATTTTCATTTACACCTGCATATACAGGACTCCAGTTATTTGCATTACATACTGCAAAGTTATGTACTGCCCCGTCTGATGCTTCTGTTGCTGTTACTGTTATAACCGGGTCTGTAAATGCTGAAAGGTCTACTTTAAAGTCAGCTTCAAAGTTGTTATAGTCATTTCCCTTGATTTCAATTGTAGAACCTTCATCAGTCTTTACTTCAATTGCCTTACCTTCCCATGCAGTCCCCATTGTAAAGCTGCCTGTCCATTTAATCTCTGATGGCGTATTAGTTGATGGTGTAGTTACAGCTGGTGTTGCTTCTGGTGTTGCAGAAGGAGCTGCTGGCAAATCTGTTGCTGTCCCGCCATCTGTAATTGTTATATTTGAAACTGTACGTCCCTGTGCTGTAATTACATAATCAGTTACGGTTTTGTCAAGCTTTCCTGTTATGGTCTTTGTATCAGCTGGTACACCACCATCATTTTCATTTACACCTGCATATACAGGACTCCAGTTATTTGCATTACATACTGCAAAGTTATGTACTGCCCCGTCTGATGCTTCTGTTGCTGTTACTGTTATAACCGGGTCTGTAAATGCTGAAAGGTCTACTTTAAAGTCAGCTTCAAAGTTGTTATAGTCATTTCCCTTGATTTCAATTGTAGAACCTTCATCAGTCTTTACTTCAATTGCCTTACCTTCCCATGCAGTCCCCATTGTAAAGCTGCCCGTCCACTTTAATGCATCAGCGGCCTTTGCCTGCTTTGTCCCTACAGTTACACCTGACACTACTAATGCCATTGAAAGAGTAGCCGCAAGAATTTTCTTTACGTTTTTAGTTAACCTCATTAATATTCCTCCTTTTCCCTGTATATAGGGTAAATAAATTAAATATACCAAGGACAGATAAATAACAAAAACATCCGCCCGCCCTTAAATACTTGTTAATAATAGCAGATATAAAGGTTTTTCGGAACAATAATTGTGCACAATTATTCCAGAAACTTTTTATTAAATTTGCATAATAAAAGTGTCATGTTCTAATTTTTATAGTATTTTAAATCTAATAATTATTGTAACTTTGCATAATTGCAAAATAAAAATCCCACTTTTCAATGTGTATAATTACCAAAATTTGAAAAATGGGATAAATTTTTTACAGTTATATATTGTGTATTTTTAAAAGTCAAACTTTCCATCAAAATAAGACATAAGGTCTGTAATTTTCACACGCTCCTGCTCCATCGAATCACGGTCACGTACTGTAACAGCCCCGTCTTCTTCTGACTCAAAGTCATATGTTATACAGAATGGTGTACCAATTTCATCCTGGCGGCGGTAACGTTTACCTATATTTCCCCTGTCATCATACTCACAATTATACAACTTGCTAAGGTCTTCATAAATCTTTTCTGCTGGCCCTGCAAGTTTCTTTGAAAGTGGAAGAACTGCAATTTTAACTGGTGCAATAGCAGGATGGAAGTGCATTATTGTACGCATGTCACCACCCTCAAGCTCCTCCTCGTCATAAGCATTACACAAAAATGCAAGTGTCACACGGTCAGCACCAAGTGATGGCTCAATAACATAAGGAATATACTTCTCGTTTAATTCATCATCAAAATAACTCATGTCCTGCCCTGATACATTCTGGTGCTGTGTAAGGTCATAGTCTGTACGGTCAGCTATGCCCCAAAGCTCACCCCATCCAAACGGGAACAGGAATTCAATATCAGAAGTTGCCTTACTATAGAAAGAAAGTTCCTCTTTATCATGGTCACGCACACGCATTTCTTCATCTTTAATTCCAAGTGATTTAAGCCAGTTAATGCAGTAATCCTTCCAATATGCAAACCATTCAAGGTCCGTATCAGGCTTACAGAAAAATTCCAGTTCCATCTGCTCAAATTCCCTTGTACGGAATGTAAAGTTTCCAGGAGTAATTTCATTACGGAATGATTTCCCAACCTGTGCAATGCCAAATGGTACTTTCTTGCGTGATGTACGCTGCACATTTTTAAAGTTAACAAATATACCCTGTGCTGTTTCTGGACGCAGGTAAACAACATTTTTAGCATCTTCTGTCACACCCTGGAATGTTTTAAACATAAGGTTAAACTGCCTTATATCAGTAAAGTTATGCTTTCCGCAAGAAGGACATTCTATATTATTGTCATCAATATACTGCTGCATCTTTTCATTAGACCAGCCATCAACACTTCCCTCTGCCTTTATACCGTTTTTCTCCATATAATCTTCAATAAGGTTATCTGCACGGAAACGCTCATGACATTCCTTACAGTCCATAAGAGGGTCTGAAAAACTGCCCAGATGTCCCGAAGCAACCCATGTCTGCGGGTTCATAAGAATTGCACAGTCAATACCTGTATTATACTTATTCTCACGGACAAACTTCTTCCACCATGCCTGTTTTACATTATTTTTAAGTTCTACACCAAGATTTCCATAATCCCATGTATTTGCAAGCCCGCCATATATCTCGGAGCCTGGGTATATAAATCCCCTTGCCTTTGACAACGCAACTATTTTGTCCATTGTTTTTTCCATTTTAATTCCTCCAATTTCTATATTATATTGCTAAAAACAGCAACAAACCAATTATTAACTAATATACCATCACCATTTAAAGATTTCAAGACCACATATTTATTTATCCACATCCGTTTCATAAATTTCCACATACAACAAACTGGATGTGGGATAATTTCCAGTTATAATATTTATTTTGCTTTTATGTTGTGTTTTTTGTCATGGAATAATTTAGTGGAACACCAGAAATCCTGCGCCAGTAATCCAATGGCATATTATATATTTTTACTATGTAAGAATTTTCTTGGAATATGCTTTCAAAATATGATATACTTGTTTACAGAAAGATAATAAACATATAGCCATATTCTTTACAGCTATTTTTTATGGCACATAATGTAAATACTTTTAATATTAATAATCCAAGGAGAAATACATGAAATTTAAAAGCATATTTAGCAAATTTATGATTCCTATGATATTAATTCTAGGCATATTTGCTACTGCCATTTTAGGCATTACTGGAAATCTTTTAGAGAAAACATACAACAGCCAGATTATAAAACATGATACTGAAATTAACAGGTTTATATCACAGTCAGTTGCCAGTTTTATGAATAAGGCTTATGCTGTAACAGAAGAACTTGCGTATTCAAGTCCAGTGCTGTCCATGAATGGCAGGGTACAGGCACCAATAGTAAAAGGTGTTGCACAAAGAAATGACTATTTTGAGCTTGTATACATACAGGATACCAATGGAGACCAGGTTTCCCGCTCTATAGGTGAACTTGGCAACAGGTCTAACAGATGGTGGTTTATACAGATGATGGAAATGCAGAAACCATTTATTTCAAAATCATATTATTCAATTTCTACAAATATGGCGTGTGCATCTATTTTTTACCCACTGGTACAAAACAGCCAGATGAAAGGAATTCTGGCAACAGATATAAAGCTGGCAACCCTCCAGTCGCTTGTTGAAGAATATTCGGATAAAAAAGAGGACAGGATATCATTTATTATAGATGGTGAAGGAACTATACTTGCACATCCAGAAAGTTTTTATTATGAAGAATTATATAATTATAAAAACCTGACAAAAACCATTACACAAAAAGACCCTGCTGGCAATACTTTATATGATGATTCTGGAAATATTATAACCAAAGAAGAACCTATAAAAGTATCTAAGGAATTTTCAGATATAATTACACAGGTTATGACTGGCAAAAGCGGTTCAAAAGAAGTAATTTATAACGGGAAAGAATACTATGCAAGTTATTCTCCTGTAGAACTGGATGGCTATTCTGATACGTGGTCAGTTGTTACCCTCCATAATAAGGAAAACGCATTGTCATTGCTGCAAAAGGTTAATAAATCTGGAATAACAGTTACCATTGTTGCAATAATATGCGCAATCCTGCTTTTTGCACTTATAACAAAAACTATTACAAAGCCAATAAAATTATGCCTTGCCCGCCTTACCCTTCTTGCAGATGGTGATTTAACTACAGTAATTCCAAAAGTTAAAGGCAATGATGAAAGTGCTGGCCTCTTAATTAATATTAATAAAACAATTGGGACTCTGAAAGAAATAATACAAGAGATAAATACCTTTGCAAAAAGAATAGCAGATGGCAATTTCAATGGTAAAATTTCTAATGAATTTAAAGGGGAATTTAATGACCTTGCTTCTTCACTGGCATTAATAAACGAAAGTATGGTAACAACAATAAACCATATTAATACTGCTGTAGCTGCAATTATTTCTGGTGCAAAGAATTTTGATGTATCAGCCCAGACTCTTGCAGATGGCACTTCAGACCAGGCAAGTGCCACAGAAGAATTATTTGCTTCATTAACAGGCATTACAGAGGAAATTAAACAGACTTCATATAATACAAAACAGGCTGGTGAAATGATGTCATTAATTGTAAAAGAAGTGGATGAAGGCAACAGAAACCTGCAAAAACTTACAGATACAATGACTACAATAGAAGAAAACTCTAATGAAATAAGCAGTATTACAAACCTTATGCAGGATATTGCAGCAAAAACAAACCTGCTTTCTATGAATGCGTCTGTAGAAGCGGCAAGGGCTGGTGAAGCAGGTAAAGGTTTTGCAGTAGTTGCATTTGAAATACGCAGCCTTGCCTCACAATGTAATGATGCCGCACTAAAAACAGCAGACCTTATCAGCAAAACGTGCAGCAATGTCCAGGATGGCATGGCAGACCTTAAAACCGCAGTTATATCATTAAAGAATATAGAAGATAAAAACCAGGCTACTGATAAACTTGTAAACAGTATTTCAGTTGCCGCCAGTGACCAGTCAGAGGCAATAACCCAGATACATGAAGCCCTTGAGCAGATTTCCATTGTAACACAAGGCAATTCTTCAACAGCACACGAAAATGCCAGCACAAGCAAGGAAATTATATACCATGCAAGCCAGCTAAAACAGCTTCTTGAAAAATACAATTATTAAACTGGCAAAAGCAGTTTTCCCATAACAAACTATATATGGGAAAACTGCTTTTAATATTAGTCATATTCTGTAGCTAAAAATTCAAAATCTTCTGCTTTATCAAGTTTTGCAACTGCTTTTTCTTCAATACGTTTCTCCATTATCCCTGTTGCAAACTTCCAGAAATCCATTTCATCCCTGCCCGCACATAAGACCATTACCATTAATGCTTCATTATCACCATAAATCATTTCTGACGGATAATCGCCGGGATTATCTATTGAATACGACTTTGCCCCAACTGCATTTTTCTGTTCTTCTGTACCAATTTTTGCATGGAAATCCAGACAACCGCCATCATTAAACTTCTCTGTAAAAAGCCTTGAAACTTTATCCTGGCAGGCACATATTTTTTCAATTATAATATCTGCATTTGTTTCTGCAAACTTCCTAATCTCATTTTTTGCCTCTTCTATATTTTCATAATAAATATATAAGAGCCTTTCTTTATTATTATTTCTTGTAGCGGCCTTTTTTAAACGTCCATTACTGTTATATGATGCCTCAAGAGTCCCGTCAAGCTCCTCCCCTGGAATTGAGTAAATGTTAATCTGGCTTCTCCACTCATAACCAGGGATTATATTGCCAGGAATGTAATATGTAAGTATGTTATAATCCTCATCAAGCTCCAGTTCCAGCATATCCCCGCTACATCCACTTAAACTGCTAATCCCATACACTCCCTCTTTAAAATTTAATGGTATATTATAATACATGTGTTTTCTCCTTTTCCCTGTTAAATTATGTCACATTATAGTTTTCACTGGTTTATATATTAATTATAACATAAAATTCACAGAAATATTATTGCCATCTGCCCTGATTTCTGCTTTAGCACCTGAAACCAGAGGCATCATTGGCGGAAGATGCCCTATATCCAAATCCATTATTACTGGCACATTATACTCCCCTAAAATGCCTGTTACTGCCTTATACTGGTCCATTCCAAAAAGTTCCTGGCCAAAACAGTATGGACGCCCTATAAGAAAACCTTTTACATATTTAAACCATCCTGCATGTGCAAGCTGCCAGAGTGCCCTTCTTATGCCCATTACGTTAAGGTCACATGCCTCCATAAACCATATTATCCCATCTTCTCTATATTTTTCATTAAATTCTGCCACTTTATCATATTTAGTGCCTGTTAATGTAGAAAGGCAGTCAAGGCATCCTCCTATAAGCCGTCCGCCAAATTCTGCCTTGTTTCCGTTACAGTTATAATATTTTGTCTCCCTTTTTTCAGTAACATTATATGGCTCAAGCGGGTTTTCCTCTGTTTTAAGTGACTCCTTCTCCCATAAGTTATATCCATGCACTTCTGATATAGTGCCTGTAACCAGCCCAAAAGCATCATGTATTGACTTATGCCATTCCCTCATCCCAAAAGCAGGCGCACATGGGGCATATATTGCAGCAGTATCACAAAGGACAGGCAGCAGGAATGTCATATTAGTATTATCTGAAAATCCCATATACCACACTGGTTCTGCCTTTGCTATTTTATCAAAGCTGGTATAATCAAGGACTTCACACATAAGTTCGCCGCCGCCACATGAAATAACTACATCTGCCCTTTTACCTGCCAGGAAACTGTCCAGTTCCTGCCCGCACTTTAAAGGTGTATTACTTATTCCTGTGCCACATCCTTCATAACAGTTTTCTCCAATTTCAAGTTTATAACCAAGTGACTTGAACTTCTCCTGTGCACTTATAAAACCACTTTTATATGGCTCTATATTACAGCCAAAAGATGGTGCTGCAAAGCCTATTGTCCCGCCATCCTTTAAAAATTCTGGTATCCTCATTATTTTTCCTCCTGCCACCTTTTAAACATTGCAATCTCTTCTATATATCCTTCATCATCATTAGGGGTTTCCAGTATAAATGGTTTACCCGCAAATGCGGGATGAAGCGCTACACGTTTCATCGCCTTAAGGCCAATTTGCCCATAACCTATTCTTTCATGCCTGTCTTTATGTGAACCACATTCATTTTTGCTGTCATTAAAGTGTATTGCATAAAGGTTCTCAAGCCCTATTATCCTGTCAAATTCATCTATAACACCATCAAGGTTGTTAACTATATCATAGCCCCCGTCCCATATATGGCATGTGTCAAGGCATACCCCAAGCTTGTCCTTCTGTTCTACCCTGTCCATTATCTCCCTTATTTCTTCAAATTTACTGCCAACTTCACTTCCCTTGCCTGCCATTGTTTCCAGCAGTACACGTGTTGACTGCCCTGGTGACAATATATCATTCAGAGCACCTGCAATTATTTCAATTCCCGTTTCAACGCCCTGCCCTGTATGTGAACCAGGATGGAAATTATAATAATTTCCTGGTACATATTCCATCCTTTTCATATCATCTGCCATCATTTCTTTGGAAAAATTCCTGGTTTTCTCTTTTTCTGAACATAAGTTTAATGTATATGGTGCATGTGCAACAAGCTTTCCAAAACCATTTTTATCTGCAATCTTTAAAAACTCCTCCACATCCTCCTTATCAATCTCTTTAGCACTGCCACCCCTTGGGTTCCTGGTAAAAAATGCAAATGTATTGCCGCCAAGTTCCAGTGCTTTACTGCCCATTGCAGCATACCCATTTGCAACAGGCAGATGGTTTCCTATATAATACATATATGTTTTTCCTCCATAAATAAAAACATCTGTTTAATTGCCTAATTTGTCCATTTATAACGCACTAATTCACAGTTCTTTATTGAATATTTTGAAAACTGGCCGTTAGTTTCATCGAAAAAATATGAATGGACAATCCTGGCTATGCCATTATGTGCAACTATAAGGTATGTCTTATCTTTGTCCTTTTTAATTTCATCCAGAAAATTATAAACTCTCTGGGCAACCCTTAACATAGATTCGCCGCCCTCATAACTATCAACAAAATGGCGTTTTGCTTCTATAAATTCATCAGAACGCCGTCCCCCTCCCTCATATTTCCCAAAGTTCTGTTCTATTATACGTTTGTCTGTACGCAATGGCACTGATATTGCATCTGAAATAATCTTTGCTGTATCATTTGCCCGTTTAAGTGGTGAAGCAATTACCATATCTATATTGATATCCTTAGACATGCTTAGTTCCCTGCCAAGCTCTGCCGCCTGTTCCCTGCCAAGTTCTGTAAGTTCTATATCTGTAACCCCGCAGACCTTTCCTTCAACATTCCATACAGTCTGCCCATGTCTTGTTATATATAAATATCCCATTTTATATCCTAAAAATTATCCTTTCCTGGTTATTCCAGGCATACTGCCTGTTAAGGTTAAAAAGGAGGACAAATATATATTTTGCCCTCCTTTTAGTATCATTGTTACTTTGTTATTTTATTTTGTTGCAGCCAATGTCCAAATCAGTCAAAAACCCCAAGTTCATCCAGAAGGTCAAGCCCCTCTAACTCGTCTGTTTCATCATTTTCAGGATAAATAAGTTCGTCGTCTGCTGCTGCAACTTCATTGTCCTGTTCATCCTCTATATCCATATCATCTGGTGGCAAATCTTTTTCTTTGTCTTTATCTCTGCCCTTGATATTTTCCTCTTCTTCTTCAAGGCTTGCCATCTGCGCCCTGCGGTGTTCCTCAATATATTTCTCCGCTGCCTCGTCACAGTCAAGTTTAACAGAACGGTAACGTTTCATGCCTGTACCTGCTGGAATAAGCTTACCAAGGATAACATTTTCCTTAAGGCCTACGAGCGGGTCTATCTTTCCTTTAATTGCAGCATCTGTAAGAACCTTTGTTGTTTCCTGGAATGATGCTGCTGACAGGAATGAGTTAGTTGCAAGGGAAGCTTTTGTAATACCAAGCATTACCTGTTTGCCTTCTGGCGGCTCTTTGCCTTCTGCTGCCAGCCTTTCTACTTCATCTTCAAAATCAAGTGCATCTATCATTACACCTGGCAGGAATGATGAATCGCCATTATTTTCAATACGTATTTTCTTAAGCATCTGGCGCACTATTACTTCAATATGCTTATCGTTAATTTCAACACCCTGTAAACGGTATACACGCTGTACTTCACGTATCATATAGTCCTGTACTGCACGTACCCCCTTAATTGCAAGGATATCATGAGGGTTTACACTACCTTCTGTAAGCTCATCACCTGCTTCAATAACCTGTGCATCCTTAACTTTAATACGTGAGCCATAAGGTATAAGATATGCCTTCTGCTCGCCACTTTCACTATTAGTAACGATTACTTCACGTTTCTTCTTAGTGTCACGTATTGCAACAACACCGCCGAACTCTGCAATAATAGCAAGACCCTTTGGCTTACGTGCTTCAAAAAGTTCCTCTACACGTGGAAGACCCTGTGTAATATCATCACCGGCAACACCACCGCTGTGGAAAGTACGCATTGTAAGCTGTGTACCAGGCTCACCTATTGACTGTGCAGCAATAATACCAACAGCTTCGCCAACCTGTACAGGGTCACCTGAAGCCAGGTTTGCCCCATAACATTTTGCACATACCCCAATATGTGACTTACATGTCAGTATTGTACGTATTTTAATTCTTGCTGTGTCAATATTATCTGCCACTTCTTTTTTAGCAACAATACGTGCAGCACGTGCTGGTGTAATCATATGGTTTGCCTTTACAATAAGCCCGCCTGCATCATCATATATATTTTCACATGAAAAACGTCCTGTAATACGTTCCTCAAGTGATTCAATCATTTCCCTTCCATCTACTACGCCTGATATCTCCATTCCAGGTATAAAGTCCCTGTCAGCGCAGCAGTCCACTTCACGTATAATAAGTTCCTGTGATACATCAACAAGACGCCTTGTAAGGTATCCTGAATCGGCTGTACGCAGGGCTGTATCTGACATACCCTTCCTTGCACCATGTGCAGAAATAAAGTATTCCAGTACGTCAAGCCCCTCCCTGAAGTTTGACTTTATAGGGAGCTCTATGGTACGTCCTGATGTATCCGCCATAAGGCCACGCATACCTGCAAGCTGTTTAATCTGCTTATCAGAACCACGCGCACCAGAGTCAGCCATCATAAAGATATTATTATATTTATCAAGGCCCTGTAACAGAGCATCTGTTATATTATCATCCGCAACTTTCCATGTATTAATAACAGCTTTGTAACGCTCTTCTTCTGTAAGAAGGCCGCGGCGGAACTTACGTGATATATTTTCAACAGTTTTCTCGGCATCTGCAAGAATAGTCTTTTTAGCCTCTGGCACTGTCATATCTGAAATAGAAACGGTCATTGCTGCACGTGTGGAATACTTATAGCCAAGTGACTTAATGTTATCCATTGTTTCAGCTGTGCCAGTAGCACCATATACATTTATGCACTTTTCAAGTATCTGTTTAAGCTGCTTTTTGCCAACGTGGAAGTCAACTTCAAGCTTTAAGAAATTACCAGGGTCACTACGGTCTACAAAGCCCATATCCTGTGGAAGTATCTCATTAAATAAAAACCTTCCAAGTGTTGATTCTATAACCCTTTCTTCTTCCACGCCTTCTGGATTTATTCCAGTCCTTCTTACTTTAATCCTTGCGTGAAGTGTTATTGCACCATTTTCATATGCAATAATGGCTTCATTAACATTTTTAAATGACTTGCCTTCACCCTTAGCGCCTGGACGCTCCTGTGTAAGATAGTAGATACCAAGTACCATATCCTGTGAAGGTACGGCAACCACACCACCATCTGACGGTTTTAACAGGTTGTTTGGTGAAAGCAGCAGGAAACGGCACTCTGCCTGTGCTTCAACTGACAGTGGCAGGTGGACAGCCATCTGGTCACCATCAAAGTCCGCATTAAATGCTGTACATACAAGCGGATGCAGTTTAATTGCCTTTCCTTCTACAAGTGTAGGCTCAAATGCCTGGATACCAAGCCTGTGGAGTGTAGGTGCACGGTTAAGCATTACTGGATGCTCACGTATTACTTCTTCTAGTACATCCCATACTTCTGGCTGGAGTTTCTCA
Source organism: uncultured Lachnospiraceae bacterium (assembly GCA_910579085.1). GTDB lineage: Bacteria > Bacillota > Clostridia > Lachnospirales > Lachnospiraceae > Butyribacter. Next base: position 32,108 of record CAJTRU010000027.1, on the reverse strand, counting down.
ACCATTTTCTTTGCCTGCTTGATATTGTGTGCTGTCCCGTCAGACACAAGCTCCTTCATAACAAATGGCTTAAAAAGTTCTATAGCCATTTCCTTAGGAAGGCCACACTGGTATATTTTAAGTTCAGGGCCTACAACGATAACTGAACGTCCTGAATAGTCTACACGCTTTCCTAAAAGGTTCTGGCGGAAACGTCCCTGCTTTCCTTTAAGCATATCAGAAAGCGATTTAAGAGGCCTGTTTCCAGGGCCTGTTACTGGCCTTCCACGCCTTCCGTTATCAATAAGCGCATCAACAGCTTCCTGGAGCATCCTCTTTTCATTGCGCACAATAATATCAGGCGCTCCTAACTCAAGCAGTCTTTTTAACCTGTTATTCCTGTTTATTATACGGCGGTATAAATCATTCATATCAGATGTTGCAAAACGCCCGCCATCAAGCTGTACCATTGGCCTTAAATCTGGTGGTATAACAGGTATAACTGTTAATATCATCCACTCAGGCTTGTTTTTTGACTCACGGAAAGCTTCTATTACTTCAAGGCGTTTTATTATCCTTGCCCTTTTCTGTCCCGAAGAACCTTTAAGTTCTTTTTTGAGTTCTGCTGACTCTTCTTCAAGGTCAATGCTCATTAAAAGTTCCATTACCGACTCTGCACCCATGCCGGCACGGAATGAATCACCAAACTTGCTTCTTGCCTCCTGGTACTCTGCTTCTGTAAGTACCTGTTTCTGCTGTAAGCCTGTGCCATCCTGTGTTTCAAGCACAATATAAGATGCAAAATACAGCACTTTTTCAAGGTTTCTTGGTGATACATCAAGTATAAGCCCCATACGGCTTGGAATACCTTTAAAATACCATATATGTGATACAGGGGCAGCAAGTTCTATATGCCCCATGCGTTCACGCCTTACACTTGATTTTGTAACTTCAACGCCACAGCGGTCACAGACTACGCCTTTATAACGTATTTTCTTATATTTACCACAATGGCACTCCCAGTCCTTGCTTGGCCCAAAGATTTTTTCACAGAAAAGACCATCTTTTTCAGGCTTCAAAGTCCTGTAATTGATAGTTTCAGGCTTCTTAACTTCGCCACGTGACCACTCCCTTATTTTCTCAGGGGAAGCAAGCCCAATCTTTATAGAATCATAAGTTATATGCTTATCTTCCTTTACATTAGTTTCTGTCATAGCAATCCTCCATTTTTCTGGCAAAGCCAATCTGGTTTAACTAATCAAAATCTGGAACTGGAATTAAATCATCTTCTTCAAATGCATCAAATGAAGCATCTTCAAGCTCTTCCGCAGTCCCTTCTGAAAATCCCGCAGACTCAAATGATTCACCATCCCCAAAGGCAAAATTGTCGTCACCCTCAATTAATGGCTTGATTTCTGCATCGCCATCTTCTTCTATTTCTTCGCCAAGCTTAACTTCGTTACCCTCTTCATCAAGGACAGTAACATCAAGTGCAAGTGCCTGTAATTCTTTTAAAAGCACCTTGAACGACTCAGGTATCCCTGGTTCAGATATATTGTCACCTTTAATAATTGCCTCATATGTCTTAACACGGCCAATAACATCATCCGACTTAACTGTAAGTATTTCCTGGAGTGTATATGCTGCCCCATAAGCTTCAAGCGCCCACACTTCCATTTCCCCGAAACGCTGCCCGCCAAACTGTGCCTTGCCGCCAAGAGGCTGCTGTGTTACAAGTGAATAAGGACCTGTAGAACGTGCATGTATCTTGTCATCAACAAGGTGGTGGAGTTTCAGGTAGTGCATAAATCCTACTGTAACAGCACCGTCAAAGTATTCACCTGTACGCCCGTCACGCAGTTCTACCTTTCCATCACGGTTAATAGGCACTCCTTCCCACTCCTTGCGGTAGTCTTTATTCTCTATAAGGTAAGCCATTACATCTGGCCCAAGTATGCCTGAATATTTATCTTCAAAAGGAACAATATCCTTTAATCTCTTTATTTCTTCTTCGTCCTGTTCTTCCTCTGCCTTTTCCAGTGCCTTAGCAAGTTCATCCTGGTTTAAAGGTGTATTTACATAATCATTGGCAACCTCAAGCGTATCCATAATATCATTTTCATTAGCACCATCAAATACAGGAGTAGCTACGTTAAAACCAAGTACTTTAGCAGCAAGGCTTAAATGTATCTCAAGCACCTGCCCGATATTCATACGTGAAGGCACACCCAGAGGGTTAAGCACGATATCAAGCGGACGGCCGTTTGGAAGGAATGGCATATCTTCAACAGGAAGCACCCTTGAAACCACACCCTTATTACCATGACGTCCAGCCATCTTGTCACCAACCTGGATTTTACGTTTCTGCGCTATATAAATGCGGACTGTTTCATTAACACCAGGAGGAAGTTCATCACCATTTTCCCTTGTAAATACTTTAGCATCAACAATTATACCAAATTCACCATGTGGCACTTTTAATGAGGTATCCCTTACTTCACGTGCCTTCTCACCAAAAATGGCACGCAGAAGCCTTTCTTCCGCTGTAAGTTCTGTTTCCCCTTTTGGTGTTACCTTGCCGACGAGTATATCCCCCGCACGCACTTCTGCACCAATACGGATAATGCCCCTCTCATCAAGGTCTTTAAGTGCATCATCACCAACACCAGGCACATCACGTGTTATCTCTTCTGCACCAAGCTTTGTATCCCTTGCTTCTGCCTCATATTCAGTAATATGCACAGATGTATATACATCTTCCTGCACAAGCCTTTCACTAAGCAGTACGGCATCCTCGTAATTGTAACCTTCCCATGTCATAAAACCTATAAGCGGGTTCTTTCCAAGCGCAATCTCGCCACCACATGTAGACGGGCCATCTGCAATAACCTGTCCTGCCCTGACTTCATCACCCTTGTTTACTATTGGTTTCTGGTTCATGCTTGTTCCCTGGTTACTTCTCTGGAACTTGTCAAGCTTATACCTGCGGCGCCCTCCAGCCTGTGTCTTTACCACAATTTCATTAGAAGCTGAACGTTCAACAATACCATCACTGTCTGCAATTACACAGTTTCCTGAGTCAACTGCTGCCTTCATCTCCATACCTGTACCAACTGCTGGTGCTTCTGTTACAAGAAGCGGCACTGCCTGGCGCTGCATGTTAGAACCCATAAGTGCACGGTTAGCATCATCATTTTCAAGGAATGGTATCATGGCTGTAGCCACTGAAAATACCATTTTAGGTGATACGTCCATTAAATCTATTTTGGACTTCTGGAACTCAGATGTTTCTTCACGGAAACGTCCAGATACATTATTCCTTACAAAATGCCCCTCTTCATCAAGTTCTTCATTCGCCTGTGCAACTATATATTTATCCTCTTCATCTGCTGAAAGATACACAACATCATTAGTTACAACCGGGTTTGCCGGGTCAGTCTTATCAAGCTTGCGGTATGGTGCTTCTATAAAGCCATATTCGTTAATACGTGCATATGATGCAAGCGAGTTAATAAGCCCGATGTTAGGGCCTTCAGGCGTCTCTACAGGACACATGCGCCCATAGTGTGTATAGTGTACATCCCTTACCTCAAAACCTGCCCTGTCCCTTGAAAGACCACCAGGGCCAAGTGCAGACAGACGCCTCTTATGTGTAAGTTCACTAAGCGGGTTGTTCTGGTCCATAAACTGGGACAACTGGGAACTTCCGAAGAATTCCTTTACAGCAGCAGTCACAGGCTTAATATTAATAAGCGACTGTGCTGTAATTGTTGTAATATCCTGTGTGGACATCCTTTCACGTACAACCCTTTCCATCCTTGAAAGCCCTATGCGGTACTGGTTCTGTAACAGTTCTCCTACAGCACGTATGCGGCGGTTGCCAAGGTGGTCTATATCATCATCATTGCCAATGCCATACTCTATATGCATATTATAATTAATTGAGGCAAATATATCCTCTTTAGTTATATGCTTTGGCACAAGTTCTGAAATATTAAACTGTATAAGTTCTTTTACTTCTTCTAAATCTTCATTTTCATCAAGAATTTGTTTTAACAGAGGGTAATAAACTGCCTCTGTTATGCCCATGCTTTCCAGGTCTGCATCTGGCAGGTATGCCTTTAAATCAACCATAAGGTTTGAAAGGACTTTTACAACCCTTTCTTCTGACTCAATCATTACATAAGGCACAGCAGAATTCTGCATTTCTGTTGCAATGTCCTCTGTAATAACTGTCCCCTGCTCATAAATCTCCCCTGTAAGCGGGTTTACAACATCCTCTGCAAGTTTACATCCTGCAATGCGGTTCTTTAAATGCAGTTTCTTATTAAACTTATACCTTCCGGTTTTGGCAAGGTCATATCTCTTAGGGTCAAAGAACATGCCATTAAGAAGGTTTTCTGCACTGTCAACTGACAAAGGTTCACCTGGGCGCAGTTTCTTATATAATTCAAGAAGCCCGTCCTGGTAATTTTCTGTTGTATCTTTATCTATGCTAGCTAAAATCTTTGGCTCTTCACCAAATATTTCCTTAATCTGCTCATTAGTGCCAAGGCCAAGTGACCTTAAAAATACAGTAATAGGCACTTTCCTGTTCCTGTCTACCCGGACATAAAATACATCGTTGGAGTCAGTTTCATATTCAAGCCATGCGCCACGGTTAGGTATAACTGTAGCAGAATACAGCTCTTTTCCAATCTTATCATGGCTTATCGCAAAGTAAATGCCCGGTGAACGTACTAACTGGCTGACAATTACACGTTCAGCCCCGTTAATTACAAATGTGCCTGTTGCAGTCATCAAAGGCAAATCCCCCATAAATATCTCATGCTCTTTGATTTCTTCTGTTTCTTTATTATGCAGCCTGACTTTAACTTTCAAAGGTGCAGCATATGTTGCATCTCTTTCCTTGCACTGGTCGATATCATACTTAATCTCATCCCTGCAAAGTTCAAAATCCACAAACTCAAGACTAAGATGGCCGCCAAAGTCAGAAATAGGGGAAATATCCCTGAAGACCTCCTTTAATCCTTCATCCAGGAACCACTGGTAAGAATTAGTCTGCACCTCAATGAGATTAGGCATATCAAGAACTTCACTCTGATGGGCATAGCTCATCCTTAAACCATTACCTACTTTTACCGGACGTATTCTGTTCTTCTCCATACGATGTTCCACTCCTTAACTTTTAGAGGATTTTGTGGCATTAAAGCTGCCATGCAGCCATATACTGCCCGTGCCCGCACAAAGCCTGGCAAAAATATGCCAGGGTAGTGCGGTACCAGATATAAGATAAATCCTGCTGCCTGTACATAACAACGCCAATATATGCCACATGCGCAGACACCTTGCAGGATGGCACTGGGAAGAATGTACAATAACCAGAAACTATCTTATATCTGGCATGTTATAAAAAGGCTTTTCAATTAAAATAAATTATGTTATAATAATCCAGATTTAATTTATTGTATAGTCAGCCACAATAGTGCATTTTTCATATTATCATTAAAATATTTTTCTGTCAAGCTTTTAACAAAATCTTTTCAAGCCAGTTTAAAATGATTGGCAGATATAAATTCTGCGCTGGAGGACGGTTTCCCGTGCCAGAGCTGGCAATATTCCATACAAGGGGTACATTTCCGCTAAGGTGCAATGCCATTAAGTTAAGAAGAAATGTTTAAAAGTATTAAATACTGGGTCTGCTGGCAAATCCAAAGTGCCTTCCATGAAAACAGCACGCTCCCGCTTGGACTTGCACGCAATGGATGCATAAAGCCCCTAATGTTCCTACGGAACATTTTAAAACGGGGCTTAAGCACCAGCGGCTTCGTACAGCTTTTTCATGGAAGCACATTTGGAATTTGCCAGCAATCCACACTTTGGTAATTTATAGAAATACCTTTATATAAATTCTTAACTAAATGACATTGCACCGGTTTGGTAACGGTAAGCCACGTAGCGGCACAGAAAGTACCCCTGTACAGAATATTGCTGGTATCTGGCACTTGAAACCTGACATTATAAAACATTGGACAGCAGAATAAAATAAACGAATTTTATTCTGCATACGGTTTTATTCTGCGTACAGTTTATTGTATAGAAATTTATAAAACGGGCGTGTTGCCGTATAACTTTGCTGTAATTTAAATACTTAGCAGGTGTGGAAGTCCTGCTAAATCAATACTCCACTAGTGCTGTATGGCAAGCCAGGCTGTTCTGGATTATGCCAGTATACAGGTATGCAGAGCCAGAATTATTCCATAAAAGGGGCACTTTAGCACCGCTGGCGCTTAGAGCCCGTTTTTTGGGCTGTTATGCGCCACTGCGTGGGCTAACGTAGCGGGAGCGTGCCCTTTTATGGAATTTCTGGCTCTGCATACCGTCCCCCTTCCATCCAGCACGTCCAACATATGTAATTTCAAGAAAGGAATTTTTATTATGGGAACTTTAAACATCGAAGAACTTTTAAACCAGTTAACCATTGAAGAGAAAGCATCTCTTTGTTCAGGTGCAGATTTCTGGCATACTGAAGCAGTTGAAAGGCTTGGCCTTCCTGCTGCTATGGTATCAGACGGCCCACATGGCCTGCGCAAACAAGATGAAACAGCCGACCACCTTGGCGCGGAAGAAAGCATAAAAGCTGTATGTTTCCCTACAGCTTCTGCTATGGCATGTTCATTTGACAGGGAACTTATTTACAATGTTGGTTCTGCCCTTGGCGAAGAATGCCAGGCAGAAAATGTAAATGTACTTTTAGGCCCTGGTATTAATATGAAGCGTTCCCCTCTCTGCGGACGTAACTTTGAATATTTTTCCGAAGACCCTTATCTTGCAGGCGAACTTGGTGCAGCATACGTTAATGGCGTACAGAGCCAGGGAGCAGGTACAAGCCTTAAGCACTTTGCTGCCAATAACCAGGAATGGCGCAGGATGAGCATAAGTTCCGAAATGGATGAAAGGACTTTAAGGGAAATATACCTGGCAGCATTTGAAAAAACTGTTAAAAAAGCACAGCCTTGGACAATTATGTGCAGTTACAACAGGATTAATGGCACTTATTCATGTGAAAATGACTGGCTTCTTAATAAAGTCCTCCGTGACGAATGGGGATTTGAAGGGCTTGTAATGACAGACTGGGGTGCTATGAACGACCGTATAAAATCACTTGAAGCAGGGCTTGACCTTGAAATGCCTTCAAGCCACGGTGAAACAGATAAGCTAATTGCTGCTGCTGTTAAAGATGGTTCACTCCCAATGGAAGTGCTTGACAAAGCCGTAAAAAGAGTTCTTGAATTAGTTGATAAATCCATAACTAATAAAAAGCAGGTATCTTATAATAAAGAAGAGCACCATAACCTTGTTAAAAATACTGCTGTAAATTCTGCTGTACTTCTTAAAAATAATGGCATACTGCCTTTATCTGGCAATGAAAACATTGCCATTATAGGACAGTTTGCAGATGTTCCAAGAATACAGGGAGGCGGTTCAAGCCATATTAACTGTTTTAAAACAGAAAGTGCGCTTGAAGCACTGGACAAGGCAATTAATTCAAAATCCTGTGAAGAAACTAATTCAAAAGAAGATGGGCAGTCTTTTGTACTACATAAACCTGCCAATGCCTTAAACTGTAAATATACCTATTCACAAGGCTATAATACAGATAAAGACGAAACTGACACTGCGCTTTTAGAAGAAGCAGTAAAAAATGCAGCAGCGGCGGATGTTGCTGTAATATTTGCAGGACTTCCTGACTCATTTGAAAGCGAAGGTTTTGACCGTACCCACCTCAATATGCCAGAATGCCAGAACCACCTTATTGAAGAAATATACAAAGTACAGAAAAACATTGTAATTGTATTGCACAACGGCTCTCCTGTTGTTATGCCTTGGCTTGGCAAAGCAGGTGCAGTTCTTGAAATGTACCTTGCAGGACAGGCAAGTGGTGCAGCGGCAGTGGATTTATTATTTGGCAGGGCAAACCCTTCTGGAAAGCTTGCTGAAACATTCCCACTGCGCCTTGAAGACAATCCTTCATACCTTGACTTCCCAGGAAGCAGGGACAAAGTACACTATAGCGAAGGAGTATTTATTGGCTACAGGTATTATGACAAGAGAAACATGGATGTGCTCTTCCCGTTTGGATATGGATTAAGCTATACAACTTTCAGATATAGCAATATATGGTTAGAAATTAATGGTGTTAACACAAATACCTGTCCTCCTAATATACTTAAAATGCAGGACAAAGACAAGGTAAAAGTCTATGTTGATGTTACAAATACAGGCAGTGTGGCAGGTGCTGAAATTGTACAATTATATGTAAAGAACTTTATTGGTCTTGAAAACAGGCCTGAAAAGGAATTAAAAAACTTTGCGAAAGTATTTTTAGAGCCAGGAGAAACTAAAACTATTTGTATGGAACTGGATTTCCGCTCATTCGCATATTTTAATGAAACATTAAATGACTGGTTTGCTGAGAGCGGGACATATGGAATACTTATTGGTGCATCTTCACGTGATATAAAATTTACTGCTGAAGTTAAAATCACAGCATCCAAAAAACTTCCGTTCCACGCATGTGATACAACTACCTGTAAAGATGTAGAACTTTTTGCAGATAACACAAAGCCGCTTGATGACATGCTTCTAAAAAGCAGGCAGGATAAAGATAAAAACGGAAATGCTGCTGAAGATGAAAAGGCACTTGGAGAAATGAAAGCAGTATTTGAAGAAACACCATTACATTCCATATTGTCATTTAGCAGCAATGCATTAAAATATGAAGATATAAAGGAAACCCTTAAAAAGTTAAACAATACAGTAAGTTAAAACTAATTATACAAATGCCATATTTGTGTCACATTTTTATTTAGCTATATCTATTGACTTTTCATCTAAATAATCTTAAAATTAATTTGCAACGTCAATATAAGTTAATTCATCCAAAAATCCCTAGGGAACGCCCTCCCTGGGGATTTTTTCCACTAAATTATTCCATTCCAAAACGGAAATTACTTTTATAAAAATCTTCCTCTTTCTTTCTTCATAAACAGAAGCCCAAACGCACCAGTACCACAGTTACTGCTGATAGCGGCTGATGCCTGGTGTTCTATTATCTTATCAAACTTCTGGTATTTATTTATTTCATTTAATATTTTCTGTTTCATCTTATAGTTAAAACCCGCATATGTAAAAAATAATACCCTTGTATCAATATTCCTCCTGCCTTTTAACTGCCTGCGTATATATCTTAAATATGCATGTTCCTGCGTGCCTGGATATACATTGCTACAGACAATCTGGCTTCCCTTAAGTGACAAGACAGGATGAAGCATAAATAAATCACATATATCCTTAATATTTTTATTCATCCTTCCTGCCTTATATAAATTCTCTGTATTTGCAACTATAAAGCTAGTAGAAATACTGTTTTTAATATGGTTTATTTTATCAATTATTTCCTGGAATGGCTTTCCTTCCTGTACCATTGATGCAGCATACATTACAAGTATGCCCATCCCACTTGAAAGATGTGCTGAATTAATAACATGGACATTATCAAAACCATTTGCTGCCTGTACAGCATTATTGTAGCCATTACCTGCATTTTTTGCCATACTTATATGTATTACCTGCTGTGCCCCGCCAAGAGCATCAGCAAAAAATGTTTCATACTCTTCTATAGAAGGAGGCATTGAATATGCTTTCTTCTTTTCTTTGTCAATATATTCTATAAGGTTATTTGCGGAAATTTCGCATATATCATTAAATCTCCCCTCCTCTGTATGCACATAATAATATATACATAAAATCCCAAAACGCACCATAAAATCTCCTGGTATATCACACACACTTTCTGTTGTTATACATACAGCCTTTTTATTGTGCACATAAACCATTTGTATATCTGCCTCATCCGTTTCCCCATCTTTAGCCGTAGCTGAAACTTCCACAATTTCCTCTGGCAGGAACTTTAAAAGCATTGCCTCAAACAGCGGGCCATTTACCGGCTTAACCAGATACCCCTCAAAACCATTTGCATTATAAAATGCTTCTGCATCTGTAAATGCATTAGCAGTCATTGCAACAACTGGTGTTTCTTTACAAAGCCCGTTTTCCTGGTGGCGCAGTTTCTTAAGTGTTTCAATTCCATCAAGTTTTGGCATCATATGGTCCATAAAAATGGCATGGTAATACTTCTTTCTTGTCATTTCAAGACATTCCTGCCCGTCTGAAGCTGTTTCCACCTGCACTTTTGTAGCACGCAGAAGCTTTACTGCAACCATAAGGTTCATTTCATTATCATCTACAACCAGCACCCTTGCCTCTGGCGCTTCAAAACTTTGCTTATATTTTTTCCTGTTGTGGAAACTGCCTTTCATAATATCCTTAATAGGCCCTATAGGTGATTTACTGACTATTTCCTGTTCAAGCACAAGTGTAAATGTAGTGCCACGCTGGTACACACTGTCCACCTTTATTTCACCACCCATAAGCCCTGCAAGCTGGTGTGAAATCGCAAGCCCAAGCCCTGTGCCTTCAATAGCGCCATTTTTCTTTTCATCAACACGCTTAAAAGACATAAACAAATATTTTATATCCTCTTTACGTATTCCAATCCCTGTATCTGAAACCGATATTATAAGGTTTACATGTTCTTTATCAACCTGGCGGCACTTTGCCTGCAATGTAACAGAACCTTTGTGTGTATATTTTATAGCGTTAGTAAGCATATTTGTAAGTATCTGCTTTATCCTTATATCATCGCCATATAACATAGATGGTATATCTGGCGAAACATCAAGTTTAAATTCAAGTTTCTTGTCATATGCACGCACCCAGTTAATATTTACAAGTTCACTAAGCAGCGCACCTGTTTCATACTGCCGGTTTACAATCTCCATTTTGCCTGACTCAATTTTAGATAAATCAAGAATATCATTAATAAGTGATAAAAGCATTTTACTTGCACGCTGTATATTAACACAGTTTTCTGCAACTTCATCATTAATATTATCACGGAGGTTCATTTCATTAAGCCCTATAATAGTATTAATAGGCGTCCTTATTTCATGGCTCATATTGGCAAGAAAACGGCTTTTAGTCTTGTTAGCTTCTTCAAGCTCAATCTGCTGTTGCCTGCTGGCTTCCTGCTCCTTGTTATAAATCCATCTCTGGAACTTTACAAGTGTGCCAATAGCCATGGAAACAAGCATAAAGCACACAAATGTATGTATAAATATACCAAGGCTTGCACTATTCCCTTCCACATATACTTTGTTATAATATGTAAACAGGTAACATGCAGTAAAGCTTGCAACTGACAATACCAAAATAATAAAAAACGCTATCCCCCTAAGCATAAGAAAAACATACAGAAGCCCAAGTATAAACAAACCACTAAGCCCGCCATCAACACCACCACTTGTTAAAAACAGCATTGGAAATATAAAAAGATTTATAAGAAGTGAACTTGCCACTGCACAGAAATTAACATACCCCGTCTTTATGGCAGTTGTCCCAAATACCGCAAATACAACAGGAAACAGGCACATAGCTATAATACTATATGTCTCTGCCTTTGTAATAAATGCAATAATAATCCCAATTATGCTGGCAAATATCCCAAGACCTGTTATAAGATAAAACAGCCGCCTGTCCAGTTCATAATTACTGTTATAAAGATAATCCTTTACCCTTCTGGCTATCCTTTTAGGCATCTTCCCACTCCCTTCTTAGTTTTTCCAAAGCGTCAGCAGCACCACAGAAATCAAATGACTGTACAAGCCCTGAAATCTCTTCCAGCCTGTCCTTAAGGTTTTCACCGTTATATGAATATAATGACAGTTCATTAATAACTGGCATTACTGCATCCTCTTCAAATGTATCAAGCGCTTCCCTAAGCCCGTCAAGCCTTTCTATCAGTAAATCTTTGTCTATTATACTTAACCCATCATCTTCACTGCCACCCTTATCTGGAATAAACTCCTTATTGGCAGCTATTTCATCTAATACCATGTCATAAGCATCCATAAGCTGGTTGTGGTTTGCAAGCAGGTATTCTGTATTATTCTCTTTGCCTGCCTTTTCCTGGTCTTTTGCCATTTCTGACAGTTCCTTTGCACCAATGCCAAGCGATGTACTTTTTAGTGCATGTACCATAATTGTATAACCACTCCACTCACAGGCTTCAAAAAGTTCCTGTATCTGCTGCCTTTTCTCCAGGCCTGACTTATAATAAAGCCTTATAACATCAATATAATCTTGGTAAACCCCTCCCGAATAATTAATGCCTGTCTGTATATCAATTAAGCCCTGCCGCCTGCCAGCCCCGCTATTATTACTATCTGCAATATTATTATTATTTAACACAGTACTTCCACCATTAGCTGTACCATTTTTATATACTTTCTCTTCTGCTTCTGTTTCTTCAGCAGTTTTAATAATAATTCTTTCTTCTGGTATAAATTTCTTAAGCACACGTTCCAATGTTGATACTTCCACTGGCTTTGCCACAAAATCCTGGAACCCTTCTGAAAGGAACATTTCACGTGCACCTCCTATTGCATTAGCAGTAAGTGCAACCACTGGTACTTTCTGGAAAAACTTCCCATTTTTCTCACGTATATGGTGCAGTGTTTCAATACCATCCATGCCTGGCATCATATGGTCCATAAATACAATGTCAAAATACATCCTGTCAAGCATTACAAGCGCTTCACTGCCGCCTCCTGCTGTATAATACTTTACCTTATAAGGGCGCAGCAGCCCTTCCATAACCTTAAGGTTCATAACATTATCATCCACAACAAGCACACTTGCTTCTGGTGCAGTAAATTTATGAACCATATAATGGCTTCCATCAATTCTTTGTACCATCTTGCCACCATTTAGCGCTGTTACAACAGACAGCACATAGAAAGGCTTATAAATACGCAGGAATTTACCACTAATCCCTATATCTTCTTCACGGTTAATAAAAATAATAACATTTATCTTCTCTGCAATCTCTTCAAAAAACACCTGGTCTTCCCTGTACTCATCAGCAGTAATAAATAAATGGGTAAACCCCCTTCTTTCAATACGCCTTTTCAGTTCTGGAAGGTTCTGGCATATTGTAAAATCAAGTTCAAGCTGTTTTGCAATATTTTTAATACAGTCCATATAACTGTCTCTTATCTCAGCCATTCCATACTTCTCCTGGTTAATATAGCAGGCCGCCTTTATATTGCTGCTGTCCTTTAATTCAATTACAGGTTTATCATCATCAACTTTCTGTGGGACTACAAACTGGAATTCACTACCCACCCCCTCTTCACTCTTTATACTTAAAAAGCCCTTCATCATACCTGTTATTTTACGTGTTATTGCAATTCCAAGCCCCATTCCTGTCTGCTGCCTGTTTTTCCTTGTATCCACCTGGCTGAAATTAGTAAAAAGCTTCTCAATGCCTTCCTGTGACATCCCAACCCCTGTATCTTTAACATTCACACACAGGTTAATTCCATAATCCTCCCTTCTTCCTGATACAGAAATTGTAACACATCCTCTTTCTGTAAACTTAATTGCATTATTTACAAGGCTTGCAAAAATACGCCTGATTTTCTCACTGTCACCAACAAGCCCGCATGGAAGGTTTACATCATAATTTACCACAATTGCAAGTTTCTTTTCTTCATTTTGTGCAATCGCAACATTAAGCACATCATTCAGTATGGATGTGAAATTATAACTCTCCTCCACAATTGCAAGTTTTCCTGTTTCAAGCTCTGAAAAATCCAGTACATCACTTACTATTGACTGCAAATTCCTGCCAGCAACCTGTATATCAAATAAATTTTCCCTTATGCCTGGGGGCAGTTCCTCACGCAGTGAAAGCTCACTCATGCCACATATAGTATTAAGAGGTGTTCTTATTTCATGCGATACGTTTGCCATAAATTCATCTTTGCTATGTTCTGCCTGGCGCAGTGTTTCTATAGTTTCCAGCAGCATTTTGTTCATAACAAAGTCTTTCTTTATAAGAAACCATACAAGGTAAATCATTATAAACATTGGTATAATCTGCTGGAGGCTGTACATTGCACCCTTGCCTGTAATATCAAATGAGTGCACAATAAAGGCATGGTATGCCGCCAGTACCAGTGCCAGCGCAGATACCATGCCAAGAAGCCCTGGTATATTAAACAGCCCTGTAAGTACCAGCAGAACCCCTAAAGATGGAAGCAATGAAAAAAGCGAAGAAGCAGCAACACCATATCCAAAGAATGAAACAAGTGCCATGCTTGTATATATGTACGCCCTTGATTTCTTGTCCTTAATTCCTATAAAATAAACCACCCAGCATGTCACCACTTCTGGCAATGTCCATATTATAAAGCTGGCATCACCATAAGCTGATACCTCTGTTACAAACATCAGTACAACAAATATCATGTATATTGTTAATACTTTTCTTTCTATTGTACGTTCATCATATTTATTAAAATCTTCCTGCAAACTTACTCCCCCTGTTCTTCCCCTGTTTCCTTCTTTAATTCTCCTTCAAGGCTTAGAAATACATCTGTAATACCAGGGTCAAACTGTGTCCCCCTTCCTTCCTGTATTATCCCAAGAACCTTTGAAACAGGCCTTACTGGTTTCTTATAACAGCGTTCTGCATAAAGTGCATCAAATACATCAGCAAATGCCATTATCCTTGCACATAAAGGTATATCTGTACCAGAAAGCCCTTCCGGGTATCCTGTCCCATCCCAGCGCTCATGATGGTAACGTGCTATATTTGCTGCTATTTTTATGTATTTATCATCCTCAAGCCCGCCCATAATCTCATGTATGATATCACTTCCATAAACAGTATGTTTTTTCATCTCGTTAAATTCTTCTTCTGTAAGCCTTCCCGGTTTCTGCAGGATAAGGTCAGAAATCCTGATTTTACCAATATCATGTAATGGTGCTGCCTTGCACATATTTTTAATGTAACTGTCTGACAATATATCCGTATAAAGCCCGTCCTCCTGCATCTTTGCAGCAATCATCCCGACATACTTTTTAGTATTCTTAACATGCATTCCTGTACTGTCATCACGCAGTTCAATCAGGTTTGCCATGCCTATAATAACCTGTTCCTGCATACTGCTTATTTTCTGCGAATTGCGTTCTATTTCCTCCGCCTGTTCCGCAACCATTACTTCCAGCCTTTTATGGTAATCCTCAAGTTCCAATACCCTGTTTATACGGCTCAGCGCAACATCAGCCACAAAAGGCTTTCTTACAAAATCATGTGCGCCAGCCCTGAAACACCGGGTCTCTGTATCACTGTCATCATCTGCCGTCAGAAAAATAACTGGTATCTGCTTGTAAACTTCATCCCCCTGGAGACGCTCCATAACCTCAAACCCGTCCATTTCCGGCATATTTATATCCAGAAGTACAAGGTCAGGTATTTTCTTCTCCAGATATTTAAACGCTGCCATTCCAGACGTAGCAGCAGCAATCCTGTAATTCTTTCCAAATATTTTCTGCGCCAGCATAAGGTTATTTTTATCATCATCAACAACTAAAATTACATGCTCCATACAAATCCTCCATACCGCACGCAGCGGTTCCAGTAAATAACAACTAATTATAATATATCATATAAAAAGCCGTTTTTAAATATAGTCCTGGAAAAAAATCTCCAGAAAAAAATCTTTATTTTTCTACTTGACACACCTGAAAATATATGCTATTTTTACTACATCAAACATAGTACGATAGACGTAGCAATGACAGCCGTAACAACGACAGCCGTTGTTACGACAGCCGTATGAAAGGAGGATTAATTAATGAATAGTATAAGCAGCGATGTAATCCGTGGCTACAATGACACTATAATACTATTCCTTCTTCTCCAGCATCCATCTTATGGGTATGAAATATCCAAACAAATAAAAACCTTAACAGAAGAGAAATATATTATTAAGGAAACAACTTTATATTCAGCCTTTACCCGGATGGAAAAGAATGGATATATTGAATCCTTTTCTTCTGATAAAGAGGGAAGCGGAAAACGGAGGACTTACTACCGTATTACGGACGCAGGACACCAGTATTATAAAGACAAATGTGCCGAATGGAACTTAACAAAAGAAGTAATCGAAAATTTTATTTTAAAGGAGGACAATTATGGAAGTAATAAGGAGTTATCTTGAAACAATGTTTGCCAATCTTCCAAACACCCCGGAAGTTTTGCGTGCCAAAAATGAATTATGGCAGATGATGGAAGATAAATATAATGAACTTGTAGCAGATGGCAAAAGCGACAATGAAGCCGTAGGAACAGTAATAGCAGAATTTGGCAACCTTGACGAAATCTCTGAAGACCTTGGCATACGCAGTGTAGTATCTGGAACACAGGACATTACCAGACGTAAAGTCACTATGGAGGAAATCAAACAATACCTCCATGCAAACTCAAATTATGCATTTAAAATTTCCTTAGGTATATTTTTATGCATCAGCAGCCCTATAGGCGCAATCTTAGGCGAAGCGGTAAACTTTTCCAGCCTGGCAGGATTGCTTTTCCTTATGGCATTTGTAGCAACAGCAGTAGTTTTATTTGTACATTCTTCCATAACAATGCACCGCTGGGACTTTTTAAAACAAGAACTTTGTACTATTGATTTTGCAACCACTAACTATGTAAACGACCAGAAAGAACGCTATAATCCAACATATGCACTGCTTATGACCGTTGGTATCGTACTTTGTGCAATAAGCTTTGTGCCTGCTGCTATAATTGATGAATTAGATATATCTTTCTTTGGCTTTGATACAGATGACATGGCAGGTGTACTACTGTTTGTATTTGTTGCAATTGGTGTATTTATGATTGTATTATCATATAACATAAACAATTCATACACAAACATCTTAAAGCTGAATGATGCCTCCACTGTAAGTGGCAACTATGCCTCTTCACAGCATCCTGAAACTAAATATATATCACCATCAGCAGCGGCAATTATGTCTGTATACTGGCAGACTGTCACATGCCTGTATCTTATTTGGAGTTTCCTGACATTTAACTGGCATTATACATGGATTATATGGCCAATAGCAGGAATAATCAGTGGTGTTCTAAACAGTACATTTAAAAAACAATAATTAAATACACTTAATAGAAAACATATATTATTTTAAATTTTAATAATTAAGGGAGGGTTACTATGAAAAAGACTGTATATCTCACAATTTTATCATTGGTCACTGTTTTTTGTATAATTGCGGGCTCTATTTACCATATATCAGGATGGATTGGATTTGGCCTGGGAGGCTTTTTCAATTTTATTACTGGCGGTGACAGCTCCAGTTCCCGTAACCAGGTAACATACTCTGAAGATATAAATTCATTTAACAGAATTAAAATTGATACAGATGTAATGAATATTAACATTACAGAAGGCCAAACATTCCACCTGGAATATGACTGCCTGGAAAACAGAGAACCAAAATTCGAGGTATCTGGCAATACACTGGATGTTAAACAGGAATCAGCAAGGGGATGGTTAAGAAACCATATTAACTATAAATGTAGCATGACAATTACAATCCCTTCTGGGACTGTCCTGGAAAGCACAGATATTACAACAGATGTTGGCAATATTAATATTAACAATACAGAATGTAAGGACTTCAAAACAGAGTCTGACGTTGGAAATATTGAAATAAAATCCTGTATATTTGAATACTCAGAAATAGAAAGTGATGTTGGAAATATTGAAACTAGCTCATCAGACCTTGGAATAACTAATATTGAAACAGATACTGGCGATATAGACATTACAACATGTGAATTTAAAGATATGCAAATTTACAATGACGTTGGAAATGTTGAACTATACAATAACAAAATTGATATATCCAATTACACAGTTGACATGTCAACTGACCTTGGTTCTATAAAGGTTAATGGAGAAAAACATAAAAGGTCTTTTTACCAGAAAGCCCCAGGCTCATCAGACACATACAATATAACCATAGAAACGGATATAGGTAATATAAAATTTGATTAATATAAAAAGAACAATATTAAGATAATAATTCATAATAATATTACAGAATAATAATACAAAATAATATTACAAAATATTTATGCACCTGGCAAAATAACTGGATTAAAAATTCTTGAATAATTAGAAAAAATATGTTATATTATTATCATAAAAACAACCGCCCACAAGGGGTTGGCCGTAATGATTGATAGCAAAACCACCCATCCACTCGCCAAAGTATCAGGGTGGTTTTGTTATGTATGGCTACTTACAAAACGTAAAAACGAATGTAAGCAATGCCAGAAGAAATAACCCGAAGGTCATTAAATCTTTAAAATCAAAATGATTTTTCATAGGCATCACCCCCATTCTTTTATCGAATGAGGCCAACCCACCCTGTAACACGGTTGCTTCCATCTGTAATCATACCATAGCTAATGTTTCATTTCAATACTTTTACATACAATTCTTGAAAAATCCTTGATTACCTATACAAAATATGTTATATTATTACCATAAAAAACAACTGCCCACAAGGGGTTGGCCATATAGTTGATAGCAAAACCACCCGTCTACTGGCCAAAGTATCAGGGTGGTTTTGCTATGTATGCTTACTTACAAAACGTAAAAACGAATGTAAGCAATGCCAGAAGAAATAACCCGAAGGTCATTAAATCTTTAAAATCAAAATGATTTTTCATAGGCATCACCCCCATTCTTTTATCGAATGAGGCCAACCCACCCTGTAACACGGTTGCTTCTGTCTGTAATCATACCACAGCTAATATTTCATTTCAATACTTTTACATACAATTCTTGAAAAATCCTTGATTACCTATACAA
>CAJTRU010000027.1:0-13243 GCA_910579085.1 uncultured Lachnospiraceae bacterium | reverse complement strand
CATTAAATCTTTAAAATCAAAATGATTTTTCATAGGCATCACCCCCATTCTTTTATTGAATGAGGCCAACCCACCCTGTAACACGGTTGCTTCCGTCTGTAATCATATCATATATAATACTTTGTTTCAATATTTTTGCAAAGTTCTTAATCTGTTTTATAGAAAAGCAAAAAGGCAAAGCCTGGCTTTGCCTTTAATAACTTATTCTTTGCTTATAAAACTACATTATTTCTTAGGAATATCAGCTCTTCCAAACAGCCTGTATACACCAGCCCATTTCTTCTTACTCTGGTTTCCAGCCTTGCGTATATAAATATAGCTTCCATCTTCTACATTAGTTAAATTAACTATTTTAGTTGATGTATTTCCTGCTGCTAGTGTTTTAGCTCCATCACCTAACTTTGTAATATCTGTTTCCTTTGAAGCTATAATCTGGTAATCATCATCGCCTATATTAGTAAACCTGATTGTACCTTTCCATGTTCCATCTGTTTCCTTTGAATCTCCATACTGTACTGATACTACCTTTTTGCCATCTTTAATTACTACTGCATTTGCAACACCAGCACCGCCGCTAACTGCTTCACCTATTGCACTTGAAGTTGCTATAATATCAGCACCGCCAAGCTCTTCATCAGTAAGAGGTGCTGTAATTTCTAAGTTTACACGTGTCCACTTTGATGCACACTTAGCTTTCTTAGGTGAAGAATTATTTTCTTTTGCTTTAGTACGCACTTCTAATACGCCTATTGCACCCGATGTCGCAGGATTATCTTTTGACCCAAGTATTGTATCTATCCTGACATCTTTTGTAGTCTTTGTCTCATCTGTTAATACAACTGTTTCCTTTCCAGTTACCTGCCCATCCTTTATAATATCAAACTCTTTAAAACTATATGAATTACCCTGCCCCTTAACAAGTACGCGGTATTCAGCAGCTTTTGGAAGTGTTAAAGTTCCTGCCGTATACTGTACAGAAACAGCAGGACCGTTTGCCTGTTTAGCAATATTAAGCTTTGATATTTTACCTGGCAGTTTACCAGAAACATATACATCAAGTTTATTATCAAGGTTGCTTGCATCATATACATTAGAATAGTAAGTATCAGCTTTAAGTTCTTCCTGTACATTACAAGTCCTTACATATAATGATGCCCCCTGGTACTGGTATTCTTCAAAAATATCTTTAATTATGCCATTATCCAGGTTCTGCTTCTCTGACCATTTTCCACTTGGAGTCCTGTATTCAAAAGAAGTTGCTGCTATAGCATTTCTTTTACTATCCCCAGCTTTAAATTCAAGTTCATGTTTTTGTGCATTGTATGTTAAAATATTGACTTTATCTGATGCCGGAATTTTAATAATAAATGGTTTATCCATATCACCTGTCATAACAGCAATAAAGTTTTCCCTAGTTGCATTTAATTTAGATAAATCCATTGTAATATTGCCTGAACCATTTACATCATGCACATCCCAGGCAGACATTTTAAATGTTGTCTTTCCTGTTTTCTTATTACTGCCCTTTTTAGCTACGCTAAATAATACTTCTTTATCACCTGAATTTGGTGTTACAACAATCTGCTGTGCTTTTGTATCAACATTTACATTACTTGCACTAATACTTGCTGATGTATCAGCAGAGCCAGCACCAGCCCATGCCAGTACAGATAATGCAGTAACAGCAGTTCCCTGTAATAATCTCCTTATCCTCATAATATTACCCCCTTTTAATTAACTTTTACCAAATAATACACCTGTCAAATGGATATCTGTACCCAGATTATTACTTAGAAGCTGCAACACTTGGAACGGTAATACTAGTACCAACCTGTTTCCATGCACCAGCCCACCTTTTAGCTTTTTTATCACCAGCTAAACGGATATATATATTCTTTCCACTAACATCTGCTTGTTTAATATTAATTACCTTGCCTTTCTTTATCGGCCTTATAGCTTTGTCACCAGTTGCAGGGGCTGAACTGCCTATATAATACTCATAATTATCTTCACATTTACTTGTAAGAACTAAATGTGTAACCTCAGTCTGCTTGCCATTAAGTTTATAACCTGCTTCCATAATAGCCCCGGCAGATGCCGAAATAGTTACTGGCTGTTCAATAGTTGCATCCTTTATATCTTTTGTATTAGCACCAAGTACCAGCTCCTTTGGATTTTCTATTTTAATACGTGTCCATTTAGAAGCACATTTACCTTTTCCGTTTGTTATTGCTGCTTTACGCACTTCTAATACTGCCACATCCTCTGCCTGCGCTGTTGCTGTTGCCTCCAGAAGCCCTGCCACAGTTTTAACCTCTTTAGAGCCTAATGCATTATAGGTAGCAGTACCAGACTCCTTAATAACACGGTATTCCAGATTTTTATTAATGGTTACTGTACCTTTTGTGTAATCCGCCGGAACAGAAGGCCCATTAGCCTGTTTAGCAATATTCAGCTTGGTTTCCTTTCCTGGAAGGCTTCCTACATTATACACATCTACATTAACTTCCGTTGTACTGCCAGCAGGAACTACGCCTACCTGTCCATCCTTTATACTGTCATAATCACTAGCAGCCTCCAGTTTATTAATTCCTTTTACCCTTACATATAATGTAGCCCCCTGGTACTGGTATCCAGAAAAATCTAATTCTGATACCTTTCCACTTGCTCCCCAGGCATCTGTTGTCCTTCTGTAATCTATTTCTTCAACAACTTTTCCATCTGCCTTAAAATCGCTTATTCTGGCTGTATCACCACGGAATGTTATCCTGTTTTTCTTGGCAGCCGCCGCAAGTTTTATATATAGTGGACTTTGCATATCATTAGTCATTAATGCAATATAATTATCCTTAGTAACATTCAGCTTTGATAAATCTATTTTTGCATTACCTGTACTAGTTCCTTCTGCTGGTTCATATACATCCCATGCAGTAACTTTTGCCTTTTTGTTCTTATCTACCTTAGCTATTCCAGCCATAAGTTCTGTATCACTAAACCGTACCTCCAGACTTATATTTTCTTCATCAAATACAACATCCTGGATACTAACAGACGCTGATGCGCCAGCAGAACCAGCACTAAACCATGCTATTGCTGTTAAGGCAGTTAAGGCAGTTCCCTGTAATACCCTTTTAATCCTCATAACATTACCCCCTTCAACTTAAAATATTATAAAAATTCCTATAATATAATTTCGGCATATTACCACGAAATGTAAATAGCCTGCAAAATATTTAGTAAGTTTTTATATCAATTCCATATTCTTCAAACTGTTCCTTATAAACATCTTCTTTTGATGATGGTACAGTAATACCTTCCAAATCAGCCATTCCATCAAGCATATCAAATTTAATATTTGTTATACCTTCTGGTAATTTTAATGTTTTAATTCCAGAATCATAAAATGCCTTATCACCAATAACAATTATCCCTTCTGGAAGTTCTATATTTTCCATAGCACTGCATCCCCAGAATGCTTCCTCATTAATAGTAGTTATAGATTTTGGCAATGTAATTTCAGAAAGGGATATACAATTAGTAAACATTCCCTGGCCAATAAAGGACAATCCCTCTTCCAGCTTACATTCTTTAAGTGCTTCACAATCCGAAAAAATCTCAGCTCCCATACTCTCTACAGTTTTAGATATAAAAATATATTCCAATGAAAAACAGTTACTAAATGCATTATCTGAAATACTAGTTAATGCACCAGTCCCTTTTACTTCATTCAATTCAGAACAACCACCAAACGCATCTTTACCAATTTTATTTACACAATTTCCTAAATTAATAGTCTTTAATGTATCACATGAATAAAATGCACTATCTTCAATCTCTGTAACATTTGCACCTACTGTAAAATTTACAAGGGTTAAATCTGACTCAAAAGCACTGCTTGCAATTTTTACAACAGGATAATCTTTATCTTCATAATTAATTGTGTCCGGAATTTTTATATTCTCTATATCCATGTCACAGCGTCCTGCAACAGTTGCATTCTTATCATCTATTTGGTAATTTACACCTTCACCCTCAAGAAAACCACTATCCATATTATATATTACATTTACTACATTTGTAACTTCTTTATTATTCTCTTCTTTGGTACAACCAGCCAGACTGGTTATAGATAATATTAATAAACATAAATAATAATATTTTCTTTTCATCTAATTTTTCCTCATTTCTATGTTATCTCGTTTGTCATTACCATTGCATACAAATAAGCTGGGCATAACATATCTTTTGCAAAAAACTAAACTTTTATATATGCAGGAAGAGAGGACCGTTTTAACAATCCTCTCTCCTGGTTTAAATATAGAATAACCATTGCCTGGTTAAAATATTTAATTAATATACCTTCAATCTCTGCAACATTAAAGTACAGATATCAAAATATAATTATCAAAAACTAATTATTTGATTTCAGGAAGTGTAACAAGTTCTGCCCACTGTCCAACCCATCTTTTAGCTTTCTTATCGCCAGCTACACGGATGTAAACCTTTGTACTACCACTTGTAGTGATATTAGCTACAACATCATTTCTTGATTTTGCTTTTAATGTCTTAATATCTTTTGCAGATGTCTCAGCAGTTGGCTCTGCACTTCCTACATAATACTGGTAAGCAATTGCTGATGAATTTGTAATCTTAACACCTGTCTTAGTATCATTACCTTTAACTTTCTTAACAAGATATTCTACTTTTATAGTAGTAGCACCACCAGTTGTAACTGTAGCAAGAGCATCACCAGTTGTTGCTGTAGCAGCACCACTATTGTTAATAGTACCAGCAACTGCTGTAAATGCCTTAGGCTTCTCTATAAGAACACGTGTCCACTTAGAAGCAGCTTTACACTTCTTAGCAACACTATCTACTTTAGCTTTTGTACGTACTTCTAATACTGCCTCAGTATCATTAGAAGCAACTTCCTTAGCTACATCTAATGTTACAGCTGCTGTATCTCCTATTTCTGTTGCAGAACCTGATGCAATAGAAGAACCAACAACACGGTACTCTGTCTTTGCTTTAACCTTTGCTGTACCCTTTGTATAGTCTAAAGCAACTGCTGGGCCATTAGCCTGTTTAGCAATGTTAAGCTTTGTTTCTTTACTTGGAAGGCTTCCCTTATTTTCTACATTATAATCATTGTCTTCAAATGTTACTTTAGATGTTGCAGGTGCAAGTGTTGAATCTGCTGGAATCCTCACATATAATGTAGCACCCTGGTACTGATGTTTTGTTAAATCTATAGATGCTAAAGCTGTAGAAGCTGACCAGTTACTAGTTGCAGTCCTGTACTGTACCTGTGCAGCAGTTCCATCAGTTGTGCCAACTTTAGTTTTAACTTCTTCTATTTTTCCTGTTGCAGCATTAAATGATATTGTATTCTTCTTTGATGCAGCAGCAATTCCAATAAATGTTACCTGCTCATCATTGTCTTTAATTGCAATATAATTATCTACTGCAGGATTTAATTTTGATAAATCAACAGCAGCACTTGTTCCATCATATACATCCCATGAAGCTACTTTTGCCACACCAGTTTTGCTAACCTTTGCAACACCAACCATAACTTCTTTGCCAGTACCTGTAACATTTAATACATAGTTACCATTAGCATCTGCTGTAATTCCTGTAGCAGTTGCTGCTGCTGATGCATCTGCAGAGCCAGCGCCCATCCATGCTGCGGCTGCAAGGGCTGTTAAAGCAGTCCCCTGTAATACTCTTTTAATCTTCATAATGAATACCTCCTTGTAATTACCTTACATGTTTTACGTCCTTGTGTTAATCCATCCATCAGCCAGACACCTGGCCTGGATAAAATACTTCTATATATGTATAATATAATAGAAATAGTATTCTCCATCCAAAAGAGCTATACGGAAAAACACATTAAATGGACTAATAAAATGCATATGCCCTATAACATATAAGCAGGCTGCAATAATACCAGCCAAAGCCCACACCATAAACCAATACATAAAACATAATATATGTATAATCTGACTGGCACCTTTCCCTCACAGCCAGGCAAACTATGTATGCTATTATGCCTCTTGTATTAATCTGCCATTCTCTAATGTCCTGATACTTTATACAGGTGATGCCCTTTCACCTGTAAAAGAATATTACGCCTTATGGTGTAAAAATATAACAATAATTATATATGCAAGGGATAAAAGGTATATGCTCCAGATGCCAATGCCCCTTGGCATCCCCGCCACTAAAACTCTTTGCCCAAAAAGTATTAGTAAAAACCCTGGTATATATCACCCGCATCCTGCATAATGCAAACAGCCCAGATATATACTAGTATATCTGGCAATGTACACACTACAATTGCACAAGGTGGTACGGCACCTTGCATAAATTGCATGTCTGCATCCCCTTATATATGTATATATCCTGCAGCTATATTGCATTTGCAAGAACAGGCCTTGTTATTAACGGGCTTGCTCCTGGTATATTTGCAGTAACTGGTTATACCAGCCTGCTGAGCTAATTCTGCATTTTAAAATCCATCTATACTACATATAACTCTTGTAAAGTATTTCGTCCTAATTTTAAAAAAGTTTAGCACTTTTTTAAAATTTTTTACTGATAATATCCATAATTTGCAAATATAGCACTTATAAGTGTACTTTTAATAAATATTGTCCTGTTGGACAAATTGACAAATATTTTCTTTCTGTTAAAATGAAAAAGGTTTTCAAAATCAAAGGAGGCATTTACTATGAACTCTTCAAATTCATACCATACAAAACAGCAGCAGGCTATCCTTAGCTTTATGGAAAATAATAAAAACGGATATATAACTGTCAGCCAGATTGCAAAACATTTAAAAGAACAAGGTACACCTGTTGGTACTACTACTATATACAGGCATCTTGAAAAATTCCAGAAAGAAGGTATTGTACAAAAAATTGTACTTGATGGCAATAGTGGTGCTTGTTACCAGTATATACATGATGACATTTCACAAAATAACTGCCAGTTTCTTTTAAAATGTGAAAACTGTGGCAAAATTACAAATATGGGATGCAGCCATATGCAAGATTTATATTCACATGTACTTGAAGAACACAACTTTAATGTAAACCCACACCGGACAATGTTTTATGGTACATGCAGCAAATGCCTTTATGATAAATAAAACGGTTAAAATATTAACCAGAAACGAGGAAATCAATGAAAACTTTTATTAAAAGCATTTATGCCCTTAAAATATTACTACTTTTACTATGTTTTCCAGTCCTTTTTACAGGATGCGGAAAAAATAATACACAAACAGAGGGCAATAGTAATGGTAAACTAAGTATTGTAACTACTATTTTCCCATATTACGATTTTACACGGCAGATTGCAGGTGATAAAGCTGATATAAAACTAATTGTACCAGCAGGTATGGACACCCATTCATTTGAACCTGTTGCTTCTGATATGATAAATATTGGAAAGGCAGATATTATTATTTATAATGGCGGTGAAACGGAAGGATGGACCAGCCAGGTTCTTGAAGCAGCATCAAATAAAAATATTATAGAGGAAAAAATGATGGATTATGTAGAAACTGTAACAGAGGAGGACGTTACAGGGCTGCATAAAGACCATAACCATAGTTCTGAAACTGAAGATAACGGTGAAGCCGAGGAAATTGATGAGCATATATGGACTTCGCCAGTTAATGCTATTAAAATCGTTTCAAAAATTGCAGATATCCTGTCAATGGCAGATAAGGACAATTCAGAGTATTACCAGGAAAATGCCAGGGAATATATTAACAGACTTAAGGAAATTGATAATGAATTCAGGGAAATTGTAAATTCCTCTGGTAAAAAACACCTTCTTTTTGCAGACAGGTTTCCGCTAAGATATTTTGTAGATGAATATGGCCTGGATTATAATGCTGCATTTGCAGGATGCAGTTCCGAAACTGAACCCAGTGCAGATATAATAGCATTTCTTACAGATAAAGCAATAAATGAAAATATACATGTTATATTAAAAGTTGAACTTACCAGCCCTAAAGTAGCAGATGCAATAGCAGAAACAACAGGTGCAAAAGTTATGACGTTTAACACATGCCATAATGTTACAAAAGAACAGTTTGACAATGGTGTAACTTACTATAGTTTAATGAAAGAAAATGCAGAAGTGTTAAAAGCAGCTTTGGCAGAATAGTATAATTAATAAAAGGCAACCCGCTTTTACTATAATAAAAAGTAACAGCGGGTTTTATTTATGGAGAAAACCCAGTCCGGATTATAAATTTTCCCTTATCTGCCACAAACCTGTTTTTTTATGGCGGTTTTAATATAAAATATGGCAATAATACTATAAATACAAAAAACCTTGCTATACTGCCAGGGTTATTCCTGGCAGATGAAAGGATAAAAAATGGATGATAAAGAACTGCTTCTGCTTCTTAACACCTCACCGCAGGACGGAATAAGGAAACTGGCAGATATATATGGCGGCCTTGTATGGTCTGTTGCATATGGGAAACTTTCTGGCAAATTTTGCAGGGAAGATATAGAGGAATGTGTTAGTGATATATTTTTTGATATTTACCAGTACCGTAGTAAAATCGACTTAGAAAAAGGCAGTATTAAAACAATCCTGCTAATTATAACTAACCGCAAAATTATAAAGTATTACCAGCGGAAAAGCCCTGGTGCAGAATATATCCAGTGGGAAGAAAGCGAAAACCTGCTGCCTGCTTCTGGCACTTCCGAACAGGAAGTTATAAGAAAAGAACAAAACCACATGGTTTTTGAAGCAATTAAGGCACTTGGTGAGCCTGACTCTGTAATAATCATACAAAAATACTATTATAGCATGACTGCCAAAGAAATAGGCAAGGGGCTTGGACTTACCAAAAATGCAGTAGAAAAAAGGGCAAAACGTGCATTAGAAAAATTAAGGAGGGATTGTTATGGGATTATCTAGTAATAAAAATAAAATTACCAGAGAAGAACAGCGTGAATGGCTTGATAATGTATTAGAAAATGCCAGCAAGGATGATATTGTATGGATGTGCAGCATAAAGGCAGGTATACATAAAAACCAGGTATTTAATGAAAAACTCTCATGGAATGTAATTGACAAGGCTGGCCTTGCTGATGAAGCTGAGATAAAAAGGCGCAGGCAGTTTAAAAAAGAACAACGGCGCAGGCATATAATACGTGTATGCAGCGCATTTGCCATATCGGCAGCATTAATTATTATACTTGCAGTTAATGGCGTATTTGACAGGGATGAAACCTATTATTATGAATATGATTTATGCCGTGTTTACAATGCCAAAATTAATACCAATGATACAGACTGGTACAACAAGTACCAGAACATGCAAATACTGCAATTAAATCAAGTTCCCCTTGATAAAAGACCTGATATAGATACAGAAATACTTGATAATACTATGTATGCTATTGCGGCAGAATACTGTGTATCTAATAATTTTGTAATAGATGCTTATGAAACCCATAAGATAAGCGAAGGACAGACTAAGGCGGGGAAATATGCATTATTATGCAGACTGGAACTTGCCTGTTATGATATTAAAAACTCCCCAGACAACAGCGGCGGAAATATGTATTATACGGATTTCTATGCCTATGTATATACAGACCAGGTTAAAACAAGCATTAATCCAGCAGCTAACTGACCCACAGTTTTTGCAAAACATCAAAATAGTGTTAAAAATCATGCTAATAATTATAGACGCCTGCCAAATACAGCAGTATACTTATAACCATAAAAGACAGGAAAACAAAATTTTTAATACAGCAAACCCACAGGAAGTTATTTTATACTTGTGGAATTCTTTAAGAACGAAGGGAGATTACAATGAAGGTAGCAGATGGTTTCTGGTTAAGCAAAAAAGGTTATAATGTAAATTATGCTTCACAGGCATACAAAGTAGAAACAACAGCAAATTCAATTAAGGTGCTTGCTACACCATACACTGTCAAGCACAGGGGCATGACACTTGGAGGCCCTAACCTTGAGATTACTTATACTTCTACTTCTGAAAATATTATTAAAGTACACATTGACCACTACAGGGGCGGCCTTGATAATATACCACAGTTTGAACTTAATGAGGACACAGGCTATGTACCATCCATTACAAGGACAGAAGACGAAGTGATAATGGTTACAGGTGATACAAAGCTTGTTATCAAAACTGGTGATGAATGGGATGTTGCATACTATTATAAAGACAAATATCTTACAGGCGGTGCATGGAGGTCAACTTCAATAATTTCTGAAAGCCAGTTTACGGCCAATGCACGCCTGAACCTGCAGGAAGATGATGAATTCTTTAATTATCCACAGGATGCCCATACAACATATATCAGGGAACAGTTAAAAACTGATATTGGCGAATGTATTTATGGTTTTGGTGAGAAATTTACCCCGTTTGTTAAAAATGGACAGGTAGTTGAAACATGGAATAATGATGGCGGTACATGTTCAGACCAGAGTTATAAGAATATTCCATTTTATATTTCATCAAAGAGCTATGGAATATTTGTAAACAGTTCAGATAAAGTATCATTTGAGGTAAACTCTGATACAGTTTCAAAAGTTACATTTACACTTCCAGGTGAACAGCTTGAATATTTTGTTATTGGCGGCAGCAACCTTGAACATGTACTTGAAAACTATACAACACTTACAGGAAAGCCTGCACTTCCTCCTGCTTATTCCTTTGGTTTATGGCTTTCAACATCATTTACAACAAGCTATGATGAAGAAACAGTAAACAGCTTTATTGACGGAATGGCAGAAAGGAAAATACCTCTCCAGGTATTCCACTTTGACTGTTTCTGGATGAAAGAATACGAATGGTGTAACTTTGAATGGGATAAGGATATGTTCCCAGACCCTGAAGGTATGCTTAAAAGGCTGCATGACAAAGGGCTTGAAATTTGTGTATGGATTAATTCATATATTGGCCAGCAGTCAAAACTCTTTGACATTGGAAAAGAGAACGGATATTTTATTAAAAACCCTGACGGAAGCGTATTCCAATCTGATTTATGGCAGCCAGGCATGGCAATAGTTGACTTTACAAACCCAGAAGCATGTGACTGGTACAAAGGGCTTTTAAAAACACTTTTTGATATGGGTGTTAATAATATAAAAACAGATTTTGGCGAGAGAATTCCTACAAAATGCACATATTATAATGGCATGGACCCAGTTAAGATGCACAATTACTACACATACCTCTACAATAAAGTAATATTTGAAGCACTGGAAGAATACTACGGCAAAGATAAAGCCTGCCTCTTTGCAAGAAGTGCTACTGTTGGAGGACAGAAATTCCCTGTACACTGGGGTGGTGACTGTTATGCTGATTACTCTGCTATGTCAGAAACACTTCATGGCGGTTTATCACTCTGCTCATCAGGTTTTGGCTTCTTCTCACATGATATGGGCGGGTTTGAAGCAACAGCACCAGCAGATATTTATAAGAGATGGTGTGCATTTGGATGCCTTTCAACACACAGCCGCCTGCATGGCTCAACCTCTTACAGAGTGCCTTGGGCATATGACGATGAAGCATGTGATGTACTGCGCCACTATGTAAATATTAAGGGCAGCCTTATGCCTTACCTCTGGGCACAGGCAAACAAGACACATATAACAGGTATCCCAATGATGCGTTCAATGATAGTTGCATTTACAGGTGAAACAGCATGTAAATACCTTGACCAGCAATATATGCTTGGTGACAGCCTGTGTATAGTACCTGTAATGAATGAAGCTGGTACAGCAGAATTCTATCTGCCAGACTGTGGCACATGGACAGATATCCAGAGTGGCGAAACTTATGAGGGTGGCAGGTACTACTCAAAGACATGTGATTATTTCCAGACACCAATACTTGTACGTCCAAACAGCATTATAACATTTGGTGATTTTGACATGGATGTTGTATATGACTATCTGGATAACGCAGAAGCTGTTATCTATGGCCTTGAAGATGGCAAGACAGCAGAAACTGTTATTTATGACAGTGAATCCAATAAAATCACAGATATAACTGCAACAAGGAATGGCAATGTAATTACAGTTTCTTA
Source organism: uncultured Lachnospiraceae bacterium (assembly GCA_910579085.1). Lineage (GTDB taxonomy): Bacteria > Bacillota > Clostridia > Lachnospirales > Lachnospiraceae > Butyribacter. The sequence continues at coordinate 1,142 of CAJTRU010000027.1, read as the reverse complement.
TGCTGCTACAGATAAAAACTTTAAGGTAACAGCATATGGCAAAACAGCAGAAGCTAAAGCAGGTACTACAAGTGTTGAAATAAATATTTAGGAAATACCTGTATGAGCCATAAAATTAAAAAAATAATAAAAAGAAACCGGCAGCAGATAGTTTATACAATGGCTGGAATTAACTTTATCCTGGTAATAATATCTGCTGTATACACAATAAGGCAATTATATATAGAAACTAATATAGGCGGAGCGGTAACTACAATGGCTGTAGTTACTGCTTCGCCAAAGCCGTCACATGAAAAAATAATAGTATTAACCCCTGCACCAGAAAAAGAACACCCTGTTATAAAAGAATATCCTGTATATAGTGAAGAAAGTATATTTACATTTCTACAAGGCCCTAAATCATGGGAAAACCGTATTGACTGGTCAGGTTCATGGGGACAAGAATTTTATGATGGTGGTTCATTCGGAGGATTTGGCTGCGGGCTGTGCTGCCTTGCCAATGTATATTCAACCATAAGCACATACCAGTGTAACCCTGTTGATATGTACAATTTTACAAGAAATAATACTGGATATGGCGGAGGCGGTGCTATTGCATGGGATTATATGGATACTGCACTTAATAAGCTTGGTTTTAGTACAAGCCTTAAACTCAAACCAGACAGTTACAAGACTTTCAGAAAACATATATCAGAAGCAGAATGTAGCATAGTGCTTATAAGCAGTAATAATTCCAGATGCTACTGGACAGATACACCTGGACACTATGTGACAATATTTTCATATAATAAAGAAAATGACACTGTGTTTCTGGCAGACTCTGGCGACCCAGACCATAACAGGCAGCGTGTAGGGCTGGATAAAATTTATAAATCACTAAAAACCGCAAGCCAATGGCAGTATCTTATAGCTGGAAATTATAATAGCAGAAACGATACATGGAAACACAAAAAATCAGATGGAAACTGGGTAAAACCTGGATATATACAATAAATCTGTCCAGATATATAAAAAATACCATTATAAATTTCTATATAACTTCCATAATATGGTGGATAATTTACAGTTATCTTGTGTTTTTGTAAGACGGACGGTTTTTAGTGCCAGAGCCACAATATTCCGTACAGGGGCACGCTTCCGCT
>CAJTRU010000026.1 GCA_910579085.1 uncultured Lachnospiraceae bacterium | reverse complement strand
GCGGAAGCGTGCCCCTGTACGGAATATTCTGGCTCTGGCACTAAAAACCGTCCGTTAGCAAGCCTATATAAAAACACAAACACAAGATAACTTGTTAAATATTAAAAAACTATAAAATACCCAAGCACAAGCACACCTAGTATAATCCTGTACCACCCGAATACTTTAAAATCATGTTTTTTAATATATCCCATAAGGAATTTTATAACAAAAAGTGACACTATAAATGCTGTTGCCATTCCTGTTAAAAGGAGCACAGCTTCACCTGTGGTAAATGAAAGCCCGAATTTCAATACTTTTATAAGGCTTGCACCAAACATAACTGGTATTGCAAGATAAAATGTAAATTCTGCTGCCACTGTCCTTGCAAGCCCGAGCACCAGCCCGCCTATAATAGTTGCACCTGAACGCGATGTGCCTGGAAATACTGCCGCCACAAGCTGGAATACGCCTATAAGGAAAGCAGTCTGGTATGTAATACCTGATATTGATGTTACTTTTGATTCCTGCCCTTTATTCCTGTTCTCAATAAATATAAAAATTATGCCAACAACTATAAGCATAATTGCAACTGTCTGGTAATTATAAAACATTTCTTCAAGCTTGTCACCCATTGCCAGCTCTATAATTACTGCTGGTACACACGCAACAGCTATTTTAAACCACATTATAAATGTATCTTTTCTTACATATCCCATAATGCCATCTGCACCGCTTTCATTATTCTGCGGCAGGCAGAATGGCCATACCTGGCTCCAGAACAATATTACAACAGCCAGTATTGCGCCAAGCTGTATAACTACAAGATACATCTCCATAAATGACTCTGATGCATCCAGCTTTACAAACTCATCCAGGAGTATCATATGCCCAGTGCTGCTTATTGGAAGCCATTCTGTAATACCTTCCACAATTCCAAATAAAATTGACTTCAAGATTTCTAACATAAATTTACCTTGCCTTCCTTAATTTATTCAAGTTATATATGTACAAAGCTCCTGGCAGAAAATTTCCGTATGGAAACTTCTCCACCAGGAACCCTTTGTTAGATTATATCTTCTAAAGTATATTAGTCAAGCTTTATTTCAAGTAAATCTTTTGGAGGTACTTTTTCTGTTGAATCTTTTACTGACCTGGCTACAGCCGCTTTGGCATTAGATATAGGAAGTATAGTGCCAGCCCCTGCCACACATCCGCCAGGACAGCCCATGCCTTCAATCATACAGCCATCCTTTTTCCCCGCCTTGGCAAGCAGCAGCATTTTCTTACACTCGCTTAAACCTTCTGCATGTTCAGTTTTTACTTCTGTTCCAGGATAATATTCATCTATGCATTTCTTTATAGCCTCTGATACCCCGCCTGATACTGCATATCCACGGCCTGCACCCGTAGCATCATGCATTGAACGCCCTTTTTCATATCTGTTAAAATCTATATCTTTTGCCTTAAAAATAGCATCCAGTTCTTCAAATGTTATAACAAAATCCACGTCACTCCTGACTGTACGCCTTGACGCCTCAAGTTTTTTAGCAGCACATGGCCCTATAAATACAACCTTTGCACCAGGATGTTTCTTTTTAATGCTTCTTGCAGTAGCAACCATAGGCGTAAGCTCCTGTGAAATACTGCCTATTGTTTCTGGAAAATACTTTTTGGCAAGCATTGACCATGCAGGACAGCATGAAGTAAGCAGAAATGGAAGTTCCCCGTTTACAACTTCATTAACATAGTGGTGTGCTTCTGAAACAGCACCTATATCAGCTCCAAGTGCAACTTCATAAACGTCACTAAAACCACAGTCACTTAATGCTGCTTTTACCTGTGCAGGTGTAATATCTGCCCCGAACTGCCCTTCAAATGCTGGTGCAATTTCTGCAATAACTTCATCTCCTTCACGTATTGCACGTATCATCTGGAAAATCTGTGATTTATCAGCAATAGCCCCGAACGGGCAGCTTGTCATGCACTGGCCACATGATACACATTTCTGTTCATTAATCCTTGCACGCCCATGTGCATCACTTTCTATTGCATTAATTCCACATGCTTCTGCACATGGCCTTATCCTTTTAATAATAGCATGGTAAGGACAGATATTAATACATTTGCCACATTTAATACATTTCTCCTGGTCAATAAATGCATATCCATTTACCATTGAGATTGCATCTTTTGGACAGACTTCAATACATGGATGGGCAACGCAGCCGTGGCACATATTTGAAACTTCAACTTTATTATCCTCACACATATCACAGGCAGAAGGAATAACCTGCATAAGAGGAGGTTCATAATATTTTTCTGAAATATTGCTGTATTCAAAACCTTCTGTAGTATGGACCGGCCTGTCAAGAGGCCTTAATGAAAGCCCTAATGCAAGGCGTACCCTCTCAGCGGCAATAGCCCTTTCGCGCCATATGCTTTCACGGTAGACAGGCACGTCAGAAGGTGTTATTTTATATGGTATTTCTTCTAATTCGTGGCTTATGCTGGCATTGTCCCCGCCACTATAAGCAGCACGTGCAACTTCCTCAAAAACTTTCTTCCTGATTTTTCTAGTCTGTGTATTTATTCCACGCATGGCATTTCCCCCTTTGTCTGTATATTCAGAGATGCAACACGCTAAAGTATATATAAATTTATTCTTAAAAACAATATTAAATTACTTCCAGTTACACAAGTTTTAAAGATACAAGCCTGCCGACAAACAAAAAAAGTACCACAGCACAACTAACATTGCTATGGTACTTTACCATACTGGATATTATTAAGCAGATGGCTGCTCTTTATTTTCTTTTCCATTATGCAGTACACCATAAAGCTTTTCCATGCCTGCCTGCATATCTTTCATAGTCTTAACTATATTAGCAAGGCCTGCAACCTGTTCTTCTGTAGATGCACTAATCCCCTCTGTAGTAGCCATAAAGTTCTTTGAACTGTCATCCACACGCTTCATAACACCTAAAAGCTGTTCTTTTATAACAATTATATCTTCCAGTTCAGTTTTTAACACTCCTGTAATATCAATAACTTCTTCTGAGGATTTTAGCATTGCCTTAAAAATCTTAACTGTATCTTCAAGCCTTACACTTGAAACATTTACCACTTCATTATTCTGTTCCATAACTTTATGTGTAGATTCCACTGTTTCAATAATATCTTTTAATATAGCATCTATTTTACTAGTAGCATTTGAAGACTCCATAGACAAAGAATTAATCTCATCTGCTACAACCGCAAAACCCTTTCCAGCTTCCCCTGCCCTTGCTGCTTCTATAGCCGCATTTAGCGCAAGCAGGTTTGTCTGCTGTGCAATTTCACGTATGCTTTCAATTATGCCTCCAATTGAACTTGACTTACGTGACAGTTCATAAACACCATCTGCCGCAACTTGTGTTGTATGGATATTTTCCTCAAACTTCTCTGATAACCCGCGTATTACTAAAAGACCCTCATCATTTTTGTTTTTCAGCTTATTTATTGTTTCTACAGTCTGGTTTACCCTCTCTTCAGACTGTAAAATCTTATCATTTAATTCATTAAAAACTGTAAGGCTGTTCTCTACCTCACCAATCTGTGCATCAGCACTTTCATTAATCTGCTGTGTAGAAGCAGCAATTTCTTCTGTATTGCCTTCAAACTCCTGCAATGAATTATATATTGTTCCAGAAGACTCTTCCAGGCTGTCAAATGCTGCCTGCACATCATGCAAAACATCCTCTGCCTCCCTGCCCTGTTTCTCCACAGTTTTAAATAATTCCGTAGTACGGTATACAATAAAACTGCATGCAGCAAAAAGAATAATATATACAATACCTGTAAAAATCCAGCCAATAGGGTAATGGAGTTTTAAAAAACCTGCCGGGAATAAAACCATCATGCCTGCATTAAATATAATTGTTACAGCAACACTAACCCTTAAAACTTTTTGTGAATAATATGGTACTAACAGTAATGTTGCCACAAAATAATAATGTGTAATACATACATAACTGCCACTTGTATCAGTATTACATACAGCGCAGGTAATTGCACCAATAACTGGCGGAATACATGCATATACATATTTTGCATTTGTTCCTAGTGGTTTTTCAAATATCTTTGTAATAATGGCTGATAAGCCAGACAATAGAAAAATAAATTCCCTGGTGCCACCATTTAAAAACAGCATAACAAAACTAAAACCAGATATTGCCACACCTAAAATATAAATAAACAAAATATTATTTATAAGTTTTTCTCCACTATTTTCTGATTGTGTCCGCATACTTTAGTTTCTCCTTAATTATAAAACTTTTGTACAGGCTGTCCATGCCAGCTAAAACCATAAACATAAAAACCAGCAAAGCCAGCTACAATAATGGCTGGTAATACACGCCAAATGTGGCTGGCCTGCCTTATATTTTATCCGCCTGCCTGATTTATACTGTGTATAATTCAAGAACACACTTTTATAAATGAAATAATTTTATCCTTTATATATTCTGTATCTTCAAAGATTACACCATGTCCCTTAAGCGGAACCATAAGAAGCTGGCTGCCCTCAATAGCCTTCCATGTTTCAATAGCTGCCATAGGTTCAACAATTATATCATCACTTCCATGTACCATAAGTGCAGGAATTTTAATGTTTTTACATGCTTCAAGGTTATTATAAGCATTTGACACCATCAAATCTGCATAACCTGTTATATCTGCTGACTTTGTAGACAAAAACAGTTCCTTCATACGCTTTTTATCTTCTTCAGATGTATCTGGCCCATATAAAGCATCAACAATCATCTCTGTCTTAAAATCTTCCGCAGGTGTTGGTTTAAGCCCGTCCACTAATGGTGTGTAATTATTCAAATCAGCACCACTGCTTAACAAAACAATACCATTAAGGCTTATTTTGCCGCGTATGGCAACTTCACATGTAATTGCCCCGCCCATTGAATAACCTAAAAGTATAACCTTTTCTTTAACTACACCTTGCTCTCTTAACTGGTTTATACAATATTCCACATCTTCCGCAAACCCGCTTATAGCATCAGGTTCTTCCCCGCCAGCTTCCCCATGTGCTGCCAGGTCAAAAACAATACAGTTGTAATCCACAAATACACTTGCAAAAGGGGACAAACCTCCCTTTGACATTGTTGAGCCATGTAAAAACATTAATGTAACGTCACTTTCACTATTACCAGTCCTTTCATATGGCAAAACCTTTTCTAAACCCATCTACACTCCTCCTCAAATATTTATTTTTAGTAAATTATGTATTATAAAAATAATATATAAAAGCTATTTATTAATGTTATATTACCATAATGTTACAAATAAATAAAGCTTTTTTTAGTTATTTTTCACAAAAACTGCTCCCAGACGCTGCTTATTCACTAACAGCCTCAAAACCATCTGTATATACCAATTTGCACCATCTTCTATAAATTTATTGATAAACACCACGGCTACATTTCCAATGTGCCTTAGAAATAGATAAACTGCTTAAATATTAATATACCAAGGCCACCAATAATCAGGCGGACTTGGCACTGGTTTTTCTATTATTTAGACCTGGCAAGTAACTATAACGCTTCCTTCAACATAAAATATACTTCATTTATGCTGTCAAATGCACAGAAAATATAATCTAAAATTTCTCTTTTATAAAAATAAATCCTTTTACGCTCTAACCATTTTTGTAAAACAATATCTTCATCCGGATAATATGCCTTTTTATATTTTTCACATTGGATTTCTAATAAGCTTGTATTGTTAAAAGCTTCAATTAATTTATTTGGAAAATGCTTATTATCCAATACAGTATGGCAGACTCATTAAATCCTTGAAATATGTTGTCCTCTTTCTATTCACCAATTATTTCAATACCATCCGGAAAATCCCGTATAACAAGCGCACATGTATTTGTAAGTTTTACATTATTTTTTAATGGATATGCCAATTTCCCCCTTTTTTCCCCTTTTGTACAATGAACGTCTAATTTTGTATCTATAAAACCTAAATTATTCTCTAAATTATTAGAAAAAATAAGGCTTCCTGCGCTTACTCCTATTACCATGCCATTGTCATTAATATACTCTATTAAAGACTTATCAAAACTTGTAGCATTAATTCTTTCAAGCAAATAATGTGTATTTCCGCCACACAAATATACTACATCATATTGTTGCAGCTCATCAAACCCAATTCCTGCATGTAAATCAAATACATCAATATTTTTATCCGGGATACCGCATTTTAACAAATCATTCATACATTTTGGCAAAACTTCTATTGCATCTGCATCTATTGCCGCTGTAGGGATAAATAAAGCTTTTACTAAAGACATATCTTTACCTGCCATGCCCATAAAGCACTCTTTAATTTCTTCAGTTTCTAAACCTGCTGATGTTAATAATACTCTCATAATTCCTCCTATTCCGGCCAGTTCATCTGTTCATTAGAAATACCTGATTTCCTGCACTCATTGCATACATACTCTTTTTCAGCCTGGTTTCCAATATGGTATTTTAAAATCTTGTCTTTAAATACAATATACTTTTCATTGCCTGCCTTAAAATCAACAAACCAGTTCCAGTTTGTATCAAAACCAGACAGCATAACTTTTGAAATCTGTTCTGGAAAATCTTTTCTATCACTTGTAAAAAACAATGCAGTCCAATATTTTGGTTTTCCGCCAGTATTCCATAATTCAATTTTATGAATATTAAGATAATCAATAATGCTATCATCTGCTATACTTTCTTTAATTAATATTCCCTCATACAATTCTTGTTTCTTTTTTTTGATTGTATTATTACCACATACATGAACATCTTTAACCTCATTTAATGCCAATTCATCCTTTAACAAAATATCCATAGATACCTGAAATGTTTCTCCTAGTAACAATAGTTTTTCTGTCTCTGGCAATGCAATATCAGCTTCCCATTTAGATATGGACTGCCTGCTAACATTACATATTGATGCAAGTTCTTCCTGGGTCATTCCGTTTGCTTTTCTTAGTTCTATAATTTTTTCTGATAATTTCATTTTCACACCTCCTCTAATTAATTTGTATTATACAAAATAACAATACTATCTGCCACCAACCTTAAAGTGCTTTTTGGCAACTCCCAGTTGCAAATATAGATTTTTATCTGGCATGCCAGGGTGTAGTAAAACGGATAATTTTTTAATAAAAGGTGCAATTTTTTCAAATTATATGCTATTCCGTTGACATAAATATACATTTAAAAGTATAATAAATTTACACAAATTTATAGGATATAAAAGGAGAAAATTTATAATGGCAGATATTGCAAATATTTATAAAGCAGCACCATCAAGATATAAAGAAATGAAATATAACCACGTTGGAAATAGCGGATTGAAATTCCCTGCTGTATCCCTTGGGTTATGGCATAATTTTGGAAGCAAGGATAATTATGATAATATAAAACAAATGCTAAGGACTGCTTTTGATGCTGGTATTACACAGTTTGACCTTGCTAATAATTATGGCCCTGTATATGGAAGTGCAGAGAGTAATTTTGGTAAAATAATGGATGAGGACTTCCGTCCTTACCGTGATGAGCTGGTTATTACTACAAAGGCTGGATTTGATATGTGGGACGGCCCGTATGGATACGGCGGCAGCAGGAAATACCTGGTGGCAAGCCTCGACCAGAGCCTTAAACGCATGAAACTTGATTATGTTGATATTTTCTACCACCATTGCATGGATAAGGAAACACCTCTGGAAGAAACTATGCAGGCCCTGGCAGACATTGTAAAAAGTGGTAAAGCACTTTATGCAGGTGTTTCTAATTATGACAAGGAAAATACAGAAAAGGCTTTGCACATATTAAAAGAACTGCATTGTCCATTTATTGTAAACCAGAGGAAGTATTCAATTTTTGACCGCACAATTGAAAATGATGGTGTAAAGGAGTTCTGCCAGGAAGCAGGTATTGGCATTATTGCATTCAGCCCGCTTGCGCAGGGTATGCTGACTAATAAGTACCTTACTGGAATTCCAGAGGACAGCCGTATTGCAAAAGATAACCGTTTCCTTCATGAAACTGATTTGACAGAGAGCAGGCTCTTACAGATTGCTGCACTAGACCGCATTGCACAAAAGAGGGGACAGACTCTTGCACAAATGGCACTCTCATGGATTTTGCGCGATAATGGTGTATGTTCTGTGCTTATTGGTGCTTCAAAACCTGGACAAATCCTTGAAAATATTTCTGTTGCAGAAAATTCTTCTTTTACAGAAGAAGAAATCAAAGAAATTGACAGAATATGCAGCCAGGAGTAATTTTATATATAATATTGATACCAAATAGGGATAAAATTAGATATATATTGGCAGGAGCATAGATTTTCTCCTGCCATGCTTATATTTAAGCGCTTTGGCGTCTGGTACGCCCTCCATCTTTTTAGTATTCCCTGTGGACAGGACTAATACCAGAAACACCATTGTGCATATTCTGGTAAAAAAGGCAAAACATAAAGGCTGCCATGCCATCACGGTTTATGGATATTCTAGTTCTTATATATGTTTTTTTATAACTTCTGTTTTCTTTTTTTGCATTTTTCTACCTCCTGCTATTCATATAAACTATCAACCAAATTGCTAACCATAAAATCAAAGGTTTCAATGTGGTTATACGGAAGAATATCTTTATTTTTGATATTCATAATTAAAGAATAAATAACTGACATAGCTAAATCCGCATCAACTTTAAATTTCAAATACGGCTGGCTTAAAAAAATCTGCTGGCTCATATAATTGGATTCCTCGATTTTTTTTGCTTCTTCCTCTGATAACTTGTTCATCAAAATTGTAAAGTCTGTACTGTCCGGATTGTACAAAAAATTGTTTTTATCATATTCCCGGTAAATAAGCTTTAAGGCTTCAGCAACACCATGCTTCTCTTTGTATTTTCTGATTACCTCCAGCGCCGCATTGCAGATTTGTTCTTGCACGGAACACAACACCTCACAAAAGAGAGCTTCTTTCGATTCAAAGAAAAGATAAAACGCCCCTTTTGAGATTCCTGCCTGTTTGCAAAGGTCATCAACACTTGTTTTCTTATAGCCATACTGTGTCCAGCTCTGCTTACAGGCTTCCTGCAAATTTCTTCTGATATTTTCTTTTTCCCGTTCTGTAAAACTTCTCGCCATATAGTTTTCTCCTTTCTATGACTTAAAATGTAATATCAGTCATATATAATACGCCCTGTACCAGTAAACGTCAAGAAATATTTTAAAAATACGCTGCCATCCATATAATTAAAACAAAAAACAGCAGAGCTTTTACCCTCTGCTGCCATTGTTGCCTATGTTATTAAGGCACTTTACCCATTCTAAGGCATTTTCTGCCTTTAACTGTTCCATTATTTATTTTCTGGCTTGTGTTTGTTACTTTTATATTATGTTTACTGATAGCAGGTTTTTTTAATTAGTTCCTGCGTTGTTTTTTATTTTTAGGAGTTCTAAGAATAGTTCCTGCAATTTTAAAATTTTGGCATCTACCTGTTTTTTCTGTTCTTCTGCTTGTATTTTTTCGTTATCCAGGTAATTTTTTATTATTTTATATGCTTCATTGTTCTGTTTGCCAGAATTAGAAGATATAATATATGCCTGTAGCAGCCCCATTAAATATCCTGTATTATCTCCATTGTTTGTATTATTTCCATTATTTGTATTATTATTGCCTGTATTGTTTCCATTATTGTTGCCGTTGTTATTATCACTATTATTGCCGTTATTGTTATTGCCATTATTATTTCCAGAACCGCTGCCGTCTGTATTGCCATTATCTGTGCTGGTATTATTCTGCCCTTTCTTTGCAGGGTCATATCCTTCTGGTACACCGGATGATTTATACAGTTTTCCAAGTTGTGTCAGCTTGCCATTTTCATATTCAAATATTCCCGATGCTCCTCCATATTCATCTTGCGGGCTGAATGGAAACCATGCATAGCGTTCTACAAAGTCCCTTTCTTCAAGCCCTTTTATTACTTCTGACATAAAGTTCTTAATCTTTCTTTCTGCTTCTGCATTACCGCCTTTCCAGCGTTTGTTCTCATTCCATTCTGCAACACCAAATTCTGTAATCCATATAGGTTTTCCTGTTAATTTATGGGTATCATCTACCATTTTAAGGAAACCTTTTGCATCACATGCCGCATTATAACAATGGACTGCTACAAAATCATAATCCCAGCCTTTACTGCTATTGGCTTTTATTAAGTCCATAAAATCGTACCACCAGTTGTCAGGCCCGTCAATTTCATTCATAGTAACACTTCCATTGCAGTAAGGAGGGGCAATGGCTGTCGCTGGTGAACCAATACGCAGCCCTGAATTCATAAATGCCTGCCAGGACTCTTCTACAGATAAAGGACGTTTTATGTTTGTACCATTTGCCTTATTATAACGTTCGGTCCATTCTATAGCAGATTTTATTGTAACTGGCACATTTGACTGGTCTGACCAGTCTGGTTCATTAAATGACAGCACTGTTCCATATCTTTTATTTTGTTTATCTTCCAGCCAGCCATTCCCATAGTTGCCCCACAACATAGGAACAAATTCAAGATATTTGTCTGTTCCTGCTGACTCTTCTTCTGACCAGTTATAATACCAGCTTATATCCATATCTTCAGTACGGTGCAGCGTCCCCCAGCATGCACCTTTTTTGGAAATATAGAAACTAGTTTCATCTGTTTTAACACCTGTATCTGTCTGTATATAAAGTGTATGTTTCTTAACTTCTGTACTATATGCTGCTTTAAATACCTTTATTGTCCCCTCTTCTGTAAGCATGTAGTTATCTTTTACAGTTGCCGTTTTAAGCTGTTCCATGCTTACTTCTGCTTCTTTCCTGCCGTCAAAATAAATACTGTATGTATTTGCACCTTCCAGCGGATAAAATTCTGCTGTAACAGCCCCTGCAGGGTTTAAACCGTTAACAACAGGTGTAATAACAGCACTGGTTTTCCATTTATCTTTTGTTGACACATCAGTTTTTCTGCCTTCGATGGCTTCTTTTACATCTATAGTCCGTATAATATCCCACCTCTGTGCATCATTATTCTGCTGTCCTTCATCATTATTACTGCTCTTATCTGCCATTGACAGAAGTTTGCCTTCTGTTTTGGAAGCACCAGGTACATCAACTGCCTGGCCTGATTTTTTATTAACCAGCCTTACATATCCCTGTGGTACAGAACTGTCAATCTTCCATAACTGGCTGTCACCAGGTTTATCTGTTTCTTTTATTTTTAATGTCCCATTATCTTCTATGCCTGCAATGCCTTCTGATGACATTGCATGTAGTGTTATATATCCGTTCCCAGCCTCTTCTATACAGAAAAACTGTGATGCCCTTCTTTTATATGTGTTTTGGATTAATGTTGTGCCAGAATAACCTCCCGTTTCCATAACCATTTTAGTAGCTTTATTATAGATAACTACCCATTCTTTGCTATAATCAATGCCAATATTTATAGAAAAGTTAATAACTTTCTGTATTGTTTTATCCTCTTCATCTGTAACTTTAAGAGTATAACTGCCATTTGCAGTAATCTGTGTACCCTCTTTATATGGTATTACATTTCCGTCTTTTTTTAGTTCAAGTTTATATGGTTTATTATAATTTACTTTAATATATACTGGGACTCTATATCCCCTGCCATCTTCAGCACCTGTAATGCCAGGTTCTTCTTTGTCTGCTTCTGTATCATTAATTCCAGTAAGTTTTATATCTGAAATATAAATACTATGCTTTTCAAACTCTTCTGTGGTATAAGGCATTTCTGGAAACTGTTCCTTTGTAAACTGTCCCATCATAAATCCCAAGTCCAGGCAGTCCCCGTCTGCTTTATAATTTATTTCATATACCTTTTCTTCACTGCCAAGTATAATATGTTCTTTTTGCAAGTTGCCGCCAGATGATATTGTAACTGCTGCTGGCCTTTTTACAGTTGAAGACGCTGTAAACCTAAGTTTGTATTCTTCCCCTGCTTCCACCATAATTTTTTTCTGTGTAAGCTGTACTGACCAGTCAACTGGCCCCTGGTCTCCTTCTTCTGTATACCAGTTTAAAAAAAAGTCTATATTAATAGCAGCCTGGAAATTAGATGTTATACTTGCAGAACCACTATGTTGTTCATTAAAATATGTATCCCAGCCTTCCCATCCATATTGAAAATTTCCGTTTGTTATAAGATTTCCTTTATGTTCTGCGCCATATGCTTTACTAGCCGTAATATATGGCATTGCTGTTATAATCATTGCCATTGCCAGTATTAATGGTAATATTTTTCTGTTTATATAATTGGATGTTTTTTTCATACACCACACACCGCCCTTTCATTGTTAAATAAGGGCAAAACGTTAAGTCCTGCCCTTTTAATACTGGTGCTTTTTACCAGGTTATTCTGCCTTTTATTTTTTGGAGTTTTTCTTCTTCTTTAATTTGTCATTTGCTGCTTTTTTACCTTTCTTTGTAACATATACTTTACATAAAGCTTTTTTTCCGCTTGAAGTTGTTGCGGTAATTACTGCTGTCCCTGTTTTTTTGGCTTTAATTTTACCATTTTTAACAGAAACTACAGATTTTTTTGAAGTCTTCCATTTAATTTTATCTGTTGAAGAAGATGGTGTCATAACACTTTTAAGCTGCAAAGCTTCTCCTTTGGCAATATATACTTTCTTTTTGTTTAGTTTTATCTTTTTAGCTGGTACTTTAACAGTAATTTTACATGAAACCCTTTTTAAACCATCTGCTGTTATTGCTGTAATTCTGGCTGTGCCTTTTTTAACAGCTTTTACTACACCTTTCTGTGTTACAGTTGCAACTGAAGTATTATTGCTGTTCCAGATAATTGTCTTATTAGGTGCATCTGTTGGAAGGATATATGCTTTTAATGTAACTTTTTTGCCTTTATCCAGTGTAACTGATGTTTTATCCAGTGTTATTTCTTTTACTGCATTTGTACTGCCTGTATTTTTAATAAGGCTTTCTATTAATGCAAGCAGTATATCCGCCCTGCCTTCTGTTTCTGCGAGGTCTGTTTTAATATCTGAAATATCTTTTATTGCATCTATAATACCATCTATATCTTGCTGTGAAGCATCAGCCCCGCTGTTTGCAATGGCACTAATAATCATTGATTCCAGCCATTTGTCAACAGAGCTGCTGCCTCCTGTACCGCCGCCGCTGTTATTGTTATTATTGCCATTGTTATTATTATCTCCGCCATTATTATCATCATCACCGTTATTACTATTATTCTTTTTTACAAGTTTTCCTGCTGCCTCTTCCAGTGCTTCACAGGCTTTAAGGATATCTTCTTTTGATGCTATTGCAGCGCTTTCTAACTGTGCTTTAGCATTGGCAAGCGCACTGGCAAATGCACTCCAGCTTTCACTTGTATAATCTGTTTCTTTATATTCTTTGTATTTATCATATAATTCTTGTAGTTTACTGGTATCTGCACTAGTATTTGAAAAATCAATATCTGTATTATAATCCTTGCCAGTAAGCCCTTTTCTTGCTTCACCAAGAGCCCTGTATGCCTCATCTATTTCCTGCTGTAATGCATACACCTCTTTTTTGGTCTGTGGGTCTTCATTTTCAAGCCTTTCCAGTATTTCCTTAAGGGTTTCTAATGCATTTTGGTATTTTTTCCATTCATTATTATTCTCATAATCGTCTGCTGATATTTCTTTTTCACATACCTGCTGCATATTAACTGCATGTCTGATATAGATAAGTTTTTCCTTTGCTGCTTCAAGTTTTGTACATGCTTTGTTAATTTGTGTCTGTAATTTGCTTACAAGTGCCTGGTTTAACAAAACCTCACCTGCTGCCTTCCTTAAACCTGCACTGTTTGAAGACCTGTTTCCAGAAGCAGCTTCCTGTACCTGTTTAATTACTTCTTTAGCCTGGTTTATTGTATTTTCAACATCTGCATTCTGCCAGCTTTTCTTAGTAAAATACTCTTCTATATAACCAGATAATTCTTTTATAAGCCCATCCAGCCTGTCAAGATATATAACTTCATCTTCTGGTGCTAATATCTTCTGCTCTGTTTCAAGCCCTATAAAGTAACCTCTCTCATCGCTGTCTTTGCCAAATGTTAATGGATTTGTTTCTTTTCCATAAACTGCCATTCCATCATTATAATAGAGCAAAAACTTCCTTGACCATCCTTCACCGCTTATGCCTGTTTTCTGGCTGTATCCGCTGCTTGCACTTCCGCCAACGCCATTAATGATATGGTTAATCTTTACCAGACTGCTGTCATCCTGTGCAAATGTCTGTATACATGCATTTTCAACCAGTACATCTGGTGAATTTGGAACTTCTATTGCATTATCAAGTTCAATTCCGTTTCCTGATGAATCATATGCCGGCCCTGTGTATATAAATACATTATAAATCCCAAGCCCTGTTGCATAGTGTTTTTTAACATCATTGCTTACTTTATACGATGAATAACCCTTTGTCCTGCCAGCATGTGACATCCATGCTTCCTGTGAAATTGGGTCATAACATGTTTCATTCTGGTAAAAATATGTTGCACCATTTTCGCCATTCCACAATGTATGGTATTCCTGGAAATGCTCATTAAACAGGGCATAGCAGTTTACATTATCGCCATTTACAATAAGGCCATGTTTTGATTCATTGCCATACCATTCAACACCAGCGCCGTGGTCAGCCCTCCATATCCAGAAATGGTCTCCTATTACATCATCACTGTTAATCTCCAGCGCATCATCTGCCTTTGTCAGCACATCTGTTGTCCCGCCTACCCTGAAGAATAAGTCCTGTAAAATTATAGGATTTGATGAATGGTCTGTATGTACACCCTCATCACCTACTTGTAACAGGTATTTTGATTCCAGCCCGGCATCAAATATTAATCCTTCAATACGTATGCCGTCTAAATCACTAACCTTCATTGCCATTTCCTTATTATCTGGTATAACAGATGCCATTCCTGTCCCAAGTAATATTGTATTTTCCCTGTTTACTAAGATTGGTACTTCTGCGTGGTATGTACCTGGTGTAAAGTAAATATTCTTACCGCTTTCAATCTGTTTATTAATATCTGCTGCTTTGTCAGATGGACTTGCAATATAAAACTCTGACAGAGGCAGGCTTGCTCCTTTGCCCATACCATTATTTTCTTTGCCGCTGCCCCAGCTTACACCTGCTGTATTTTCCTGTATGCCTGGCACAAATATCTTGTATTCCCCATTATCAAAATACAGGAAAGGTTTTTCGCTTATCTTTGGCGTACTTGTAATTTCTGTAACTACCTGCTGCGGGGTTTTGCCATTGTCATTTTGCCCAGGGACTCCTGGAATTCCCCAGTTAGTAAAGCCATTGTTATTTTTTAATGCCTCCCCGCTGCCATCCTCTGCACTTAAGTTATTAGCCGCCTTTACACCCATAAAGAAATTATTTAAAGTTGTGCCATAAGTATTATATTTTACTTCTGTATTTCTTGTAAAAAACTGCTGCCCAGGATATGTCCCTGCACCGTCCCCGTTATCATCTTTTCCTTCCATCACACAGTCGGCAACATACCCGCCACTTGCCCAGCCATAGTTCCAGTCATATGCAACATGCCTGTCTGTATATATCCTTCTTAAAGGAGCAGCCTGTGCCACTGCCCAGTTAAGGCTGTCAGGCCTGTAACAGTTTTCAGCGCTTCCTGGCTTGCCAGGCGCTTTTCCTTGTTCATTCCCTGTATTAATAACTGACAGGTTTTCTGCTGAACGCCAGAAGTTACAAGTTGCATTTCTTTCATTTCCTCCAAGTTCACCTCCTGGAAGATATGCTGGTATTGAGATATTATTAAGCCTTACATCTGTTGGCAGTTTGCCAAGCCCATTAAAGGACGTATAAAATCCAAGCTGCATACATGCAGTTTCTGTATAATCCCCTGGTTTAAAGTAAATTTGCCACTGTTCACCTTTAAACTGTGCATCATTTTTAAAATCATTTCCCTTGTCAAAGATTTCTTTTATCTTTTTATCAACCTGCTTTATATTATCTGTTGGTGCAAAAAATATTGTATGGTCTCCAAATATCTCTGTTTCAAGGGAAACTGCTTCTGAAGGGTCAGATGCTTCTGTCCCGTTTATTGCCAGTATACGGTAGTAATTATTGTATTTGCTTGTTTCTGCCCCTGCTGTTACTTCTGCTGTTAAAGAATTAACGCTCTGGATAGTTTTATAAGTTCCATATAAACTTTCTGCACGCTGTACCTCATATGTTTTTGCAGAAGAAGCA
The DNA here is from genome assembly GCA_910579085.1 of uncultured Lachnospiraceae bacterium. Taxonomy (GTDB): domain Bacteria; phylum Bacillota; class Clostridia; order Lachnospirales; family Lachnospiraceae; genus Butyribacter. Next base: position 33,043 of record CAJTRU010000026.1, on the reverse strand, counting down.
GCTTTCCATGAAATTGTAAACTTTCCGTCTGCTGTCTCTTCCAGATGTACATCTTCTGGAGTACCAGGTTTTACCCCTGCCCTTGTAAATGCAGTTGCTGTTTTTTCACCTGAAACCAGTTGCTGTATTTCCCCTTCACTGTTAATTACACTACATTCTGCATATATTTTAAAATCATATGAAACCCCTTTTTCAAGACCGGAAACCTTGTAACTTTCTATATTTCCCAGGCTGGTTTCTTTATATTCTGTTTCTTCTTCAGATGTTTTTTTCTGGTATAATTTAATACTTGTAAATATGGATTTAGGATTTTTCCATGATAAATCCATAGTGCTTTCTGTCCTGCTGCTGTCATTTATCTCAAAGTCTTCTATATCCCCAGGAGTTAATTCTTCTTTGTCATCTTCACCAGATATATGTATTATAAACTTTTCATTATCTGAAGGTGTTTCTATCTGTCCTTCTTCACTGCCTGCAAGGTTTCCATCCTTTACAGTTATATATCTGTTATAATAACTGTCTTTAAATGAGATTGTACCATCCCCGTTAGCAGTTACACGTACTGATTCCCAGCCATTGCCTGTAATTGTTCCTGTTGCCAGGACTTTTGAAGCATCTGCCGCACTTCCATTCCATATAACTGACTGAAGCCCTGTATTAAATTTCTTTGATACAAAAGATATTGTATCTATAACAGAACCATCTTGTGCCGCTGTATTATTATTAGTACCAAATATAATACTTTGAAATATTGTATCCTCTTCACCTGCATTGCCATTTACAGTTACAGGTGTACCATTTGTTTCTTTTGTCTGTATATACTTCCCTGTTACTTTATGTTTTAATGAAATATTCATTTTTCCTGTTGTGCCATCCTCCCCGCTTCCTGGGCCAGAAGGTACTGTTACTTCTGGGTCTTCAGCAAAGAAAAATTCTGTTGCTTCACTTTCATTTTCTGTATATCCAAGTCCGCCTTCTTCTGTTTCCATAGCAAATTTGCTATTTCCAAGTGATTTAATTGTACCTTTGTATTCACCAGTCTTTTTTATAATATACATCTCGTCTGTGCCATTGTATCTTAAATCACTATCTGCAAATGAATAGTTATTATTCCGCTCTGTTTTTAAAGGATATGGGCTGTTATTTATATAACATTCTGCCATTACCTTTATTTCATCTTCACCTAAATTATCATCCACGTTGTAATCCTGTGGTGTTATTATAAATTCTGCATTTTTGCCTTTAATAGTATTATCTTCCTCTTTATAAACACCTTCAAATTTCATAGGGTTCTGCCATCCTGTATCTTCTGTGCCCATTGGCTTATTATCTGGTGAAATAATACCATACTTCTTATCTTCTGAAAACTGCAAAATATTATTATTGGCTTCTGGAATACCTGTTACCTCCATGCTCTCTGCTTGCAGTACATTACCCTCTTTACCAGTTTTTACACATACTTTAAAAGTATATTCCACGCCCTCTTCTAGTCCTTTGGCTTTATACTTTTCTTCACTTCCAAGGTCTGCAATTTTAATATAGTCTGTATTATCTGTTTTCTGGTATACTTCTGTACCTGTAAAGAGGCATTTGGGATTTTGCCATGATAATGTTAAAGAATTAGCTGCTTTTCCTTTTTCATCAATTTGTAATCCTGTTACAGGTTCTGGTGGTGCTTCTGTATGTATATAAAACTTTTCATTATCCCCTGGAATTACTTCATCAGTTTTTCCCATTACCTGCTGTCCGTCTTTCTCCTGCACACTTATGTATTTATCTCCATTGCTGCTTTTAAATGAAATAGTCCCGTCACCATTTGGAATAACCCGTATGGACTCCCAGCCATTGCCGTTAGTCCCTCCATCTGAAATAATATAATCCGTGCCATCTGATTTAAGGCCATTATTATACTTCTTAGAAACAAGGGATACAGTTACATATCTGCCATTTGTGCCAAATACAGCCCTGCTAAATATAGTATCATCATCACCATTATTCCCATCTACAGTTAAAGGCACTCCGTTCTGTTCTTTTGTCCTTATATACTTTCCAGTTTGTTTATGTTCTATTGAAAATCCTGGGCTTGTTATTACAGGATTTTTAAGAAATAAAAACTTCTCTGCATTATCTGCTGTAGTATTTTCATCAAATCTTAACTCTCCATTATCAATAGTAGCATACCTGTTATTTGATGTTGCCTGTATTGTCCCTGTATTGCCTCCTGTCCCATTTATAATGTACATTTCCTGCTGGTCATATCTTTTATCACTATCCGCAAATGAATAATTATTAGCACTTTCTGTCCTGAAAGGATATTTTTCTCCATTTACAATACATTCTATCTGTACCTTGCTTCCGTTTTCTGTTTCTTCTTGTTTTGTAATTATAAATTCTGCATTATCCCCAATAACCATACTATCCTCTTCATAATACAAGGCTTCTGCTTTTGTATGGTTCATATAGCCTGGTTCTGTATGGCTCAAGGCTTTATTTATGCCTGGTATTGCAATAACATATCTGTCTTCTGGCATAGTGCCATCTGCTGCTTCCTGTGCTGCTAATACAGGCATATTTCCAAAACTAAGCAACATGCATAATGCCATAACCCATGATAAAATACGCTTTTGTCTTTTTTTCATAATACCATTCCCCCTTCTTTTACAGATATAAACACGTTTTTGTGGATTTGCAATAAAAAACTATACTTTTTATTAGAAAATTATATCATTTTCACCAAAAATATATATATAACTATTTTACAATTTAGTGGATTTTTTTGTAAAAAAGGGAAGTGCAATATACGCACTTCCCTTTTGGATTAATCTACAGGACACTGGACTATTCTTTAAATTGCTTTTACTTTTACTTTTTTACCAGCCCCGCCTTTTTTAATTATAAACTTCTTATATGCCTTCACTTTTCCTTTTGGCACTTTAATTACTGCATTTTTAGGAATTCCTTTAAAAGCATTTTTTCCAATATTCTTAGATACAAGCTTTTTAGATTTAATTATAATTTTCTTTAATTTCTTGCAGTTCTTAAATGCGCCCTTGCCGATTTTCTTAATGTTTTTACCAATAGTTATTTTCTGGATTTTCTTATTGCCTTTAAATGCATTTGCTTTAATAGCTGTTACTTTATAATTCTTGCCATTAATCTTAACCGATGAAGGTATTGTAATTTCTTTGGTATTCTTCTTAACCCCTGTATATTCTACAGTTTTTGTACTGCCCTTTGACATTACTTTATAAGTAGAATTTTTTACTGTAACTTTGGAAGGAATACTGCTGCCAGGTACTGGTGTGTTTACAGGCTTTGTTGTGTCTTCTGGCTCTGGTGTATTGACTGGTGCTGGTGTATTGTCTGGTGTGGCTGTACCATCTGGTGTTGTTGTGCCATCTGGTGCTGCTGTGCTGTCTGGTGCTGCTGTACTGTCTGGCGCTGGTGTTGGTGTATTTCCTGGTATTGCTGCACCACCACCAGAACTGCCGCCACTGCTTCCACTATTGCCGCCGCTGCTGTTTTTCTTTGATGGCCATACATATGTTGCAACATTCTTTGCTGGAACTCCACAGATAAACTGCTGCCCGTCAATAACAAATTTTAAGTCCTGTTTGTCATCTGTATTGTTTGAAACTACTGCCACCATGCTTCCATCTTCAGGATTTTTAAATACTACATTGGCAACATCTTTAATTCCAGCATCAGAACCAACCCTTACATATCCTGGACGTATAAATCTTGAAAACTGTGCCGCAATGTAAAATTCTGGCATTGCCCAGTAATCTGTGCTGCTGCCTGCTGCCCTGGCAAACATTGTAGGGTCTGGTGTACCTGGCCACTGGTGTATGCCTACGTTACTGTCAAGCATTGTAACCCAGCTGTTATAACTTATTGCATTGTTCCTGAGATAAGAAATAATGGAATTTGCACCTGTAGTACCCCATACTGAACGTTCTGTAAGGTTTACTGTCTGGTTTTTATTCTCCCCTTTATTAAGGTATTCATCATAAACCTGCTGCATAATCTCCATAGAACCGCTATAATCATGGAATGCAATACCATCTAACGCATCAAGCCCGCCTTCTACAGTAGCAATATCTTTTACATAATCTATTGCAAGGTTTGGATTATGGTCAAATGCCCATAATTTTACTTTCTTCTGCTCTTCATTTAATATCTTGCTGTCTGCTATGGCTTTCTTCATAGCGATGGCAAGCCTGCCTTCCTGCGCCCCTGTTATAAGGCAGCTTGGATAATCAAATTCCCCTGCTGGCTCGTTCTGTAATGTCATGCCATAGATATCAATGCCTTCTTTAGCATATTCTTCAAGAAATCTTGTGTAGTACATTGCCAGGTCATCTATATGCCCGTCAGATAACTTCCCGCCACGTAATAACATGCCCTGGTCGTAGTCATCATCATGTTCCTTGCTAAAAGAAGTTTCTTCTTTCATCCATCCTGGTGGTGTCCATGATGATGCAAAGAATTTAACTTCATCTTCTACCCCGTATTTCTTAGCTGCTGCCTGTACTTTATGGATAATGTCAATTACCTTATATTCCCTGTCTTTTTCAATTGAAAAGCCTTTGCCAGTTGTATTATACCAGTCTGGGGAATATGTGCCGTCTTCATTCTTTATAGCATTGCCTTCACCAAGCTTGTTGCCCTCTATATCATAATATGTATAAAAATGCTGTGCTGTAAAGTCTGCTGTAGCTATTGTAACACGGAATAATGTCATTCCTCCCCTTTCAGGGTCTACAAGGCTTTCAATCATATCTTGTGCCACATCATCTTCCAACTGTATTATATTATTTACACTTGACTCTTCTAACGATGTGCCAAGCCCAAGAAATTCCTGGTATGTCTTGCCAGGGTCTACATTAATTGTTGTAATGTCCTGGCTGTCCACTGTTGTAATATCAAGTGGTGCTTTCTCTGTAACCTGGTTTTTCATATCAGACGGGTTTTTATACCATGACATATTAGCAGAGTTTTCTGTAGAAGTCATATATACTTCTACCCCGTCTTTAGTTATTACTGTTCCTTGTGATTTCTTTGAAGTTTCATCTGCTGCTGCAACAGGGTCATATACACCTGTGTCTTTCTCACCAGTTGCTTCTTTAAGGCTAAACTCCAGGTAATCAAGTTTTCCTTTAAATGACCAGCCTGAACCTGTCCTGTCAATAAGTTTGACACCATAAAGCCCTGGCTCTTCAAATGTTACACTTCCAGCATCTTTTATTGTATAGCCGTTTGTTGCTTCATTAATTGCTATTTTACCAGCAACAGGTGTGTCAAAATCTGCACCGTCATATTTCTTTATAGCAAGTTCCAATTCCTTAGCAGGTACAGTAACATCCATATTGGCAGAAATATCATATGTACCTGCCTGGCGTACATAAATTACCCACTTTGCATTGCCCCATTCTTTAGCAGTCCACTCTACATAGCCAGTTTTTGCACCATTTACAGTTTCCTCACCAATACTTACATTCCACATACTAAAGCTTCCAGAAGGATTGCTGTACTCACCCTCCAGTTTCCCGCCATATGCGTCAATATCAATACCGCCTTTGTATTTTGCAATACTTTCTGCTTCTGGCTTTTCAGGTGCAGCTGGACGGTCTGCAGGTATGTCTGTCTGCCCGTTTGCGTTAATAGAAGTCCCCTCTTTCTTTAAACCAGTGCCACGTGGGAATAATACTTTTGTGGCATCTTTCTTTTCAGTTAAATATTCTGGATACCATGTCCATGTAACTGGGCATGTTGCATAAAAGTCCTTGGTACTATCTAACATTACACTGGCAACTGCGTCCCCTTCTGTGCCTGGCAGCCATGCTTCAACTACTGCATCGAAGTCATCTATAAAGTCTGCAACTGCAACTGGCCTTCCTGTCATTAATACAAGTACCATAGGAATGTCTTTTTTATTAGATTTAATTGCATTGTTTATTACTGCCAGGTCATCATCTGGCAATACAAGGTCTTGTGCTTCTTTATCGCCATTGCTCTCTGCATATGGGTTCTCACCTGCAACTACAATAGCAATATCTGCACTGTCAGAAATATTACCCCTGCTGCTGTTCTGGACTTTTACCCCTGCACCAGCTTCTGCCATAAACCCTTCTAATATAGTAGTTCCAGCAGTAACTTTATGTGCCCCGCTTATATTGCCATCTTTATTGTTAATATCAAGGCCGCCCTGCCAGGTAATTGTCCATCCGCCACACTGTGCACCTACATCATTGGCTTTATCACCTGCAAGCAAAATATTCTTGAAAACACCATCATCTAATAAATCAAGAACCGCCTTTTTACTGCCACCAGCAGTTACCTCATTATTTTTTAATACAACCATTGTTTTCTCTGCTGCTTCTTTTGCTGCCCTGCGGTGTTCTTCCCCGCCAAATCCTGCAAGAAGTTCTTTTTCTTCTTCTTTTAATGCTGCATTATCTTCATCAAAAAGCCCCATTTCAAATTTAACTTTTAAAATCCTTGATACTGCATCATTAACCCTGTATATTGAAATTTTGCCTTCTGGCGCTTCTGCATCTATAGCAGATGGTGTTACTGTATTAGCAGTAACTGCATCTATAAAGTTCTCCCAGTCATAAGGTTCCATAAACATATCGACACCTGAATTAACACAGTTTACAACTTTGTCTGCATATGTACTGCCCGCCACCTGGTCTGTACCATTGTAGTCACTAACTACAAAACCTTCAAATCCAAGCCCGCCGCTGGCTTTATCACCTTTTAACACGTCTGTGAGCAGATGTTTGTTAGCATGGCATTTTATACCATTAACACTGTTATATGATGCCATAACTGTATATGCGCCTTTTTCAATGGCTGCTTTATATGGCTCTAAAAGCTTCTTTTCTGCCATCATTGCATCAAAAGCAGCTTCATTAGCCGGCTCTGTTATAACATCACCCTGGTTAATTCCATCTTTGGTCTGGCCTTCACCAATATAATGTTTTGCAGAGGCTGCAACGCCATTTTCCTGTAAAGCTTCAACATAAGCTGCACCAAGCTTAGTTACAATATCTGCATCATCACCAAAGCACTCATAGAACCTGCCCCAGCGTTCTGACTCTGGAATTCCTATAGTAGGTGCAAAACTCCATTTTATTCCTGTTGCCTTTATTTCTTCTGCTGCTGCCTTTGCAATCTTTTTAACAAGTGCTTCATCATTAGCAGCACCAAGCCCTATATTGTGTGGGAATATTACTGCATCATCCACGTTATTATGTCCATGTACTGCATCTACGCCATAAATAAGAGGTATTCCAAGACGGCTTCCAAGTGCTGCATCCTTAAAAGCATTGACACGCTCCTGCCAGTCCTTTGCACTGTTGCCTGCCGGCGGCTTTGAACCACCACCGCTAAGAATAGAGCCTAACCCATATTCCCTGGTTAATTCTGGTGTTGCCGGCCTGTCGCCTTTTTTATTGCTGCCGCCATTTCCCTGTTCTGCCTGTACCATCTGTGCAGCCTTATCTTTAAGTGTCATAACACTTAATAATGCCTCTGTACGTTCATCTGTTGTTTTGTTTTTATCCATATAAATGGCTTTTGCTTCTGCTATCTGTTCATCTGAAAATTCTGGTACTTCTGGTTCTTCTTCGTACTCTTCAATAAGTTCAAACTGTATATAATCCAGTTTTGCTGCTACTTCTTTTGAAGAATCCATAATTTTTACTACCCATGCACCAGACTCTGTTATCTCAATATTATTAATTACAAAATCTTCATAACCGTTTGTTGCACCTGTTCCAGGAATTTTTTTCTCTGGATTGGCATCTGCATCCTGCAATACGTCAAAATTAAAACTGCTAAACTCTCCTTCTGCTGGTTCTGTAACTTCCATATTGAGAGTAGCTTTATACTTTCCAGCTTTAGCAAAATATACAGCCCATTTTGCATTGCCCCATTCTTTCTTTGACCATTCTACAAAGGTATCCTGCTTATCTGCGTTCCAGATATCATAACACCATTCTGCTTCTATTTTATAGCCATTTTTTTCAATGTCTATACTACTGCCATCGCCAGCAAGGACAGGGCCTGCTGCCCTTGCCACTGTTTCCTCCTGTGCTGCCAGCACATGTGCTGGCAGTGGTACACTTGTAAAACTTACCGCTGCTGCCAGGGCAAATGCCAGGGCACGCTTACGGTATTTTTTAAAATTTCCCATATAAAACCCTCCTTAAATTTATTATTTTATATTAATATGTTTTTTAAATGCTTTTACTTTTCCGCCAGCTAACTTTATCTTTATTATTACTTTTGATTTTCCACTTCTTTTTGCAGTAACTGTGCCATTTTGGGAAACTTTTATTTTCTTATTGGAAGCTTTATATGTAACAACTGCTGCCTGTTTTGCATAAGGTGTTTTGCTGTTTACACTTGGCCTGGACACAAGCCCGTTTCCAAGATTAACTTTTATCTTTGTTTTTGCTCCAGGTTTTATAGAAGTTTTCCCAGCCAGGACTTTTATCTTTCCAAGAAGTGTTACTACATTTTTGCCACTTAATTCTTTATCTGTAATAACATATGTGTTCCCGCTGAAACCTTCCATAGCTGCTTCTCCATCTTTAATAACAGGTCTTTTATTATTAGGAATTTCTTCAAGCTTTCCAGTATTCTTGTTATAACGGTATACATAAACACTGTCCCCTGCTTTTACTCCTGTAAGTAATACAGGTGTTGTTACCTTTATGCCACCTTTGTTAGTATCTGGAGCAATAGTTACAGTGTAAGAATTATCCCCGCCAAGCTTATTAGCAGCTAAAATAGTATTTACTTTTTTGCTGCCGCTTTCCATGCCAGATACTTTGCCTGTCTTTACAGATATATCAGTACTGCTATCCATCTTTTTAAGCTGGCTTTGTGGTATAGTTACTGTATATTTGCCAGATGTGTTCTTTCCCTGGATTTTTACAACAAGCTTTTTATTGCTTTCTTTTGCACTTTCTATACTTTCTTTTCCCAGTATTACTTTGCCTATAGCAACACCACTTGTTTCTGGTACTTCAATCTTAATTACCATTTTAGATGCAAGGTTATTTTTAACAGCATCAACTGTAATCTTTTCAATATAAATATCTGCCTTGTCCATTCCTGCATCTTTTATATTATTTAAGAAGCTTTGAGGTATTATTACTTTTACTGAATTCTGGCTGCCAGTATCAGAAAGCCCTGTGTGTATTGCTGCATTTGTACCAGTTATGTTGCCTTCTGCATCAGATGTTACACTTTTAACAAGAACAGAATTAGTATTATTATCTGTTACTTTTGTAGTTTCTGTAACTGCCCCTGTTTCTTCATCTATTGAAATTCCAGGTTCTGGTGTATTTGTACCTTCTGGTGCTGCTGTGTTTTCTGGTGCTTTTGTTCCTTCTGGTACTGCTGTAGTTCCTGGTACAGTTGTGCTTTCTGGTTCTTTTGTACTCTCTGGTGGCGCTGTAGTTCCTGGAACTGGTGTATTTTCTGGTTCTGGTGTGCCTGATGGATATTGTGTTACATAACCTGGGTTTGTAACTGGCGGCTTCCCTGGTGATGTAGTCGGGACTGATTCCCCTGTTTTACTAACTGTTACTACACATTCTGCTGACATTCCATACATGTTTGTAACAGTAATTACTGCTTTTCCTTCTGCTTTGGCAGTAACTGTACCTGAAGCGTCTGCAACTGCTATATCCTCATTGCTGCTTGTATAATATAGTGACTGGTATGCTGTATTATCTGGTATATTCTTTGCATCCAGGTTTACTGTTTTCCCTGGTTCTATTGTAACTGCATTTTTAATGGAAATACCTGTTGCATCAGCAGTCCCTGGTTTGTTTTTTGCATTATTTGCAAAGTATTTCTTTAAGATATCTGCATATTTTACGTTTCTTGTAAATGCTTCTGAAGTTGTAGATATTTCTTCTTTAGACCATTTTTCTTTTATTATTTCATAACTGTCCTTATAAATATCTACTTTTCTCTTGTCATCTGAAGTAAACATCCCCCAGCTTGAATTTTTTCCTGTAACTTTAAAAGTCCATGAAGTATAGCTCCATCCCTGTTCCTCAAAAATATCCATTGCATTCCAGCTATTTTCATTAGAGAAAAATGTAAACTCGCCAACAAGAAGCGGAACATCATAACCAGTGTCTTCATTAGCCATTTTTACTTTGCTCTGTATAAAAGCCATCTGGCCTTCTGCATCTTTTTCTACATCCCAGCCATAAAAATGGTATTCATACACTACATTCTGCCAGCCATAGAATGAAGGGTCTGGCAAATGGTATGGCTCCCATATTGACTGTATAAACAATGCATGGTCCTTATCAATAGCACGTATTGCCTTATAGAGACGGTCATATACATCAAACTGTATTGTCCCTGTCGCACTTGGCTCATTTAAAAGGTCATAACCACATACCCACGGGTTGTCTTTATATTTTCTGGCTATTTCTTCCCATAAGTAAATTGTCTTTTTAATATTTTCTTCATTGTCATAGAAATTGCCCTTGTCTGCAATGCTTGTATCACCAGAATGGTCTTTTCCATTCTGTGAACCCATTGCACCATGCATATCTATTAATATATATATCCCACGCTTTTCACAATTCTGTACAAACCAGTCAAGACGCTTAAATGCTGTTTCTTTTAATGTCCCGTCACTGTTCTGCATTTCAAAATATGTAATTGGAAGGCGGAGCACATTCATGCCTTCAGCTTTAACCAGGTCAAAGTCTTCTTCTGTCCACCAGTTGTCCTGGTAATAATCAATAAGTTCCTGTGCTTTATCTGCCCCAAATCTTTCTGTAAATACTTTTAATGTTGTAAGCTGGTCTTTTGCATTAACCGGGCACTGCCAGTTTTCTGTTACAAGCCAGCCTCCTGCATTAGTTCCACGTAATGTCACCGTGTCCCCAGTGCCAAAATTGTCTTTAAGCACTTTTCCATCTGCTTTTAAAAACGGGGTTTTTTCTGTATTTATAACATATGAAGCTTTTACTTCCCCGCTCTCTTTTCCGTCTTTAACTGCAATAGCACGTATCTGCATATCCTGGCTAACCTGTATTGCATTTTCATACTTAACAGAACTTGTACCTGGCACACTTCCATCTGTTGTATAATAAATATCACCATCCGCTTTAAGCTCTATACTGACAGGGCCGCCATAAGTCCCTTCTGGCCTGGAAAATACTGGTGCTGCTGTCTTTCCAGATTTGTTAATTATATATTTAATTTCTACTGGCTGGTTTCCTTTGCCTTCTGCTTTTTTATATGCAACTGCTTTAAATGTTGTGCTTTCTGTAACAAGCATTGGCTTGATAAACTGTATAGTCTTGTCATTGTTATCCCTGTCAGGCTCTGAACCATCTGTTGTATAATATATTAAATCCTTATCATTCTTTGTGCGGAACTCTACTATAACAGAGTCTGTGTAAGTACCTGCTTCGTGGCTTGCTGTTACTGGATATGGTACAATATTATATTCAAATGTATATACATCCCCTGCCACACCATCTTTTATGGAAACTGCTTTAATAACCATATTGCCAGGAATATTTATTATTCCACTGTACTTTTTACCACTATCTGCATCCGGTTCCGTCCCGTCAGTTGTATAATAAATTTCTGCACCACTCTCTGCAAAAAACTCTATGTTCTGTACCTCTGTATAATCCCCTGCTTCTTTAGAAGCCTTTATTTCTCCTGGATTTACTTCTGGTATTTCTACATCTGGTGAACCTGGCGTAAGATAATTGTCAAAATATACATTATCAATATAATATGTACCTGAATTCCATTCACCAATCCTTACACCTGTAATCTTAGTTAAATCAACACCAGAAACTTTATCAAGTTCCATATAATACTGTTTCCATTTTTCCTTGGCAGTTTTAACACCAAGCCATGAAAAACTGCTTTCTTTTCCATCTTCATCCAGTAATGAAACTTTCAAAGTATTAGAACCCTGCATATCTTTAATGTAAAAGACAAGATAACGTAAACCTTTGCAGTTAAAGGCTTCTTTACCCTTAATCAAAATGCTTCCATTCTTCTTAACAGGGTCGCCTGAACCAGTCTTTATGTATACAAGCCCTTTGCCTGTCCCATTATATCCGCCTTCTTCTGATATTAAAGCCTCTGTACCAGTTTCTGGCAGTTCAAACATACTTTCTGCATCTCCAGTTTCAAACTGCTGGAACCACCCTCTGCTGCCAGAAGGCCTTGTATCTGGAATTTCTTCTGCTTTCTTTGCAAAGCATATATCATCAATATAATAAGTACCAGGATTCCATTCCCAGAATGATACTTTTTTCACTTTAGTTTTATCTATTTTATTAAATTCCTCTAAAGGCACTGTTATCTGTGTCCACTGGCCAGGAACGCTTTTATTGTCATCTGGAGACCATTTTGCCTGTTCTTCGCCGTTTTCATCAGCTAATTTAATTTCAAGATTGTTTTCTCCTTCATCAAAAATCCAGAATGTCATATTGTCATATCCAGAAATATCTATAGCAGCAGATGTTGTAACTTCTGCATTATTTGAAGAAGCACTTCCTGGCGTTCCTCCTGCCACATATTTAAGTGAATATTCCCCGCTATGCTTCTTTTCTGTTGTTAAAACATTGTTACTTCCTCCTCCAATAACAAGCCCTTCCTGTTTCTCAAAATCCGTAAAAACAATCTGGCTGTCTTTATCCTCTTGTATTTCTGCTGCTTTTACAACGCTCTGGGGCATCTCTGGCATTACTGCCTGGAATACCATTGCAAAAGAGAGAAACGTTGTCATAAACCGTTTAAATTTTATCATAAGCCCTCCTCTTCCCTTCATATTTCCATGCAATCCTTTACGCCTGGAAACAGAAGTAAATTATTTTTTCTAAAATAATTATAGCATTTACAATTAAAGGTTACAGGTAACTATTTTACAATAGGGTGTACTTTTTTTAACCTCATTAATCCAGTCTTTAAACGTCACGTTTCTTAAACGGCAATTGAGGTTATGGATGTCTCACATAAAAAATAAAATCCTGGGAAGTATAATATAATCTTCCCAGGTAAATTAATGAGAAAAAAGGCAGATACATATAAGAAATTAACTTTATTTAACCTTTAACAGCGCCCATTGCAACACCTTTTGTAATATGTTTGTTTAAGATAATATAAACAATAACTGCTGGTGCAGCAGTAAGTGCCATAACTGCGAATTGTACTGCATAGTTAGAAGAATACTGTCCTGTAAATTCAAGTACAGAGAAAGGAAGTGTCTTCCATTTTGGTGAACTCAGATAAGTCCTTGCCATCATAAATTCATTCCAGTTATTTAGAAATGTCATAATTGAAACTGTTGCTATGGATGGTTTTAAAAGTGGTATAACAACCTGGAATACAATCCTGTATATGCCACAGCCGTCCATAACTGCTGCTTCTTCAAGTTCTATTGGTACTGAATCAAGGAAACCAGTCATCAGGTACAATGCCTGTGGAAGTGAAAATGCCACATATGGTATAAGAAGTGCCCAGCATGTATCTGTAATGTTTAATGTATTGTACAGCTTGTAGTTTGGAAGCAATGTTGCATGTATTGGTATCATCATTCCAAGCAACAATAATGTCTTGACAAAACCACTAAGTTTCCATCTCATTCTATGTACTGCAAAAGCTGCCATTATTGAAATAATAAGTACAAGAAGCACTGCCAGGCCGTTAATTATTATACTGTTCTTCAGGTAAAGAAGAAAATGCCCGTCAACAAATGCTTTTGCATAATTCCCCCATTGTATTTTCTTTGGCATTACAAGGAGGCCGCTTGTAAACATTTCATTACTGCTTGCCAGCGAAAAATCCACAAGCCATACTAAAGGAAATATCTGTATAACTGCCATAATGCTTAACACAACCCATACAATAATCTTCCCAGCCGGGCTGTGTTTCTTTCCTGCTATTTTACTTCCCATATTGTCCTCCTTTCTATGCCTCTTTCTTCTTGCGGAATATTGTATTTAACAACACTGTTGAAATAAGGCAGATAACAATAAATATTACACCCAGGGCATTGCCGTATCCATACTTAAATGCTTTAAAAGCCTGCTGGTACAGATAGTTTGCTGCAAACTGTGTACTGTTTCCAGGCCCGCCTCCTGTGAGGAGGTAAACTGTTTCCATCTGTTTTAATGCAGAAATAATTGCCATTGTTACATTAATCTGGATTACAGGTTTCATAAGTGGGAGTGTAATTTTGAAAAATGTCTGGAAAGTATTTGAACCGTCAATAGCTGCTGCCTCATAAAGAACAGGGTCAATATTTTTAATTCCTGTATAGTAAATTAACATACCCCATCCAAAACCATGCCATACTAATACAACAAGCACTGCCCATATAGCATTTTCTGTAGAGAAAAAATTAACACTTTCTTTTTGCCCGAAAGCATGAAGTATATTATTTAAAAGCCCAAAATCCGGGTTATATATAAACTTCCATAAGTACGCAATAACTGCTACTGAAATAACATTAGGCAGGAAAAGCACACACCTGAAAAATGATTCTGCTTTGCCTTCCAGTTTGTCAAGAACTGCTGCTGTAATTATTGCAAGAGGATGCTGTATAAATATAAAACCTAATGCAAGCAGCAGGGAGTTGAAAAGTGACTTTCCAAATGCACCATCATGTAAAATCTCTTTATAGTTATCCAGCCCAATAAATTTAGCCGTTCCCATGCCTGAATATTCAGTAAATCCATAATAAACACTCATGCATATAGGAAGGAAAATAGCAAACATAAATACAAGTATTCCAGGCAAAATAAGGGTTGTTATTACGGCTTTATTGCCATATAACTTTTTCATAAAACCCCCTCCAATTCTTTTTAGTTATTACAGAGCCGTATAAAAACGGCTCTGTATTATATGTCCATGGCTTATATGATGCTTACTGGCATGACTTTCCTATTGTAAGTAAAAAGTCATCTATGGATGTTGTCCCATTAGAAACATTCTGTATTTCACTTTCTATTACAGTTTTAAATGCAGAAGGCCCGCAGTCATTAATTGGTGTTCCTGACATGCTTGTAGCATTTGTAAGCAGTGACATAATTTGTTTCTGGAGTTCAGTTTCATTGCCTGTTGTATATGATGTCTGGTCCTGTGCAGAAAGCCCTACACCATTCTCCCATCCATACTTTGATAATTTATCAGGCTGGTACATATAATTTAAAAACTTAATTGCTTCTTCTTTATTCTGGCATCCTTGTGATACTGCATATCCGCCGCCGTTCCATGCTGCAAGGTCTGTATTTTTGGCAGTTCCGCCGCTTACAGAAGGCATAACAAATACCCTTATATTTTCACGTATATCTTTTGGTATATCTTCGTTTGTTGCCATAGATGACTCCCATGTACCCATATAGAACATAGCTGCCTGGCCGTTTGTAAAAAGGTTCATTGCTGTACCATAATCCTGTGAATCATAACCTTTTTGGAACAGTCCTGCTTTAGCAGATTTTACAAGAAGTGATGTTGCATCACTAAATACTTCATCAGTAAAATCACCTTTTGCTACTGCTTCATTTATCTTATCTGCAACAGCCGGCCCTTCTATGCGGAATGCAAGGTCTGTAAGATAAATAGCCATAGGCCATCCGTCGCCGCCGTCCATAGCTACAGGTGTAATTCCTGCATCATTAATCTTATCTGAAAGGCTTAATAAATCATCATAAGTTTCTGGAACAGTCCATCCATTATCATTAAACATCTTTTCGTTATAATAAAATACTGCTATATCAGTATTTCTAGGCAGCCCGTACAGTGAACCATTCTTTTTAAAACCTTCAAGTGAACCTTCAACAAATTTATAATCTGAATAGTCACTTTCATTTAGTTCTGCAAGAGTTCCTGCTGCAAGGACTTCATCAAGGAATGAAGGCTGTCCCCATATGCTGACAACATCTGGCATATCATCCATTGCATAAGCTTTAAATTTTGTCTTATAAGCTTCTTCATCAAGGGCTTCAACTTCAATTTTAATGTTTTTATTTGCCTCCATATACTCGTCAATAATTTTCTGTTCAACAAGCCCCTGTCCGTTTTTACGGTCTGGCAGGTTAGAAAAAAGCTTTAATGTAATTGTTTCATTACCACCTTTACTGCTGCTTCCTCCTCCAGATGTAGTTTTGCCGCCATCACTTCCACAGCCTGTTATAAGTCCTGCCGTCATCACGGCAGCCATCATAGTTGCAATTAATTTTTTCCTCATAACTCTTCCTCCTGTTTTTTTATTTTTTGCTATGATATTTGTAACTGCTTTTGATGTTTAAATTATAACATTCCGTATATTTAAAAGAAGTAACCAGAGTTTTAAAAAGGTGCAATATTTCCGGTTTTTCCATTTCTGTATTCTTTAGGGGACACTCCTGTCAGTTTCTTAAATACTTTAGAAAAATATTTCTCATCCCTGAACCCGACCTTAAATGCTATTTCATATGTTTTTAAATAATTCTGCCGCAGGTATGCACATGCATGGTTTATACGCACCTGGTTTAAGTAATCAGCAAACCGGAGCCCTGTATTTTTAGTAAACAATGTAGAAAGATATCCAGGAGTAATGCCTATATTGTCTGCTACCTGTGTCTGTGTAATATTTTCATAATAATGGCAGTCTATATACTCTTTTGCCCTTCCGATAAGGTTAGTCCTGTCTGCTGTAACAATACTTGTACTGTCCCCGTTTTTCTGGCTTTCCACCTCATCCGCAATTTCCATAAGCCTGTTAAATATATCTGATGACCTGCTTGGTTTTAAAATATAATCTTTTGCCCCATAACGTAAAGCTTCCTGTGCATACGCAAACTCATCATATCCACTGAAAATAACAGTTACAGGCATACATCCTGCCTTGCTTGCTTCATTAAGGACTTCAAGCCCGTTTAATCCTGGCATCTGTACATCCAAAAGCATAATATCGGGCTTATACCGTAAAACAAGTTCTAGTGTTTCCCTTCCATTAGCGGCAGTATATACCTTTGCAAATCTTTCTGTATGGAGTAATATATATTTCTCCAGGCTATTTCTTACTATATCCTCATCATCTGCTATTATAAGACTTAAACACATATCAGATTCCTCCATCATATGGTATTTTTATCAATACATCTGTACCTTTGCCTGCTTTGCTTTTTATTTCAAGCACAAAATTATCCTTGTATCTTAATTCCAGGCGTTCTTTTATATTCTTAATTGCGTATCTTCCTATACGCTGCCCGGAATAACGCTTCTGTGTATCCTCATTAAAAATTGATGCTATCTGGCTTTCTGTCATTCCTGCTCCTGTATCTGATACTACAAAGCATATATAATTCCCTTCCCTGTAACCTGTAACTTTAATTCTGCAGTCTTTTTCCTGTTTTTCCAGCCCGTGTACAACTGCATTTTCCACAAAAGGCTGTAGTACCAGCTTTGGAATTTCTATTTTTCCAATCTCTGCTGCAATACGTATTTCATAGTCCATTTTCTTGCCAAACCGCATTTTCTGTACATGCAGGTACTCTTTTACCAGTTCAAACTCCTCATTTATACTGATAATCCCTTTACCCTGTCCTAATACCATGCGGAAAAGGTTTGAGAGTGCAAGTATATCTTCTGACAGTTCTTCATTATCTGAATTCTGTGCTTCCCAGTAAAGCACATCAAGGGCATTATATAGAAAATGCGGGTTAATTTGTGCCTGTAGTGCACTAAGCTCGCTTTCCTTCTCCTTAAGCACCATAATATAATTTTTATTTACAAGTTCTTTTATCTCATCAACCATTTCATTAAAACATTCTGTAAGCTGTCCTACTTCATCATAAGCATCTATTTTAATTTTCTGGTTAAAATCCCCCTTCTTAAATAAATCCATACCATTTTTCAGCCGTGCTACAGGAACTGTAACCAGCCTTGCTATCAATATCATAACAGGGAAAAGCCCTGCAAAAAGCCCTGCAAAAAGCAGTGCCTGGTCAATTAATATATTCTGGATTATATCCCACACAGTGGTTTCTGGTTCAACCAGGCATACAAAAACCCCTTTATCTTCTGCCATAAATATCTGGCTGCCGCCATAATTGTACACTCCGTCACGGGAAAGATTGCCTCCCTTTGCCTCAATAAACCTCTTCACATTAACTGGTATACGCCCTGTTTCAAGCAGTACATTGCCATCCCTGTTTAATACAACAAGTCCTTCCTTTTCTTTATTAATATTCCTGCCACATATGTCTTCAAAATATTCTTTGTCTGCACCTATTGCAAGAAAAGCAAGCCTGCGGTCTTTTGCCAGATTATATATTTCACGGTATATAACCATCTTTTCTTTTCTGTTAATCTGGTAAAGCACTCTGTCGTATTTTCCAACAGAAATCCAGCCCGGTTTACCCTTTTTGTTAACAGCATCCTCATATAAAAATGACTCTTTTAGTTCTGAAAATGTTGTAATATGAGAAGAGGCGTCCATACATTTAAGGTATGGACGCACTCCGTTCTCTGGATAAATTGCTATAGTTTTGATATGGCTTTTTAAAGCAATCATATCTTCAACGATTTTCATTGGTGCTTTCTCAGTCCAGAGCTGTGAATTTAAGTTAAGTACAGAAACTTCATTGCTTGTTAAAAGACATTTTATATCTGTATTTATTGATATATAAACACATATATCTTCCATTTCACGCTGCAGAAGCCATATACTGCTGCTTATGCCCTGTACAGATTGCAGGCTTTTTTCTTTTTTATATCCAACAGACTCCCTGTAGTCATAAATTGATGTTATAATACTTATACATATAATAACTGGCATTATAAACATATATCCTGAAAATACAAGTTTTTTACCAATACCCATATCCCTCAGTCCAGTGCTGCTGATAATATTTCTCATACAATCTCCTTTATTATTCTAGTAAAAGCCTTGCTTCTGTCCCCTTTGAAACATATGCCGGCTCTATAACAGGATTATACATATAACCCCTTCTGTAACCACTCATTATCTCCTCAAAAAATCCAGGACATTCAAGAACCATTGATATTACATTATCTCCTCCAATATCCAGGTATGGACAAGGAATATAAAACTTCTCCTGCGGCCCTGTGATGTCATATTGTGCTACTGGTTTTCCATTAACATATATTAAAAGCCTTTCATCAGCCTTTAATGGCACAATATATAATGGTGCTGTGTAACCATCTGCCGGGTTATATGTAAAGTGCCTTCTGAACCATATAACATGTCCCATTTCCCTGCCTGCAACAAACTTCCTGGCTTCTGGCGCTTCCTGCCACCCGCTGTCGTCATACCCTGTTGTATGGTATCCATTATTATACCCGTCAAGCTGGTATTTTACTTTAAATGAACTAATATTTATATCAATTCCACTGCCATCTGAATAACTTCCTTTTATAGTGAAAGGATTTATAATGCCACTGTATTTTACAATAGCACCTTCATGTGGATGTGATTTATTATGGAATTCATTGGCATAAAGTACAGCTATTGTATTAATTCCTTTATGCAGGGCTGTTGTAATATTGTGGTTATTAATGGATTTATTCCTTGAACGGAATACAAGGCTTCCATTAATATAAACAAGATACCTGTCTGTATCATTGTGTTTAAAGCTTAAATATGCTTCTTTTATTTCCCTGTCTGTTTCAAAACTGCTTCTAAACCAGTAATACCCATGTTTAAACATGCCTGCTTCTTCAAGTGATACTGGCTCTGGCAATTCTGTCCAGCCGCTGTCATCAAAGTTCTCTTTTGTTTCCATGCTGTCTGCACAGTATTTCCAGCCAGATGTCCATTCTGCTTCTGGGCGGTCTGCAAAACTTGCAGTTTCAAATGAAATTTCCTGTATCCCACATTTACATTCCTTAACAGTAACTTTTGTATTATCCAGTAATGCTTCCTTTATTTTCCTGCCATTTAATGGGTAATACATAATTTTTGTGCCAGAATTTTCTTTAATCTGTAGTTTAAGATTTACCTTATTGTTGTCTTGTACAATATCTTCAAGATAGTAAACGTTATGTAACAGAATACCATCCTTTAGTGTATCTACACGCCCTGTCATCTCTTCACCAAGGATAAAGAATATAACATCTTCTGCTTTAATTATTACAATACTGCCATGTTTATAATAAAGAATTGTATTTTTGCCTTCTGCACTGTATTTTCTGGCATCCCCTGATATTATTGTAACTTTATCTGCTGGTACATTAAGGCAGAGTTCACCATCTGTTTCTTCCCTGCCATACATTATAACGGCTGTTGCATTATTGTACTTCTGGGTCATCCATATTTCTGAAAGTGAATAATTTACCCTTACATTTTCTGTTATCTTAAATGCAACTGGCAGCATACGTGTCTGGTCTGCCAGCACAGTTGCCTTTACCATATATTTGCTGCCATTTAGTTCTTCTGGTATTTCTATTGACAGCGTTTTGTCTTCTGCTTCTGCATTACGGATAAAGAAAAACCTCCCATCCTTATTGCCTTCCTGGTAAACAGTAAAGTTTTCGTATGCTTTTACAGCAGATACATCAAGAAAACTGCTTTCTTTGTCCAGTACTGCTATATCTTCACCTCCAGAGATTATCTTAATATCTTCCCTGCCGTCACTTTCTGCAATAATATGTGAAAATTCTTTTGCAAAGCGTATAAATCCTTTAATCCAGTAATACTTATCTTTATTTATCTCACCTGTTTCACCAACAGGTGCACCTCCGAAGTCATAACTTGTAATATTGCCATAGCCTCCAAGTACCAAATCCCCACGTCCTCCCATATATGGGAATGTAGTACCTCCAGCCATCATATAATAATTAACTATTGAAGCACCTGTAATAAAAACACTTTTTGATACACCCTCTATTACATCCCGTCCAGGTATATATGACGGCTCACCAATCTGTGAGAACCATCCTGCCTGCAATTCCAAAATCATAACTGGCGCATCTTCCTGTGTTTTCTTTGAACTTAAAAGCTTCTGCTCAAAACGTTCATATTCTGACATCCATTTTCCAGGTATATTTGGATAATAAGTACGTGTGTCAATTATTCCCTTGCCCCTTAAAAATTCTGCTTCATTTGCAAACTTAGGGACATCTATGCCATACTCTTCCATAGTGTCTTTAAGAAACATAAAATATTTTACTGCGTCTTCCTCTGATATTTGTTCTTCCCCATATTCCATAAGATGGTCATATTCATTTTCTACCTGTGCTGCAATAATTGTCCCGCCATTTGTAATAAGATGGCTGTTTATCTGTTCTGCACATGATTTATACCAGTACTTGCATAATTCAAGATATTTTTCATCCAGCATACGTATCCTGAATTCACCATTTGCAATTTTCTTTATCATCCAGTCAGGATGCCCTCCAAAGTCAAGCTCTGCACATATGTATGGGCCTGGTTTAATAAGCACATAAAAGCCATATTTTTCACATAAACTGAGAAAATGGTTTAAATCGTAATCACCTGTCCATATCTGCTCCCCTTCTTCTGGCTCATGCATGTTCCATGCAATATATACTGATATAAGGTTTGCACCTGTTGCTTTTATTTTCTTAAGCCTGTCCTCCCACAAAGCTGCTGGAACTCTGAAATAGTGGAATTCACCACCAATCAGGAATTCATGTTTTCCGTTAATTATAAATCCGTTTTTATCATAACTGATAATTTTCTTAATATCTTTTTCCATATTTGCCTCCTGCTTTACTATATATTTACCTTATATTAATAATCTTATTTTTATATCTTAATCTATAACAGCTTCAATTTTTATATAATTATTATTTCTTATTTTGCCAGCATATGGGGATGGAATTATTCCTCCATTTATAATTTCAATTTCCCCTGTCTGCTTATAAAGCCTGGTTTCTATAATTTGTGCATCTTTACTGTAAGTATCTTTGCGGTTTTTGTTATGGTATATTACAAGTGTACTGCCAAGCAGGCAGAATACAAATGAATTAACTGGCTGTTTAAACTGCATCTCCCCTTTTTCTGTATAAACTGTAACTTCCTTTTCTTCTTTTGTAAACATCCAGCCAGGAAGGACTGGTGATAATTCCATGCAGAGACTGCCAGAAGCATCTAATGTAAAAAGCTGCTTTCCTGATACCATTATGCTCCAGATTGACAACATCTCAGCAGAAGCACCTGAAAGCCTGGATACATACCCTGTCCCATGGATTCTTTTGTCAGGATGCACAGAACTTGCAATAAATGAAGAATTTTCAAGAATACTTCTCCCATAAACTGAAGCATCCATAAATGGTACAAATGATTTTTGCAAATATTCAAAAAACTCTTTATACATTCCAGAACGGAGCATTTCCAGAAAATATTTATATTCCATATGCAGGAATACTGCTTCATTCTCAAGCCATCCACGCGGAAATACGTTCTGGCGTCCTATCTCCTTTGTTTCATCCATTATGTTGGCACTAACTTTAAACATGCCAAGACTGCTATCATATAATTCACTTTTCTTTACCATCTTATGGAGCTGCTGTGATATGCCAGGATATGTACGCATCATATGTACCTGCCCTTCTAAAAATGCAGGTACTGCCCTTGTTGTAAACTCTGTTATATGTACAAATGGCTGGTTATCTTTATTTGTTATTGCATTTCCATCTTTATCTTTTATAATTTCATATTTTACTGCTTCATTTATAAAATATGTATCATATATCCCTGTTTCTTTGTTAAATGCTTTTATAAGCCCTTTATCCATATATTTTATAAGTACTTCCATAAATTCCAGGGCTGTTTCTTTGGTAATTTCTTCTTCTCTGCCATCAATACCATAAACTATCATGCTACGGTAAGTTTCTTTTGCCTCGTTGCTTTTATTCCAGTAGTCCATTCCTGTTACATTTTCCTTTAACAGTTTAAATATATTCCTGAAAAATTCTGCTGCTTCTGCTGGCAGTTTAATTCTTATATTTATGCCTGCCTCTTTCAGTATATCTGCCATTAAATCTGCCAGGCGGCGGACTTCTGTACTCTCATTTACCGAAGAACCTATTATCCCTGGAAGCCCGTTTAACGCATCACACCAGCCAGGCTTGCCGCCTTCCATTTCAAGCCCCTTTCCTGCCGGGTCTAAAGAAGCAGCTTTATTTAAAAGCATAACTATTATTTTGGAAGCAAGGGAACATTTATAAATATCACCTGTGCCATTTTCTTTGCGCACCTGGTATGGACGGAAAGCCCTTTTTCTTATTAGTTCTGTTTTGCCTGGTACTTTCTGCACCGCATTATACTGGCGTACTCCATTTTCTGTTAATACATAACGTTTATCCCTTGGAACTACAAACTCATCATTATCATAGTATGTATAGCTGTAGTCATTAAACATTATTTCCTGTATTTTATCTGGATAAATATTTATAAACTGTACCAGTATATCTGTATTGTATGTCCAGTGGTCTGTCCAGTATCCTTCTTTAAATGTTGCACAATCTTCCTTAATACAGCAGCTTAATATATCATTAAGGAAATTGCTGGCTGTACCAGTCTTTACTTCTGCATTTAACTGCTCAGCCGCTAAAAGCAATGAACCAGGGGTAAATGCTTTATCATAAATTTTTATTATTTCTCCAGCTTTATCTTTATCAAAATATTTTTCTGTAATTTTCCTGCATATTTCCTTGTCTTCTGCTTCAAACCTTGAGCCTTCAAGTACTAACGGATTGTAGCCATCAAGCTGTATAAGGTTAAAAAATGTTTTAATTCCTGTATTTTCTGTAAACGGGAAGAAGTATACATCATTCCTTCTGTTCTGGTTAACGTCCCTGTAGTTGGAATTTCCTTGTGAATAGTTTGTTGAGTCTACCTGGAAAAAGTTATATTCACGCTCTAAATCACCATGTTTCCTGGAATATACATACATAATATGTTTTCCGTCACCAAGCTGCACAGGATAACCTCCTCTTAAATAGTTATCCATAAATGTCTGGCCCATATATAAGTCAAATTCTTTAGAACTGCTGGAAGTAAAAACATGCCTCTTGGTACTCTCCACCAGTTCCATATTTCTGGCAATTTTTTCTTCTATATATCCTGGTTTAATTTTATCTTTTATAAATTTCTTATACTGTGAAATGCCTGGCGCACTTCCTGTTAATGTATTTAATGTATATTCCTCTGACGCCCCAAGTGTAATCTTTTTATAAGCAAACCCACATGGAGTATATCCCACACTAACCTGTTCCTCTGGAATTGCAAAGTCTTCTGAAAGAAAAGCTTCTGGAATTGTAAAATCAGTAACATTGCCAAAGACCAGTGAAGGGTCTGTAATAATCTGTGGTTTCTGTATTATATCCCCATCAAAATTATAAGCCAGGTAAAAGTTCCCGCCATCTAATAATACAGTTTCTGCTGTATCGTATGGAAGTGCCTTAATACGGTAAAACGGAAGGTTATCTTCTATATCTGCACTCATCCATGCCTGGCGCAGATTGCTCTCATTCTTCATATCCTGGTTAATTAAATAATATGGAATTATAACTGGAATTCCATCAATAATTTCTAGTGGAATATTTTTATCTGAAATATTATAAATTTTAACCTGGCGCACCAGGCCTGGTATATTTTCATCTGGAAGTGTACAAAACAATATTTCTGTTTTAATTCCAAGTGTTTCATTAATATCCTCAATTTTATAATCATAAGAAGTAATACGCATTTTCTGTTTTATTTTCTGCTGGCTGTTTATATGTAAATCCCTGAATGGTTCATAAAATCCAAAAGTCCCGTTATCTTTTTTTATTTTATAAAATGTCCTGAAACCTTGCAGTGCAGTTAACCTGTAAGCTTTATTAGCTGGCTGGAATTCCATAATTGAATAATCTTTATTGTTGACCCCGAATGTTGCCATGCACTGTCCCCTGTTGACATAATATGCCCACATAGGTTTGCCATGTAAACCAGAAACAGCTGGCAAAAAACTTGAAAAAGGTTTTTGCTGGTTATAATCCTCAATTACAAATTCATTATTTTCATTAATATAATAACTGTCTGTACCCATATTTATACCTCCGTTAGTATTCCATATTTTCCGTACACCCATACTAACACTAGAAATATTGTAATTCAATAACCACAGGCTAACTGCCAAAACCAGTATACCATTTTCAAAAATATTTCACCTGGAAATGCAGGGCAATAAAATATAATTAAGCTGGCAGGGCGGGTTTACGGCCTTGCCAGCTTAATAAACGGATACGGTTTTATATGTCCCAGCCTGTTATTTATGCTGGATATTTCTATTTTACTGCAAACACTGTGTGCCCGCCATAACCTCCAAGGCCTCCTAATTCTTCCTGTATACTTAAAAGCCTGTTGTACTTGGCAACCCTTTCACTTCTGCTTGGAGCACCTGTCTTTATCTGTCCTGCGTTAAGGGCTACTGCAAGGTCAGCTATTGTGGTGTCTTCTGTTTCACCAGAACGGTGTGACACTATTGAAGTATAACCATATTTCTTTGCAAGTTTTATTGCTTCTATCGTTTCTGACAGTGTGCCAATCTGGTTAAGTTTTATAAGTATTGAATTGCCACAGCCAGTATCTATGCCTTTTTTAAGCCTTTTGGTATTTGTTACAAACAAATCATCACCTACAAGCTGGACGCTTCCGCCAAGCTCTCTTGTAATCTGCTGCCATCCATCCCAGTCTTCTTCGTCTAACGGGTCTTCAATTGACTTTATTGGATACTGGCTGCAAAGCTTCCTCCAGTGGTCTATAAGTTCACTTGTTGAAAGAGTCCTGCCACTTTTAGGAAGATGGTATTCACCTGCCTTGCTTCCTTTCCATTCACTAGCAGCTGCATCAAGTGCAAGTACAAAATCATCCCCCGGTTTATAACCTGCCTTTGACACCGCTTCAAGTATAAGTTCTATAGTTTCTTCATCACTTGCAAGGTCTGGTGCAAACCCTCCTTCATCACCAACAGCAGTAGCAAGGTTCTTCGCCTTTAATATTCCCTTTAATTCATGGTAAACCTCGCAGCACTGCCTTAAACCTTCTGAAAAACAACATGCGCCAACAGGCATTATCATAAATTCCTGTGTATCAACAGTATTTGTTGCATGTGCACCACCATTTAAAATATTCATCATAGGGACTGGAAGTGTATTTCCGCTAATACCTCCAAGAAACCTGTATAATGGCATTTTATAAGCAGATGCGGCAGCCTTTGCACATGCAAGCGACACAGCGAGCATTGCATTAGCTCCGATTTTGCTTTTATTGGCTGTCCCATCCTCTTCAGCCATCTTTTTATCAATATTATAAATATCTGAAGCATCCATCCCTTTCAGCCTGAAAGATAGAAGCTTATTTACATTATCTACAGCATTTTTAACGCCATTGCCGCCATAACGGCTTTTATCGCCGTCCCTTAACTCATGTGCTTCATAAATACCAGTAGATGCACCACTTGGCGCTGCTGCCCTTCCATTTGCACCACATTCAAGCGTAACCTCTGCTTCAACTGTAGGATTTCCCCTTGAATCAATAATTTCCCTTGCCCTTACCTCTTTAATATTCAAACAGTCCATTTTAAATCCTCCTATAAATTTAAGCCACTGGTAATCCAGAAATACCACTTTTTTATAATGGTTTTTCAACCTATATTCTGCTGTATTTTATAAAAATTATTCATTAAGCCCAAAATACTGCTTACCTCAAACAATTCACATTTCCCTGTTTCATGCATATTTTAATTTATGGAAAATAATTTTAGCCTGTCAGATTAGCAATTCACTTTTTAAATGAGCAAAATGTGGCTGCTAATGCAGCCACAGAAGTGCGGCAGCACAAATTTTGCGAATGTATAAGTTAACTGGATGCTCTCTGGAGCATCCAGCAGCACAGGCTGTATAATTTTATAAATTTTAATTTCCAGCCTGCAATTTTAAACGCGCCCTGGTATAAAGACATTATACTGGTAAACAGCGCAGGAATGAGGTAATATATGCAATCACAAGTTATATATTCGTATGGTGATGACAAACGCCAGAAATATCTTGGCAACATGCTGGCAGAATATGGTTTTAAAATATTAGATGTGCCTGGCTCTAAAGAGCAGACAGATGGCAGCCAGAACAGCCTGCCACTGGAACAATGTGAGGATATTTCTGGTACAGAAATACTTCTGCTTCCAGTAGCAGCACCTAAAGAAACTTTAGCTGGCATTATTCCATTTATTCATTCTGGAACATACATTATAGGCGGCGTACTGCCAGATTATCTTATAGATATATGCAATTCTGAACATGCAATGTTTTTAGATTACATGAAGATACCTGAAATAGCTATACAAAATGCTGTTGCAACTGCTGAAGGGGCTATATGCGAAGCAATAAAAGCAAGCAGTATAAATATACAATCCAGCCAGTGCCTTGTAACTGGATATGGCAGGTGTGGCACTGTTATTGCAGATAAATTAAGCTGCCTTAAAGCAGATGTAAGTGTACTTACAATAAAATCTGAGGATATTGCAAAAGCATCAGCTAACGGATATAACATAGCATCTGGTGATTTTAGCAGATATGATTTTATATTTAACACTGCTCCTGCTCCTGTTATAACACCTGGACGCATAAACACAATGAAAGGAAGCTGCATTATAATAGATATTGCTTCAAAACCTGGCGGGACAGATTTTGAATACTGCCAGA
Source organism: uncultured Lachnospiraceae bacterium (assembly GCA_910579085.1). Taxonomy (GTDB): domain Bacteria; phylum Bacillota; class Clostridia; order Lachnospirales; family Lachnospiraceae; genus Butyribacter. Next base: position 5,308 of record CAJTRU010000026.1, on the reverse strand, counting down.
GCAGGGGAATAACAGCAAAACACTGCCTTGGGCTTCCTGCTATTTATTCTCCTAAAACTTCAGCAAAAATTATTTTTGATGAAATTATAAAATATATATAACTATCCATTTTAATATTTAGTGCGCATAAAGCGCAGGATTGGAGACCATATGAATGAAGGAAAGAATACACTGGATATTGGTTTCGGCATAACAGGTTCATTTTGCACACATGCAAAAATTAAAGAAGTTATTTCAGATATGAAAGACCATTATAATATATATCCAATCTTTTCACCAAATGTCTGCTCATTAGACAGCCGTTTTGGCAAAGCATCTGATTTTATTTCTGACATAGAAAATATTGCTGGCAGGAAAGGAATATATACAATACCTGAAGCAGAACCTATAGGCCCTAAGAAATTTTTAGATGCACTTGTAATAGCTCCATGTACTGGCAACACTCTTGCCAAACTTGCAAACGGCATTACAGATTCTGCTGTATTAATGGCAGCTAAAGCCCATCTAAGGAATGAACGCCCTCTGGTTATCTCTATTTCTACAAATGATGCAATGGGAATTAATTTCCGTAACCTTGGTATGCTTTTCAATATGAAAAATATTTATTTCGTGCCATTTGGACAGGATGATTTTGATAAAAAGCATAATTCCCTTATTGCACATGTTTCATTAATACCTGATACAATAGAAGAAGCATTAAAAGGAAGGCAGATACAGCCTGTAATAAAATCCCCTTTTTAAAACAGGATTGCTATAAGTTTTTTATATTAGTTGAAAACAAATGGTATTTATGGTACACTTAGGAAAATTAATACAAGAGGGTGAGGGTACAAAGTGGAATATACAGTAAGAACACAGACATATGAAATTGCAGATTGTACATTAGATAATATTGAAGATGCTATTCATACAATGATACAATATGAAGATGAATTTATTGTGGTTTCAGCATCAGAAAAAATAAACGGGATTTCTTTCTTACAGGCAGCAATGCATGGTGATAATATAATTTTCCAGGCAGGTATTAAAATAAACGGCAAGCCAGAAGTTATGGAAAAAACTGTATCACAAAGAATATGTTACAAGTTGTTAAAAGATTATTTCCTGGAAGGAAAAACGCCTGATTTATCAGAATTTACAATTATGGAAAGAATGTGAGTTCTTTGTTTTTATGCCATATATCATGCAATACTGGAAAGATTGCAGCATATATGGCATTTTAAATATATCATATATAACAGCGTATAATATATAAAATAAACAAATGCGCTGGATAAAACGCATAGAAAAAATATTTTGGCAGCCGGATATTATTCTTATCCGGGCTGTAGTTTAATATAATTGGAATTGACAATACTGCATACATTTCAATACTGTTTTGTGACAGGATTAAAATGCCCATAATTACCATGCCCATTTTCCTGTTATATCTGTAAATATATAATACTGCTATTATAAATACCCCAAAAATACTGTAGTCTGTGTGCATAATATATGCCACTGCACCCCCGGCAAGTATAGCAAAGATTTTGGCAATATATATTTCACCTGCCTTATTAATTGCATACATTACAATAAAGCCAATAAGCAGCGTCCACATTACATTCTGGCTGTCCCAGCATAAAACACCCCCGCCTGCTGAAAGGTCAAATGGTATTTCAGAAATAACTGCAAATACTGCAAGCCTTATTATATATTTTTCCCTGTTATGTGTATAAATAAAACCCTCCACAAGCATAAAGCAGAAAAGTGGAAATGCAATTCTTCCTACAGCCCTCATAAAATAGTATAATGAAGGGTAACTCTCTGCTGGGACAAGGACAAATGCTATATGGTCACATAGCATAGACAGCATTGCTGTTATCTTTAAAAAAGACCTCCCAAAATGCCAGTCTCTTTTTATTCCTGTTCCTTCCATACACTCCCTCCGCAAAACTTTATAATACAGACGGCATTGTCTTATTACTGCCTGTTATAATAATCTATTCCGCCAGACGGTTTAAAATACGTCCGTATATACCCGTCAACTGATACAATTACAAATTCATTTGAATTTTCCAGGTAATACACATCGTCACCATCTTCTGCTTCCGTTTTATGTAATGCATCTTTAGAAGAAATAACTTTATTTGCGCCTGCAAGGTATTCTTCCTTTGTTTCATATCCAAATTCACTGCCATGTTTTTCAAAATGCTGCAACAGGTATTTATCATTGCGGAAACTATAGGAATTACTGCTGCTCTCTTCACTACTGGTACTATCCTGGTAATACTGGCTGCCAGGGCTTCCAGTACTATTACTGCTGCCACTGCCGCCATTGCCTGTCCATATCTGCTTTCCTGAAAGCGCTGCAATAACCAGTATAAGTAAGACAACCGCCCTGGTAATCCTGTTTCTTACACCTGGCATATTTTTGCCCGCTGGTTCTTTATTATTTTTATTGTTTTCTTCCATAACTATTCTATCCTTAATTATTCTATTATCTGTAAATTATTTTATTAATTCTTATTCAGTATACTGTTTATCCCAAACCATATCTTTTATGGCAATCCTTACATCCGCAGAATTATTCCATTCTATAGAAAAACCTGCATCTTCAAGTTCACTGGCAATTATCTTTCCAATTTCCACTGTATCCCAATTATCAGTATAATTGCCAAACGCCAGGTAAAGCACGCTGGACACGCCCTGTGTCAGATGTTCAATATCATACATTGTGTAAAAACAATATCCTATAATATCTTCACCACGTTTGCAGCGTATATCTGCAATTTCGTTACAATCATCAAACCCGTCAGATAAGTGATACCCTGCACAATGTCCTGTAACAATGCCATGCTTATCTATATTTTCAAATGCAAGTTTTAATTTAAGAAAATTTTCCTGTGTACCAGTGTTCTGGAATTTTGTACGGTAATCCTTTATTACTACACTTAATACATCTTCTGTAAGCTTACCTGCATCTTCTGGATAATCATACTCCAAATCCTCTGTACATTCTTCCAGTATTTCATCATCTGATAAAAAGCCTGCCTTAATATTATTAATTATTGTTTCTTCAATTTCAAAGGCGCAGTTTTCATCTATACCTTCTTTCCAGTCCATAATAACCCATATCCTTTATAAATATTAATTCCTGATAAAATTCATTGGCTGGAATGGCTCTTTTTCAGGAATTCCGTATTTTTCTTTTCCAAGTTTAATGCTCTTCATAAGAAATGCCATGTTTCTTGCAAGTGTCCTCATGGTCTGCAAACCTTCTGTATCTTTTTCTGCTTCCCCTGGCTCACGTCCATGTATGCTGTTCCAGTACTGGCTTGATACCACTGGCATACCTGAAATAGTAAAAAATTTATTTAATTCATCAAATGTTGATGACAAGCCTCCTCTTCTTGCAGCAGCAACACACGCCCCGGCTTTCATTGTTTTATCAAAACTGGTACTGTAAAACAGACGTGTAAGAAATGCTATAAGAGTTGCATTGGCAGAAGCATAATAAACAGGACTGCCCACAACAAAACCGTCACATTCTTTAAATTTTATGGCAGTTTCATTCACAACATCATCAAATACACATTTGCCCTTATCCCTGCATGAATTACAAGCTATGCATCCCCTTATATCCTTATTGCCGATATGTATAATTTCTGTTCTGATACCATCCTCTAAAAAAATCTTTTCCATTTCATGCAATGCTGTATAAGTGTTACCTTTTGCTTTAGGGCTTCCATTAACCATTAAAACTTTCATTAATTGCCTGTCCTTTCTGTTATATCCTGCTATTATATTTATATATAAATAACAAGGCATCCTTATACCTGGACACCTTGTTATTACAGACCAGCTATTATAATACAATGATTACAACTGCCAGTAAAATATTTTAAAGCATTGCGTCTACAATTTCTCCGATAGCAGCCTTATCTGCTTCTTTCATTACAGATTTAATGCTAACTCTCTTTTCACAGATTTCAATATTTTTCATGCTTTCGAGCATGTCCGCCATTTTCTTTGCAGCAACTGGCGCCCATGAACCATTTTCAATAAGTGCTACCTTGCGTTTCTGGTAGTTCTTGCTCTTTAAATGTGCAAGGAAATCTTCCATAACAGGGAAAAGTCCGCCGTCATATGTTGCTGATGCAATTACCATACGGTCATACCTGAATGCAGCTTCAATTGCTTCTGCCATATCATCCCTTGAAAGGTCAAATAATTCAAGCTTTTCAACACCCTTATTTTCAAACATTTCTGCACATGCTTTTGCAGCTTTGGCTGTATTGCCATGTATTGAAGCATATGCCACAAGCACACCTTTATCCTCTGGCTCATAACTGCTCCATACATCGTATTTATTAATATAATATCCCAAATCTTCTTTAAGCACTGGTCCATGTAATGGACAAATTATTGCAATATCAAGCCCTGATGCCTTTTTAAGAAGTGCCTGTACCTGTGCGCCATACTTTCCAACAATATTAAAGTAATAACGTCTTGCTTCACATGCCCAGTCGTCTTCTTCATCAGAATTAATTGCACCGAATTTACCAAAACCATCAGCAGAAAATAAAATTTTCTCACTCTTTTCATATGTAACCATAACTTCTGGCCAGTGTACCATAGGTGCCATAAAGAACTGGAGTGTATGGCTTCCTATAGAAAGTTCGTCGCCTTCTTTAACTGTAACAGTCCTGTCAGATAAATCAAATTCAAAAAACTGTGGAAGCATCTGGAATGTCTTTGCATTGCCAACAAGCTTCATGCCAGGGTACATCTCTGCAATTTTCTGTATATTAGCAGCATGGTCTGGCTCAAGATGTGAAACTACAAGATATTCTGGTGACTTGTCCCCAAGTACTTCTTTAAGGTTTGATACCCACTCTTCTGTTGCCCTTGCATCAACAGTATCCATTACTGTAATTTTCTCATCCATAATTACATATGAATTATAAGAAACACCTTCTGGTACAACATACTGGCTTTCAAATAAATCAATATCTTTATCGTCCACTCCAATGTACTTAACGCTGTCTGTTACAAACATTTTAACTTCCTCCTTATATATAAATATTGTGGTAATACACTGTTTCTGCTTTATTATACACTATAATACATACATGTCAAATACTTTAAGATGGGTTTTATAATTTCCAGTTATCTTTTGTTGTTGTAATGTGGTGGACGGACGCAGGGTTTCTGTGTCCAGCTTAAACATATTCCATGACAGGAAAGCATGCCGGAGACATGGCTTTTGCACGCATTCCGCTACGTCAGCCCACGCAGCAGTGCATAGTATCCCTAAATATAAAAA
>CAJTRU010000025.1:10920-49487 GCA_910579085.1 uncultured Lachnospiraceae bacterium | reverse complement strand
GACACAAACATTGCATTATGCGCAAAAGGCAGCGCAGAAATGAGGGAAATTATGAGTATTAAAAAATTTCTGTTAACAATTATTATGTGTATATCTGTAGTTAGCATGGCGGGATGTGGTAATAGTGAAAAATATGCAGAAGCACCACCAGAAGATGTAGTTAATCCAGAAGGAGCAGATAACAATAATAGTACAGACAACAGCACAGACAATAATGCTAACAAAGAAAACAGCGGGGTAATAAGTGGTGCTGTTACTGCTAAAATTGGTTTAAATGATGATACAGGATACATAATAGATATGTATAATAATGCGGCTTCAGAAACAATTTTAGGATATCTTTCCGAAGAGGAAATGCGTTTCCCGGCATATACTTATGAAGAAGATGGCGGATATGTTGCACAAGATATCAGGGGCAGTTATACAAGGGATGGTGAAAAAGAAATTTCACAAATAAAAGCAGGCGGGCTTTATCTGTTTAGTGACGGGCAGTTAAGGCTTTACTTTAAAGATGTGCCAGATGCAAGTATTACGGCAGTACCAGTTGGGTATTTTCAAAATACAGATAATATTACAGAACTTGTACAAAATGCCTATAAAGAAAACAGGGATGATAGCTGGGGTGTTGAAGTTTACTTCCTTATAACAAAAAATATATAATGGCAGAAAAGGAGAATAAGGATGGTAAGAAGAAACAGGATTACTATAATACAGTTTGCAATAATTCTAGTTATTGCTGGCATGGGGCTGGCGGCAGGCAATGTACTTGCAAAACCTGGCGGGGATATACCAGTGCTCGTAAGCAGGAAAAATCTGGATATGGAAAAGGGCAGCAGTTCCCAGATAAAAATTACTGGAAGCAATATAATGCAAATAAAATATTCCAGTACAGATAAACATGTGGTAGTTGCAAATAAAAAAGGAAAAATAACAGCAAAAAATACAGGGATTTGTAAGGTTAATATAAACGTTTACTATAAAACTGCTAAAGATAGCAGGGAAAAGAAGAAATTTATAGTAAGAGTAAAGGTAAAACCAAAGGAGGACAGCAAATTGCAGTCTTTTAAGATTATTGTAAATGAAAAGGAATTTGATGCGGAAGCATATAATACAGACGCTGCAAAAGAATTTTATGGGATGCTTCCTATAAAAATCAAAATGAGTGAATTAAATGGCAATGAGAAGTTCTATTATATGAATAAAACATTTACAGAAGACAAGGGAAAAGCAGGTACTATTAATACAGGAGATATAATGTTATATGGTAATAACTGCATTGTGCTGTTCTATGAAACATTCCAGAGCAATTATACATATACAAAAATTGGATATATAAAAAATCCATCAGGTCTTGCAAGAGAACTGGGAAAAGGGGATGTGGAAGTTTCCTTTAGTAAATAGATAATGGGAACACTGGGAACCTGCTGTTTCCTGGCCAAACCACAAAAAACATGGCATAAAAACAAAGTAAATACTATAACTGGAAGATAGTTATTTATGCACAATTGATATTGCAGTATACTTATTATATAATTATTTTAAAAATTTATAAATATTTATGGAGGATAATTATGGGCAAAAAAATAGTACAGACGGCTGGAAGGGACAGTCTTGGGGAATTTGCACCAATGTTTGCACACTTAAATGATGATGTGCTGTTTGGTGAGGTATGGAATGATAATGCAATTAATGTAAAGACCAGATGTATAATTACAATTGTTTCATTAATGGCATCAGGGATTACAGATTCATCACTTGTTTACCATTTAGAAAATGCAAAGAAACATGGTGTGTCTAAGGAAGAAATTGCTGCGGTTATTACACATGTTGCAATGTATACTGGATGGCCAAAGGGATGGGCAGTGTTCCGTATGGCAAAGGATGTATGGGATAGTAATGAAACAGCACAAGGAGAAAAAGAGAAATACCAGGAAAGCATATTTTTTCCAGTTGGTGAACCAAATGATGCATTCGCAGAATATTTTACAGGACAGAGTTACCTAGCACCAGTGTCAACAGAGCAAGTGCCTGTTTATAATGTTACATTTGAACCAGGATGCCGCAATAACTGGCATATACATAAGGCAAAAAGCGGTGGAGGCCAAATCCTGCTGTGCGTTGGTGGCAGAGGCTATTACCAGGAATGGGGCAAAGATACAATAGAGATGACACCAGGAAGTGTTATTAATATTCCAGCTAATGTAAAACACTGGCATGGTGCCGCACCAAACTCATGGTTTTCACATCTTGCAGTTGAAGCCACTGGTGAAGAAACAGGTAATGAGTGGCTTGAACCAGTTCCAGATGAGGAGTATGGAAAACTGGGTTAGAAAAATTATGCCACTGGTTAATTTCTTACATTGTGCACATTGAAATAATTGTATGTCTGCATGTAATGTGTATTGGGAATACCATTTGGTTTGCAGGCTTTTGCACAATGTGTTATTATATTAAAAATCCTGGAATTAAAATACAGGCTTGCATAAAGTATGACGGTATGTTATAATCCATATAAATTTAAAGACTATAGGAAGAGGTGGAAGAATGAGGAAATAATTTACTTTTGAAACATGATAGTTATTTTAGGAGCAGAAGCGTTCAGGCTTTCTGTTTATTCATGTTGCCAAAAGTGGATTATGTTTCTCATAACCCCTCTTTTTTTGGTTGTAAATACTGGATATTAAACAGGTTTTATATATTGCTAATATTACACAATATATCAGGGGATGAATAATGGGAAACCAGAACCACTTGGCAACAGTGGTTCTTTTTTACTTTATAGGAAAGTGCTTCCTATAAAGTAAAAATAATATGCGCATTCGTGCGTCAGGAAGATGCCGCTAAAGCGGCCGCACTCAGCGCAGCAAACCGTCCAAGTCACTCATGAGTGAAGGATTTAGGGAGTTGAAACGGACTTGTCCGCTTTGTTCTTATTTATTTAGGGAGGTTTTAATATATGGCAAGAATAAGTGTAACAAATCTTACATTTTGTTATGAAGGAAGTTTTGATAATGTGTTTGAAGATGTATCATTTACAATAGATACAGACTGGAAACTGGCTTTTATTGGCAGGAATGGAAAGGGAAAGACGACATTTTTAAATCTGCTGCAAGGCAAATATGAATATAAAGGGAGCATTAATGTGCCAGTGCCAACAGGTTATTTCCCGTATAAAATTAGTGATAATATGCTTGGAATGTGTGCTTCAGGTTTTATGGAAGAATTAAAGCCTGGATGTGAAGAGTGGAGGGTTATTTGCGAACTGGATAAGCTAAACGTTTCTGCTGAAGTATTGTACCGCCCATTTGCTTCTTTAAGTAACGGGGAGCGTACAAAGGTAATGCTTGCGCTTCTCTTTTCAGGGGAAAATGATTTTCTGCTTGTAGATGAGCCAACAGACCATCTTGACCATGATGCAAGGGAAACAGTTAAAAAATATTTATGCCAGAAAAAGGGATTTATACTGGTTTCGCATGACAGGGATTTGCTGGATGCATGTACAGACCATGTTCTTGTGCTTAACCGCCAGTCTATTGAAGTACAGAGTGGCAATTTTTCAAGCTGGTGGGATAACAAAATGAAGAAAGACAATTTTTCACGGATGGAGAATAAAAAACATTTGCAGGAAATTTCAGCTCTTGAGAAATCTATAAAACAGAGCCGCCAGTGGGCAAATAAGAATGAAAGCACTAAGATTGGTTATGACCCAATAAAAGAGCATGACCGTTCAATGGGAACAAGGGCTTATATTGGTGCTAAAACCAAAAAAATGGAAAAGCGGATTAAAAATTATGAGCAAAGAATAGAAAGAGAAATAAAAGAAAAGGAAGGACTGTTAAAAGATATAGAAAATCCTGTTGGACTTAAAATAAAACCGCTTGTGTACCATAAAGAAATACTTGTGTCTGCAAAAGATTTTACACTGGGATATACAGAAGAAAAACCATTGCTTAAAGATTTTAACTTTAAACTAGAGCAGGGGGAAAGGGTGTTTTTGCATGGTAAAAATGGCTGTGGAAAAACAAGTTTTATAAAGGCTGTTCTTAGTGCCAGCAATAAACAGGATTATGGCATTATTAGCAGCGGACAGATTAGCGCAGGGGCAGGGCTTGTAATTTCATATATTAACCAGGATACAAGCTTTTTAAAAGGGAATATAAAGGAATTCTGTACAAAGAGAGGGCTGGATGAAAGTTTATTCTGTGCCCTTTTAAGGCAGCTTGATTTGGAGCGTGTCCAGTTTGTTAAGCCATTTGAAGATTATTCAGAAGGGCAGAAAAAGAAAGTCCTTATAGCATCAAGTCTTATGACGCCAGCACATTTGTATATATGGGATGAACCATTAAATTATATTGATATATTTACAAGGATGCAGTTAGAAGAACTGTTGCTAAAATTTAACCCGTCCATGATATTAGTTGAACATGATATACGTTTCCAGGAAAAAATTGCAACAAGAGTTATTAACATCTGAGAACTGGAAGGAGAAAAAAGGATTATGAAAAATATATTTATAGAAGGGCTTCAAGGAGCAGGGAAAAGCACACTGCTTAATAATCTTCACAAGCATATGCCACAATACAAAGTGTATTATGAAGGTGATATTTCTCCAGTGGAACTTGCATGGTGCAGTTATATGACAGAGGAACAATATAATAATACCTGCAATAGATATCCTGGATTATGCAATGAGCTAAAGGAGCACACTGTAAATGAGGGTGATAGGAAAATTATAGATTACACACATATTTTAACAGATAAAGAGGGTTTCCATAAATATATGGAAAAGTATGAGATATATAATGGAAATATTCCATATAAGGATTTCCGTAATATTATTTTGAAAAGATATAAAAATTTTAAAGGGAATGGAAATATTTTTGAATGTTCGTTTTTACAAAATACAGTAGAGTGCCTGATGCTTTTCTACCAGATGCCAGAAGATGAAATTGTAAAATTTTATAAAGAGGTTTTTAGCATACTGAAGAATAAAGACTTTATAATGTTTTATATTGATGTAACTAATATCAGGGAGGCAATTCTCAATATAAAGAAAGAAAGGACAGACCAGCACGGAAACGAAGTGTGGTTTCCTGTAATGATGCAGTATCTGGAAAATTCACCGTATGTGAAAAATAATGCTAATAGCAAAGGTAATATAATGGCAGACAGCGGTATAGATATGCTTGTCTGCCATCTGGAAAGAAGACGCAGGATTGAACGCAGGATTATTAATGAAATAACTGGCAACAGCACAATTATAATTCCAAGCAAAAATTATAAAATAGAAGATATAATTTCTTTTTTATAAGGTTAAAAAATTTACCATTCATTTATAAAAGGCCCTTGTATATTCCACCATTCCTCATAATGCTTTGTATAGGCAGATAAAATCTCTGGAATATTTTCTGGTGGGATATATGTTGATATTTCTTTAAATTTATCTACAAAAATATCTGCATCACATTCATTTTGTGACATTGCAAGTTTTTTACCAAGTACAGTAAATTCCGCAGTCTGCTGTGATATTTGCTGTACTTGTTCTTCAAGGCGTCTGTTACATGCAAAAAGAATTTCATTTTCCTGAAGGATAATTCTGTACAGGCTATATATAATCTCACCTATAACATGAATTTTCATATAACCATCAATAGGACAGCTTTTTAGGAAATAGAAATAATTAAGCCAGAAATTTGAATAAAATGATAACATTTTTTCTTCTTTTAAACTTTTCTGGAATATTGGTATTCTTGCAACAATTTCGTCAATCTCTGGGTCGTGGCTGAATAATACTTTTGAACCAAGAAAAGCATTTCTTGCTGGTTCACTTCCATTCTCCGCAGTTTCTTTTAAAATCTGCTTTGTTTTGTACTTAATATCAAAATAACCGCCTTCATAAGTACACATACCATTGATTGTTTCAGCAGTATTATTTGCAGCAAGTTTTGCCTGGTATACATCGTCTGGTACAATTATTATGGCATCAAGGTCTGAATCTGGCCTTGCATTTCCCTTTGCAACAGAACCTCCAAAAACAAGCGCAATTACATTCTGCTTGTAAAAGAATTCTTTCATTATTTGTAATGAGTCTGAATGATGTTTATACATTTTTACCTCTTATTTTCCATATATTTGTTTTTTGCTATACTTACGTAATATTTTATAGTAATATCCCCTCCTTATATATTAAACATGACCAGCTAAAAGATGTTATATGGATTATACCACTTTAAATAACCAGCTACAATACAATTATAATTGTATTGTAGCTGGTTATTTAAAGTGGTATAATCCATATAACATCTTTTAGCTGGTCATGTTTAATATATAAGGAGGGGATATTACTATAAAATATTACGTAAGTATAGCAAAAAACAAATATATGGAAAATAAGAGGTAAAAATGTATAAACATCATTCAGACTCATTACAAATAATGAAAGAATTCTTTTACAAGCAGAATGTAATTGCGCTTGTTTTTGGAGGTTCTGTTGCAAAGGGAAATGCAAGGCCAGATTCAGACCTTGATGCCATAATAATTGTACCAGACGATGTATACCAGGCAAAACTTGCTGCAAATAATACTGCTGAAACAATCAATGGTATGTGTACTTATGAAGGCGGTTATTTTGATATTAAGTACAAAACAAAGCAGATTTTAAAAGAAACTGCGGAGAATGGAAGTGAACCAGCAAGAAATGCTTTTCTTGGTTCAAAAGTATTATTCAGCCACGACCCAGAGATTGACGAAATTGTTGCAAGAATACCAATATTCCAGAAAAGTTTAAAAGAAGAAAAAATGTTATCATTTTATTCAAATTTCTGGCTTAATTATTTCTATTTCCTAAAAAGCTGTCCTATTGATGGTTATATGAAAATTCATGTTATAGGTGAGATTATATATAGCCTGTACAGAATTATCCTTCAGGAAAATGAAATTCTTTTTGCATGTAACAGACGCCTTGAAGAACAAGTACAGCAAATATCACAGCAGACTGCGGAATTTACTGTACTTGGTAAAAAACTTGCAATGTCACAAAATGAATGTGATGCAGATATTTTTGTAGATAAATTTAAAGAAATATCAACATATATCCCACCAGAAAATATTCCAGAGATTTTATCTGCCTATACAAAGCATTATGAGGAATGGTGGAATATACAAGGGCCTTTTATAAATGAATGGTAAATTTTTTAACCTTATAAAAAAGAAATTATATCTTCTATTTTATAATTTTTGCTTGGAATTATAATTGTGCTGTTGCCAGTTATTTCATTAATAATCCTGCGTTCAATCCTGCGTCTTCTTTCCAGATGGCAGACAAGCATATCTATACCGCTGTCTGCCATTATATTACCTTTGCTATTAGCATTATTTTTCACATACGGTGAATTTTCCAGATACTGCATCATTACAGGAAACCACACTTCGTTTCCGTGCTGGTCTGTCCTTTCTTTCTTTATATTGAGAATTGCCTCCCTGATATTAGTTACATCAATATAAAACATTATAAAGTCTTTATTCTTCAGTATGCTAAAAACCTCTTTATAAAATTTTACAATTTCATCTTCTGGCATCTGGTAGAAAAGCATCAGGCACTCTACTGTATTTTGTAAAAACGAACATTCAAAAATATTTCCATTCCCTTTAAAATTTTTATATCTTTTCAAAATAATATTACGGAAATCCTTATATGGAATATTTCCATTATATATCTCATACTTTTCCATATATTTATGGAAACCCTCTTTATCTGTTAAAATATGTGTGTAATCTATAATTTTCCTATCACCCTCATTTACAGTGTGCTCCTTTAGCTCATTGCATAATCCAGGATATCTATTGCAGGTATTATTATATTGTTCCTCTGTCATATAACTGCACCATGCAAGTTCCACTGGAGAAATATCACCTTCATAATACACTTTGTATTGTGGCATATGCTTGTGAAGATTATTAAGCAGTGTGCTTTTCCCTGCTCCTTGAAGCCCTTCTATAAATATATTTTTCATAATCCTTTTTTCTCCTTCCAGTTCTCAGATGTTAATAACTCTTGTTGCAATTTTTTCCTGGAAACGTATATCATGTTCAACTAATATCATGGACGGGTTAAATTTTAGCAACAGTTCTTCTAACTGCATCCTTGTAAATATATCAATATAATTTAATGGTTCATCCCATATATACAAATGTGCTGGCGTCATAAGACTTGATGCTATAAGGACTTTCTTTTTCTGCCCTTCTGAATAATCTTCAAATGGCTTAACAAACTGGACACGCTCCAAATCAAGCTGCCTTAAAAGGGCACAGAATAAACTTTCATCCAGCCCTCTCTTTGTACAGAATTCCTTTATATTCCCTTTTAAAAAGCTTGTATCCTGGTTAATATATGAAATTACAAGCCCTGCCCCTGCGCTAATCTGTCCGCTGCTAATAATGCCATAATCCTGTTTATTGCTGGCACTAAGAACAGCCTTTATAAAACTTGTTTTTCCACAGCCATTTTTACCATGCAAAAACACCCTTTCCCCCTGCTCTAGTTTAAAGTTAAAATCTTTAAGCAATGGTTTTTCTTCTGTATATCCCAGTGTAAAATCTTTTGCAGACACAAGTATTTCTTTATGGTACACAAGCGGTTTTATTTTAAGTCCAACAGGATTTTCTATATCTTTTAACAGTCCTTCCTTTTCTTTTATTTCTCTTTCTATTCTTTGCTCATAATTTTTAATCCGCTTTTCCATTTTTTTGGTTTTAGCACCAATATAAGCCCTTGTTCCCATTGAACGGTCATGCTCTTTTATTGGGTCATAACCAATCTTAGTGCTTTCATTCTTATTTGCCCACTGGCGGCTCTGTTTTATAGATTTCTCAAGAGCTGAAATTTCCTGCAAATGTTTTTTATTCTCCATCCGTGAAAAATTGTCTTTCTTCATTTTGTTATCCCACCAGCTTGAAAAATTGCCACTCTGTACTTCAATAGACTGGCGGTTAAGCACAAGAACATGGTCTGTACATGCATCCAGCAAATCCCTGTCATGCGAAACCAGTATAAATCCCTTTTTCTGGCATAAATATTTTTTAACTGTTTCCCTTGCATCATGGTCAAGATGGTCTGTTGGCTCATCTACAAGCAGAAAATCATTTTCCCCTGAAAAGAGAAGCGCAAGCATTACCTTTGTACGCTCCCCGTTACTTAAAGAAGCAAATGGGCGGTACAATACTTCAGCAGAAACGTTTAGCTTATCCAGTTCGCAAATAACCCTCCACTCTTCACATCCAGGCTTTAATTCTTCCATAAAACCTGAAGCACACATTCCAAGCATATTATCACTAATTTTATACGGGAAATAACCTGTTGGCACTGGCACATTAATGCTCCCTTTATATTCATATTTGCCTTGCAGCAGATTTAAAAATGTCGTCTTTCCCTTTCCATTCCTGCCAATAAAAGCCAGTTTCCAGTCTGTATCTATTGTAAATGATACATCTTCAAACACATTATCAAAACTTCCTTCATAACAAAATGTAAGATTTGTTACACTTATTCTTGCCATATATTAAAACCTCCCTAAATAAATAAGAACAAAGCGGACAAGTCCGTTTCAACTCCCTAAATCCTTCACTCATGAGTGACTTGGACGGTTTGCTGCGCTGAGTGCGGCCGCTTTAGCGGCATCTTCCTGACGCACGAATGCGCATATTATTTTTACTTTATAGGAAGCACTTTCCTATAAAGTAAAAAAGAACCACTGTTGCCAAGTGGTTCTGGTTTCCCATTATTCATCCCCTGATATATTGTGTAATATTAGCAATATATAAAACCTGTTTAATATCCAGTATTTACAACCAAAAAAAGAGGGGTTATGAGAAACATAATCCACTTTTGGCAACATGAATAAACAGAAAGCCTGAACGCTTCTGCTCCTAAAATAACTATCATGTTTCAAAAGTAAATTATTTCCTCATTCTTCCACCTCTTCCTATAGTCTTTAAATTTATATGGATTATAACATACCGTCATACTTTATGCAAGCCTGTATTTTAATTCCAGGATTTTTAATATAATAACACATTGTGCAAAAGCCTGCAAACCAAATGGTATTCCCAATACACATTACATGCAGACATACAATTATTTCAATGTGCACAATGTAAGAAATTAACCAGTGGCATAATTTTTCTAACCCAGTTTTCCATACTCCTCATCTGGAACTGGTTCAAGCCACTCATTACCTGTTTCTTCACCAGTGGCTTCAACTGCAAGATGTGAAAACCATGAGTTTGGTGCGGCACCATGCCAGTGTTTTACATTAGCTGGAATATTAATAACACTTCCTGGTGTCATCTCTATTGTATCTTTGCCCCATTCCTGGTAATAGCCTCTGCCACCAACGCACAGCAGGATTTGGCCTCCACCGCTTTTTGCCTTATGTATATGCCAGTTATTGCGGCATCCTGGTTCAAATGTAACATTATAAACAGGCACTTGCTCTGTTGACACTGGTGCTAGGTAACTCTGTCCTGTAAAATATTCTGCGAATGCATCATTTGGTTCACCAACTGGAAAAAATATGCTTTCCTGGTATTTCTCTTTTTCTCCTTGTGCTGTTTCATTACTATCCCATACATCCTTTGCCATACGGAACACTGCCCATCCCTTTGGCCATCCAGTATACATTGCAACATGTGTAATAACCGCAGCAATTTCTTCCTTAGACACACCATGTTTCTTTGCATTTTCTAAATGGTAAACAAGTGATGAATCTGTAATCCCTGATGCCATTAATGAAACAATTGTAATTATACATCTGGTCTTTACATTAATTGCATTATCATTCCATACCTCACCAAACAGCACATCATCATTTAAGTGTGCAAACATTGGTGCAAATTCCCCAAGACTGTCCCTTCCAGCCGTCTGTACTATTTTTTTGCCCATAATTATCCTCCATAAATATTTATAAATTTTTAAAATAATTATATAATAAGTATACTGCAATATCAATTGTGCATAAATAACTATCTTCCAGTTATAGTATTTACTTTGTTTTTATGCCATGTTTTTTGTGGTTTGGCCAGGAAACAGCAGGTTCCCAGTGTTCCCATTATCTATTTACTAAAGGAAACTTCCACATCCCCTTTTCCCAGTTCTCTTGCAAGACCTGATGGATTTTTTATATATCCAATTTTTGTATATGTATAATTGCTCTGGAATGTTTCATAGAACAGCACAATGCAGTTATTACCATATAACATTATATCTCCTGTATTAATAGTACCTGCTTTTCCCTTGTCTTCTGTAAATGTTTTATTCATATAATAGAACTTCTCATTGCCATTTAATTCACTCATTTTGATTTTTATAGGAAGCATCCCATAAAATTCTTTTGCAGCGTCTGTATTATATGCTTCCGCATCAAATTCCTTTTCATTTACAATAATCTTAAAAGACTGCAATTTGCTGTCCTCCTTTGGTTTTACCTTTACTCTTACTATAAATTTCTTCTTTTCCCTGCTATCTTTAGCAGTTTTATAGTAAACGTTTATATTAACCTTACAAATCCCTGTATTTTTTGCTGTTATTTTTCCTTTTTTATTTGCAACTACCACATGTTTATCTGTACTGGAATATTTTATTTGCATTATATTGCTTCCAGTAATTTTTATCTGGGAACTGCTGCCCTTTTCCATATCCAGATTTTTCCTGCTTACGAGCACTGGTATATCCCCGCCAGGTTTTGCAAGTACATTGCCTGCCGCCAGCCCCATGCCAGCAATAACTAGAATTATTGCAAACTGTATTATAGTAATCCTGTTTCTTCTTACCATCCTTATTCTCCTTTTCTGCCATTATATATTTTTTGTTATAAGGAAGTAAACTTCAACACCCCAGCTATCATCCCTGTTTTCTTTATAGGCATTTTGTACAAGTTCTGTAATATTATCTGTATTTTGAAAATACCCAACTGGTACTGCCGTAATACTTGCATCTGGCACATCTTTAAAGTAAAGCCTTAACTGCCCGTCACTAAACAGATAAAGCCCGCCTGCTTTTATTTGTGAAATTTCTTTTTCACCATCCCTTGTATAACTGCCCCTGATATCTTGTGCAACATATCCGCCATCTTCTTCATAAGTATATGCCGGGAAACGCATTTCCTCTTCGGAAAGATATCCTAAAATTGTTTCTGAAGCCGCATTATTATACATATCTATTATGTATCCTGTATCATCATTTAAACCAATTTTAGCAGTAACAGCACCACTTATTACCCCGCTGTTTTCTTTGTTAGCATTATTGTCTGTGCTGTTGTCTGTACTATTATTGTTATCTGCTCCTTCTGGATTAACTACATCTTCTGGTGGTGCTTCTGCATATTTTTCACTATTACCACATCCCGCCATGCTAACTACAGATATACACATAATAATTGTTAACAGAAATTTTTTAATACTCATAATTTCCCTCATTTCTGCGCTGCCTTTTGCGCATAATGCAATGTTTGTGTCGCAGCGCAGACACAAACTTGCCGAGTGAAAAATTTATTTTTCACTCTTGTCCTCCATTCCGGTTTCAATATTATTTTGATTTATATTTTAACATTGTTTTGGCCTGTATTTATAACTGCTATTCATTTTGTTCTATTAAACTAATTATACTGGCAGATTTAATTTTTCCTGAATATATTAATGCAAATAAAAGAAATGTTAATGGTATTATGATAAATGGAATTAAATTTACAGCCAGGATCTGCTCCGTTTTAAATTCCCCAATTCCAAACAGACGGAATATATTTATAAGAATTTTCCTGCCATATACTGCTTGTAAAATGCTTCCCATGCCTGCACCTGCTGCTGCCACAATCCAAAATCCCAGTGCAAATAACATTACAAGCTGTTTTCCTGTAAAACCAAGGCTTCTGTAAATTGCAAGGTCTGGCATTTCTGATAAAAGTATTTTGCTTGCAGTTAATGCAGTTACAAGCAGTATAATACAAAATGCAATTATATAAACCGCAAGAACTACAGCATGTACTACTTCTACAATGCCGCCAAGCCCCTGCCAGCTATTAGTATGTACATCAATTTCCTTATAATTTTCTTCCAGGTATTTATATGCATAATCACGCATATTTCCATCTTTAAGTATATAATGGCTGCACCAGATAAATCCTGTTATATCACCAATTTGTGAATATCCTGGTACTGTCATGCCAATATTTGCCCCCATGCCGTTGGCACACTGGTAAATACCTGAAACCCTGTATTCCTCTGTCCTTCCCTGTGCAGATACTTTTACAGTGCTTCCAATATTTATATCCAGCCCGCTTGCAACTGTATCTGTGATAAGTATCTCATTGCCTTCTGGTTCTTCCCCTTTTATAATATGGAATAATTCCGTCCGGTTTAAAATATTAGCTGTATATTCATGCCCGTTTACCGCAACATTTTCCATTGCAAGTTCATATTTATCTGTAACAGGTGAATACCAGTTTATTACCCTTTCAATTTCATCCATAGGTACACTACTGTTAAATGGCTGTACCCCTAAATCATGCGCAGCCACGCTAAATGCATCCATAAGCCCTTCACCATTTCTTCCAGTCCAGGCATTAATGTTATTAACTATTCCAATAAAGAAAGCGAGTAACACAGAAACCAGAAACAATGCAATATATTTTCTCTGGTTTGCAATAACTTCCCTTACTGCAATATCCAATATCAAATATTTCCTGCCAATATGGGTTCTGGTATGCTTTTTAAACTCTGTACCACACAATACTTGTATTGGGCGGATTGCCATTATCCTGTATGTCTTTGTCCGGACAACTAAAATATTAAACAGGATAAGCACTGTAAGAATTAATATATTTTCTTTAACAGGAACTTTTATATCTATTAACATTCCTGTGGATGACACCATTGCTTTTGCAATTTTGCCTGGTACAAACCTGCTTATGTACAAACCTGCTGCCACCCCTGAAATCCCGCTTCCCCCATAAAGAAAAATATAGACCCGCTGTATTACCCTGCCAGGAAGCCCAGCTATTTTTAATGCTGCCATATCATTCTTTTCCTGTGCAATAACACTTTCCAGGCTATGTCCTGTTATAACTGTACAGACCAGAAAAAGCATAACTGAAAATGCTGCCAGAAACCCTGCAAGGATATTTTGCAGTAAAAGCATATAGTCCATAATGGAATCTTTCCTGTATGTAAATTCTGTATATCTGGAAAGTTCCGTTTGTCCAATTAATTTCTGGTAAAATTCTGTATCTGCCAGACGGCTTTCCTGCGCTTTTGAAATATGGAACATTGCACCAATTCCTGCTAGTGCATTATTCTCTCCTGCTTCCCGGATTTGGCTGCACATTTCCTTATAATCCTTATTATTTACAATAAAACTTTTCATATCAATCATAGAACTTCCCATAAAAGCGTCTTCAAAAAATCCAGCTACAATAAATGTCTTTTTACCATTGGTTCTTGACAATTCAAATGTAATACTGCTACCTGCCTTAATACCATATATCTGTTGCATGGCTGGTGAAACATAAATAGTCCCTGGTTCTGGCATACTGCCCTTTATCCTTTTGCCATCTTCACTTATAAAATTGTATGGGAACTGGTTATTATAAAACATTAACTGTCCTTCATTGTCAGAATACTTTCCATTTGCCTCATATCCTGCAAATATAATATCTTGCACCAGTACTTCACCTGTATCTGGAATTCTGGCAACCGTTCCTGGAAGTTCTTCTGGATAATTAACTACCCAGGCTGTAAAGTCCCCAAAACCTAAACGCTCCATTTCCTTTTCCACAGAAATCTTTCCACTTTTTAATAAAGTTACAGATGAGAATAAAAATAATGACAGTACAAACATCATAAAAAATATAGAAAGTACAGAAAACCTTTGTTTCCTCCATGCTGGCTTTAACAATATTTTATATTTGCCCATGTAAAACACCCGTCTTTCTACCAGTTTAATCTGCTAAGGAAACCTGAAAGCATTTTTTCACGCTCCTTGTCTTCTCCCTGGTAATTGTGCAGTTTTAATTCAGAAATTACTGCCCCGTCCTCTATATAAATAACCCTGTTACCCCTTAAAGCTGCCTCTTTATCATGTGTAACAAGCATTATGTCCTGTCCTTCTTTATAAAGCCCCACAAGAAGGTCTAATACTTCTCTTGTATTTGACTTATTCAAAGCACCTGTTGGCTCATCTGCAAACAATATTTCCGGCTTGCCGATAACTGCCCTGGCAACTGCTGCCCTCTGTGCTTCACCACCAGAAACCCCGGATGGCATATGTCCTTTTACATCTGAAATACCCATTTTCCGCAATAGCCTTTCCGTTTCTGCCCTTGCCTCTTCTTCTGTTAAGGAATTATTTACAAGACCTGCAAGAAAAATATTTTCATAAAGTGACAAGCTGCTTACAAGGTGGGGTTTCTGGAATACAAAGCCAAAAGAATTTCCACGAAGCTGCGCAAGTTCTTTTTCTTTTAGCCCTTGTATATTCCTGCCTTTATATGCCACCTCACCACTTGTTATGCTGTCCATGCCACTAAGGACATGCAAAAGTGTTGACTTGCCAGAGCCCGACGGGCCCATAACTACTGTAAAACTCCCCTTATATATTTCAATATCCAGCCCGTTTAATACAACATTTCCCCCATAATCCTTAACTATATTTTTTCCAGATAATATTATATCCTTATTCCCCATTGCCTCTTTCCACCTTTGCAATCATATAATCCAGGCACATAAGCTGCTTTCTTTTATCACGTAGTTTCTCATTTTGTATTCCTTTGCACCTGCATAAAATTCTCTCCTGCCCCTTTTTATTCCCATCCCTTTTATACTCCATATACTTGCATATCTGGGAACTGTCTGCTCCTGTTTCTGATAAAATAGTTTTAATATCCATTAAATTCCCTCCTTTATCTGTCTTTATGCTAAAAGCTAAAATAATACACATAAAGTTTCCATATACAGTTTAAATAAATTCCACTAACCAGGTTTGCAATTACCCCTGCTTTTATGTAAAATACATTTAATAACCTGCAAAGGAGTACAAAGTATGATTGAAACACGCCTTTTACAATATTTCCTGGCTGTTGCTGAGGAACAGAATATTACACGTGCTGCAAACTACCTGCATATCACACAGCCTACACTTTCCAAGCAGATGATGGATTTAGAAACACAGCTTGGCAAAAAGCTTTTTATCCGTGGCAAAAAAAAGATATCCCTTACCGAAGACGGGCTGTACCTGCGTGGCCGTGCCCAGGAAATTATTTCCCTTATAGATAAAACCGAAAGCGATTTCCGTGAAAATGAGCAGAATATTTCTGGCGATGTACATATAGGCTGTGGCGAATATAAAAATTCTTCTGCCATTGTTGAAGTAATAAGCGATATTATAAACTTCTATCCAGATATACATTTCCACTTTTTCAGCAGTAATGCTGACGCAATTATTGAACGCCTGGATAAAGGGCTGCTTGATGCTGGCATACTGCTTGAACCTGAAATAACACCACGTTATGACTACCAGAAACTTCCGCTTAAAGAAACGTGGGGCATACTTATGCAAAAGAACAGCCCCCTTGCAAACAAGGAAAAGATAATATTAGAAGACCTTTCTGGAAACCCTGTAATTATTCCCAGCCAGACTTCCAATAACCAGCGCTTTAAGCAGATTTTTGCAGAACATAATGTTTCACTGGATATAATTGCCACTTATAACCTTATATTTAATGCAAGCCTTATGGTACAGGCAGGAATAGGGCCTGCACTATGTATTGGCGGCCTTGTTACTGAAACTGATGAAAACAACCTTATATTCCGCCCATTTGAACCAGCTATTACTTCTAATGTTTTTCTTTTTACTAAAAAATACCAGGTGTTTTCTAAAGCAACAAAGCTTTTTATTTCAAGGCTTTTGCAGGAACTATAACAGCACCTTTTATTACCATAACTACACCAAAAACCAGCATAAGGCTGCCTAGCATTACATTAAGCACTTTATATATTCTGCCTGTAACCCTGTCCCTGTATAATGATACAATTCCAGCTAAAGCAGCCCACCAGCAAAGTGTTCCTGATAGTATGCCCGATAACAGCCCTGCTCCCTCAGCAAAGTTTACACTGCCATTAATTCCAAGCATGGTAAATGCTGCTATAAATGATAATACTGATGCAGGGTTCATAATTGCTGCACAAAATGATGACAGAAAGTAAAATACAATATTGCCATTGCTGCTGTTTCCTGTAACTTCTTCCTGCCCTTTTTTAAACACCAGAATACCTAATATAGCAATAAAAATACCACCAGCTATCTGTATATAATGGCTGTAACTTGTTATAAAGCCTGATATTACTGTAATTCCAGATATTCCTGCAAACCCATATATTAAATCTGCCAATGAAGAACCAAGCCCAGTAACCAGTCCTGGCACGAAGCCATGCCTGATAGTGCGCTGTATAGTTAGTGCACCAATAGCACCTGCTGGCACGCCAAATACCAGGCCTGTAAGTATTCCTTTTAAAAACATCCCAAACATTATGTACTGTCTCCTTTAACTATAACAGCAATTTCATCCAGAAGTTTTATATTATACTGGATTTTATGGATATCATTTAAAAGTTCCACACGGCGCATACCAAGGATTGCAAGCTCCTCTTTTTTATTATTACACTCCAGGCATTTACAAAAACATGAAACTTCATTTTCACTGCATCCTGCATCAAACATATTCTGCACCATTGCATCCAGGTTATTATATTGTACCATTATACTGCACGCCTCATTTTCATTGGACAGCCACTTTTACAGCAATCACGGGTTATAACCTGGCAGCTACATTCCATAACAGGCTCTTCCCATATCTCTTCCCCTATACTGCCGGCTATAATAATTCCTGACTTTGGGTTTTTAACTGATAAAATATGGCTGTGTATATCTGCGTCCACTTCCGAATATTCAAATGCAAGGTCTGTATCTTCCATAGTACAGTTTTCTAATTTAAGGTTTTTGCAATAGCACAGTGGCTGTGTTCCAATAATTTTACAATCCACAAGCCTTAGCCCTTCTGAGAACCATCCAAGGTATTCACCCTTAATAATGCTGTTATAAACGGTTACATTTTTGCTATGCCAGAACGCATCTTTTGTATCAAGTACACTATTAGAAATTTCAAGGTTTTCCATATACTGGAATGAATATTTTCCTTTCATTTCTACATTATCAAGCACAACATCCCTGCTGTCCATAAACAAATACTCTGCCATAACCTTTGTATCTTTAAGACTTATTCCCTGTGACTTCCAGCCAAATTCAGGTGAATTTATCTTACAGCCTGTTATGGAAATATTGCTACATTCCCTTACTGCTTTAATACCTCCTAATACAGAGTTTTTAATTACTGCATCACTTGAATACCAGATTGCCGCACGTGACAGTTCATCCATTGTTACATCTTCCATTGAAAATTTCCTTACATGCCACAAAGGGTAGCGGAGTGAGAAACTGCATCCTTTTAAATCCACATCCCTTGCTTCTTTTAAAACAGATTCCCCGTCAGCTTCACCAGCAAATATGCAGTCCACAACATTTGCATTTTTTAAATTATATAGTGACCTTTCTTCATCAAATTGTTTATTATTTATAATCTGTCTCATAATAATCCCCCATTCTGCCGCATTTAGCTGGCGGCACAAATAATAATAAAAAACATTGCCACGCCTGTACTGCATTTATATTTCTTTAAGTACAATTAACCGTTTTTTTCCTGTATTTATATCTGGTTTTATGCTTTGTACAAAAGATATATCATATAATACATTTTCCAGGTCTTTTTCCTTCAATATCACATCCAGGCTGTTTCTGAGTTCTTTTTTTAATTTCACTTTGGAAACTGTATTTTTTATTTCTGCAACTACCTCAAAACCCTGCCTGGAAGTCTGTATAAACTGGTAGTCTAACAGGCCGTCTATACACATCCCCTCTACAGATAACGGATGTATAAATTCTTTTGTGCTGTCTTCTTTCATAAACCACATAACATCTTCATCCCTGCAAAGAAGCACATCCACATTAGTAAAGCTGCACCTGGGGTTTAAGCTTTTTCCCCTTAATTTTATCCGGTCTGATATATGGTAACGTATAAGCGGCTGTACATAATTATAAAGACATGTTATATACATTTCACCTTCAATTATTTCAACTATATTCATATCATCAAATAAGTACATGCCATCTTCTGCATTTTCACCAGCACCTAATGCAAGTGACTCACTTGCACCATAAAAATTAATAACAGGACACTGGAATGTATTTTCAAAAAAATTTCCCAGGCCAGGTGAAAGCGGTTCGCCACATGAAATAACCCTTTTGGCAAAAATCTGTCCACTACTGCCATTTAATTCTTCTGCAAGCATTTTTATAGCAGAAGGATAACCAATTATAATATCTGGTGCAAAATCTGACACTATTCCTTGCCATTTTGAAATTGGAGTATTAATATCCAGGAAAAGCTGTGGTATTTTAAGCCCCTTTATACCATCACCTACAGCCATTGCACCACCATACCTGCCATCTGTTGCCGCAATATACAGGACTTTTGGCTTGGATTTAAGGAGTTTTAATATCCCAATTATGTCCATTCCCCATAATGCTCCTCTTGTAATTCCTGTAAGCATATGCTCCCAGGCCTTGCTGTCATATACAAAGTACCTTGGTGTACCAGTGCTTCCTGACGAATGGACTATATGGAATCCCCCCTTAAATAGTTTTTCCTTATTATTATCTTGGTCAAACTTTGCCAGTTCTTCCTGTTTTATCCTTTTATCTGTAACTACTTCATTAAAATTTGCCATAAGCTTTTCTTTATCCATAAGTGGAAAATCCTGGAATGGTACAAAATTTATATTGCTTTCTGTTATTCCAGCCTTTTCAGATTCACGCCTGTAATAAACAGAATTATTATATGCATAATGCAAAAGTTTCCTTAATTTTTTCTGTTGTATTTTATGTATCTGCTCCTCTGTTTTAAATTCATTTCTTATTAAATTCCAAAGGGAAAATAAAAGTCCTGCATATCCCATAACATCCCTCCTTACTTTTCCAGACGGAACAAAAATTCCTTATTATAGTTTTCCCTGTGGTAATATGCTGCTTCCATTGCAGACTGGTCAAATATTATACTCCATTCTGTAGACTCAAATTCACCAAAATTTCCTTTACTTACACTACTTAATGCATCTTTTACATGTGATTTGTCCATAACAGGGTTTGTCTTTAATGCATCCTCTAAAATGCCATATCTTATGTGTGACTGTTCTGTACCAATACCATTTTTTTCACCTTCTGCCAGGTAAAAATTTGTAACTACAGGTGTTTCAATAACTTTCATTTCATTGTTGATATATTCAATTACAACACTTTTTCCTGTACTGTCAGAAACCGCAAGATGTACCATATAATCCATTGACGCATGGAAATCATACTGTTTTAAGAGCTCTATTGCCTCATCTGTTGTAGCTGCCTTGTTTAAAAGCATACGTACTGCTGTTGTAGTAGTAATATCTGGTTTAGCAGAACTTTGGGAAATAGTGCCAGAATCCTGTATCATATTTACAGCTACACATAACCCCTTTTCATTCATGCCATCAAGTGGTGCATAAAGTGATGCAGCTATAATAGTTTTATCACTTAACAGCTCTGGCACTGGCCCTGCACCCTGTTTTATAAAATCAAGGTTTACAGTAGAAAGCGAAGCATAACCACTTTCTGGATAAGACATTACTATTATTGCATCACAAAGGTTCCAGTCAAAATTCCTTCCAAAATAATAACCACCTTCTTTATTGCTGGCAGATATTGTACTGCATCCAAAAGCCATTCCTCCAAAAGATAAATCCCCTGCATCACTTAGCAGCTTTGATGCCAGGTATTTTATAACCCCTTCATCAGACTCTGCACCACCCTGGCTTAAAAAACTGTCAAAACCATAATCCCCGTCAAAACGCACAACTGAAAGCCCATCATCAAGCTTTGTAATTGTATTATCCACTGTAATAAACTCCCCGCCTGTTTCCTCCTGTACTGCCACGTTATACACATACTCCTCCTTATCTGTTTTCCTTCCACAGCCTGCCAGGACACATAATAATATGGCAGGTATTGCCAGAAAATTTATCTTCCTCATAAAATTAACCTTCCTTCTTAAAAAATCCATGTCATACATTGTGGCATGTTACATAGCATCTGGCTTAATAGCTGTATTCTACTACCTGCTTCATATAATAGCAAATACCTATATTGAATGATGTATCATAGATTTTAAGCATGATAATGGCATAACAAATTAAGTATTTAAAAAATTGAGGAAAAAGTAATTATATGGTATAATTCTTATAAAATAAAAACTATTACAAACCAGCAACATGTACAAAATGTACAGAAATGAGGAGAGATATGAATAAAAAAATATGGGCAGCCGTCCTGTCAGGTATTCTTGTTATACCAATATACTGTACAGGCATTTTAAAACAGGATTATAATGCACAGGCTGCACAGGAAATACAGAATGAAACTGCACTGCCAGAACTTGTACTGGAAATGTCAAAAGAAAGTGGCTGTTATCCTGAAGCCTTTTCATTAGATATTACTTGTGAAGGAGCAGAAAAAATATACTACACAACAGATGGAAGCAACCCTGTTACAAGCAGCACCAGAAAAGAATACACTGGCCCTGTTGCAATTACGGACAGGAAAAATGACCCAAATGTACTATCAGCAGTTGACCCTGTGCTATTTGACTGTGCCTATTCTTCTTATGAACAGTCAGAATGTAATGCACCAGCAGATAACGAAACGGATAAGGCAACTGTAATTAAGGCAGCAGGAACAGACGCATCTGGTAATTATTCCGGTGTTGTCACTAATACATATTTTACAGGTTCTATGGCAGACCATATCCAGGGAATTGAAGAGAGCTGCAAAGCATCAGGCATCCCGCTTGCAATTATGTCTGTTTCAATGGATTATAATGACCTTTTTGATTATGAAAACGGAATTTATGTAAGAGGTAAAATATTTGAAAATTCATACAATGCCTGGATTGCAGGAGAAAACCCGGACGCTTCAGAAATCAGGAACCTTGAAGCAAATTATACACAGCGTGGTTCTATGTGGGAACGCCCGGCACATATTGACTATCTGGAAAGTGATGGCAATACAACTTCCTGTAAACTACAACAGGACTGTGGAATAAGAATACAAGGAAACTACTCCCGTTCAGACTTACAAAAAGGCTTCCGCCTGTATGCCAAAAAAGAGTATGGTGAAAAGAATTTTAACTATCCATTCTTTGGAGAAGGGTTAAAAGATGACAACGGAGCAACAAAGGACAAATTTAAAAGATTAGTCCTGCGTAATGGCGGCAATGCATCTTTTCTTGCAAAATATAATGATGCTTACTGGCAGTCACTACTGGCAGGGCTTAACTGTGATACACAAGCTTCCAGGGCATGTATTGTTTATCTGGATGGTGAATACTGGGGAATTTATATTCTACAGGAGGATTTTAATGATGATTACTTTGAAGACACACATGGCATAAATAAAGAGGATGTCGTTGTATATAAAGGAGACGCAGAAAAATACGAATGTGGTTATAAATTAGAAGAAGGTACACTTCCAGAAGGTGTAACAGATGAAGGATATTTTTTATCAGACCTGGAACAATTTTTCCAGACACATGCAGATTTAAAAAATAATGAAGATTACCAGGAATTTTCAAAACTTGTTGACACAGACTCTGTAATGGATTATTTTGCAGCACAAATCTGGATAAACAATAAATGGGACTGGCCAGGTAAAAACTGGACAATGTGGAAATCTGTAAAACCAGATGCTGCTAACCCTTATGCAGATGGAAAATGGCGCCTGTGCTTCTATGATTTAGACTTTGGAGGAGTAAGCGGCAGATGGTCAGCCTATGAAAATACAATAAGAATAGATAATTACAAACTATATGGCCTTCTGGATATGGATACGGATAATCCCATAGTATTATGTTATGCTTATCTTATGACTAATAAAGGCTTCCGTAACAGCTTTAAACAACGGATTACAGAATTTGACCAGGGAATATTTGAGAAAAATGCAGCAATTAAAGCCTGTGAAAAATTCCGTGATACTTACCAGCCATTATACATGCAATATTTCACAAGGTTTTTTGGGACTAACAAAGCCAGCCATTACACAAAAGAAGCTGTTACTGGTGGTTATGGAAGCTATAAATGTATAACAGAATTTATAGAAGCACGGTCTGGATACCTGCCAGATATGCTAATCTGGATAGATGCATTTTATAAAACCCATACAATATACAACAGCCAGCTAGCTGAAGAAGAACCAGAACCATCTAGTAAAAAGACAATTAAAAAATTATCTGTTATTGCAAAAAAAGGAACAAAAAGCATTAAAATACAGACAATTAAAAAGTCTAAAATTATTGTTTCATTACCACAAAAAATAATAAAAACTGGCAATAAGACATATAAAAAACTTGTAATAAAACCTGTACAAAATAAAACAGGAAAAGTAAATGTAAGGCTTTCAAAAAACCTGGAAAAAGGCATGAAAGTTATAGTAAAAATATCTAAAAAAGGTTACAAGGCAAAAACAAAAATAATAAAGGTTAAATAAATAACAATACAAATAAATTTACACTTATGTTTACAAGCTGCTGTAACTTACATTTACAGCAGCTTGTACTTATAATAACCTGCATTATTTCTTCCTTACAATAATATTTACCCAGGGCTTCTCCTTATATTCTGGACGGAAGTCTTCTGTTTCAAAACATTCCTCCAGTTCAAATAATCCTCCGCCTAAAAATATTTTCTTAACTTCATCCATATTATAATCACTAAAAAAACGTCCAAGACGGTGTTCCTCTTTGTTGCCATATTTGAATGAGGCATACATAATCCCTCCAGGCTTCAATGCTTTATTAAACCTGCACAATATATCTGGAAGTTCATTCTTTCCTATATGCAGAAGCGAAGCACATGCCCAAATCCCGTCAAACCTGTTATTAAATTCCATTTCATCAAACCTTATACATTCCACTTTTAAACCAGTATAGCCTGACGCAACCAGGCACATTTCACTTGAACCATCTATAGCAGTTACATTAAATCCCTGGCTTGCAAAAAATTTACTGTCCCTGCCGCTTCCACATCCTGCATCAAGTATACAAGCCCCCTTATCCAGCAGTGCAGTAAACCTGCCCTGGCAGATACCCATATCCGTATTTACTGTCCTGTCTGCGAACTCCTTTGCATTATTGTTATAATAGTTAATCGTTTCATCGTACATCTGCCTGCCTCCTGTATATATAAAAAACAGCTTTTTAAATGACATAGGGAATATGGACTTGACTTATATTATGACATTGTTAAATAACCATCTCCACATTTCCCTTCAATACCATAAACTGTATTATGCTGCAAAAACACATTATTATATCCCATTAATATCCATATACAGACTATTTACTATTGCCATCCTGCCATATAATACTTCCATCATGTAACGTAATTATTACTGGTGGATTTTCTATAGATATTTCCATTAAACTGCCAATATTGTAATTCCTGTTGCTAACATTTTTAATAATTTTTTCTATACGGAATGAACATGCGTAAAATTCCATATATCCAGCATCATCTTCTTCTAATCCATTATCAGTCTCATAAATTGTATCTATTATTCCTTCTAGCACTAACTGGCTGTTTTCCCATTCTATCTTTAAATATGTACCATTTGGATATTTACTTATTTCCCTGACCATATCATCAATATACACAAATATGTCACCTTAACTTACAATTATTCTTATTCCAGCAACATCAATTATTAATATCACCAAGCCTGGATTTATTTCCATATTAATTCCCATTATCAAAAAACTATTTATTTTGTACCATTAATACATATCTTCCATCCATATGTTCAAATCCATTTTTCTTATAATATCCAACCAGGCCTTCATTCTCTGCAATCAGAATAATATATAAATAATCCTTATATTTTTCTTTAATTTGTTTTAACAGTTCCTTTCCAATTCCAGCACCCTGGTATTCCGGATTTACACAAAGATAATGGACATAAGCAGTTAATTCCCCATCATCTATTGCATTTATTAATCCTGCCAGCTTATTTCCATCCCATGCAGTAATTACTGTTTCACAATTATCTAAAGCCTTCTTCAGCCTTTCTGGATATTTCCCAGAAAGCCAGTTTACAGATAAAAATAACTCCCTCACATCATCCTTGGAATAACTATTATCTTTTTTATAAATAATCTCCATAAAATCCTCCAATATTAATATTTATCTATTATAAGTAATCCTATTTATATACCACTAAACTGGTTTATAAACCCAGTTATGGAAACCACAATTCCTTGCAGACTGGTATACTGGGTAAACCACCTCCTCTAAAGCATTAGAAAACATTTCCAATGACAAATCCTTTTTATAAATATGTGCCCTGATATCACTATTATTTAAATGCTCTTTTGCACATTTCTCAAAAGCCTCCATAACAATTTTATTTGTATTCATTACTTCATATGAGAAATATTCCAGCCTGCAAAGCTTTGGAAAATAGATATTCCAGTCTGGAAGATTGTTACTTTTACTACTATTAATTTCCCTTGTAGTAGGATGCAAATTCCAGAATTCATCATGTGCCACATATGACCATGGTACAAAATGGTCAATAGAGATATCCTTTTCTGTAATTATTTTATCACCATAAATTTCATAAACTGGTTTTACAGTTAATATAAGTTTCCAGTATTTCTGTACTTTATCCAGTTTACGTTCCTTTGGAGGCTGTAGCTTGTCTGCAATTCCAGGAACACTTGGATTTCTCTTCTGCAAATATATAATCATATTATATTGAAGCCATCCCTTTAGAATTTCCTGGTTTCCATCTATATATTTAAACCATCCTGGCTGGATATGTATTGTTGTATTCATACCATTTAACATAGAAAAATAATATATAAGATGTTTCTCTTTATTAATCCTGTCAATAAGGCGGGTTTCTGGTATATCCCATGCCTTTCCCTTTATTGTATCCATAAATGGCGCTTGCAGGCGGTATGGTACATTATAAACTAGCACACGTTTCTTTCTTAATACTTCTTTGTCATTGCAGTTCTCCAGAAACTTTAATATTATCTCTTTTTTTTCAGAAGTTTTAAAACCACTAATGCTTCTAATATAATTTACCAGTTTCTCTAAATTATCTCTTGGCCCAAGGTTTAAATGGTATTCTGTAACCATATACCAGGCATCTGCTATCATTTCATTAACTAATTCTTCATATGTAATAATGTCTTTCCCTTCCTGGATTTTAGTAATAATTGCCTTAAACCAGAAAAATTTATAACATTCACTAGTTTTATCAAATAGCCGGTTAAGATATTGTATCTCAAGGCCATCAGAATATGGTAATTCCATAAAAACACCCTTTATATTACTTTCTTAAAATTAATTGCCGCACCTTTTATATATGTATGTATTTATCTCTCCTCTATTTCCTTCAAAGACAATCCATTTCTATTTTTCCAGGCATTTCTGCCATTAATACTATACCCCATAACTATAGCAGCAGCAAGCGAGGGACTTGTAAATGTCCAGTCCTGCGTAAAAATATAATTTACATCAATAATGCCTTTATCTATTAAAGTTTGTCTTCTGGCAACAACCGGCGCTGTTAAAGACGGGGCGGTATTAGCAGAAATCCTGGAACCTTTCAATACTGCAAATCCTTCTGAAACCAGTTTACCACTTGCCTTAATTCCAGAACGGTCTTGCAAAATATAAATATTCTCATTTTCATTGCCCTGGCTTCGTACAGATGGTTCTAAAACCTTATGCCCTAATACTCCCAGGATTAACCGCATATTATCAATAAATTCATCCATTTCTGTGTTAGTTGCAATACGGCTAAAGAATAAATACAAAATACTGTTTCAAAATCCACATACAACCTGAAGGTTATTGTTTATCCGCCACAATAGTAAACTCTCCAGGTACTTTTTCATTTGTCCATGCAGGATGTTCATCAAACTTCCTTAGAGTAAAACCACTATTTATAACAGAATTGATAATCTCACTAATTGTATACTTTCTATAACTGCACTTAGGCATCTGTTCCCGGATATTTTCTTCAAAAAAGCGGGCATGTGCCATTTCTCCCTTAAATATTTCTTTTGAAAAATAACTCATAACTGGTTGTTCAAAATTCAATATATCTGATATTTTTGTAAATGGATGAAAATCACTACATATCATTTTTCCATTGTCTTTCAATAATGAATACATAATACACATAAAGTCATCAATCTCATGAAAATAATGTAATACTCCACCTTCCATAAACACTACATCAAAATAATTTCCGTACTTCTCTGTATCAATTTCCAATATATCACATACCTCAAAATTCAAATCAACTTTTGCAGCATTTGCCACTTCAAGCGCATATTTCTTATTATCTTCTGAAATATCAAATACAGTAACTTCTGCTCCTAAAATAGCTAAAGGAACCGCCTTCTTTCCACAAGAACCACATATGTTTGCTACTCTGATACCATTATAGTTATCAAAGTAAACAGAATATTTTTTCAACATTCCTATAGGATTTTCTAAGTCCATTTTTGCTCTATCAGCTGGTGTGCCTGATTGCTTCACCCAAAACTCATACACATTATATTCCCATGCCTTTTTATTTTGAATACTATAATCTATCATATTTGAATACCCCCTATTGTTCAAATTATAAATATAATTATACCACTTATAATTTCCATTTACCACCAAAATACATAACATACCAGCTGCCACATCTCACATTTCTTACTGCACCAAAGATTTCCCAATCTTCTGCTTCTGTAATTTCAAACCATCCTGTTTCTGATACATACTGTTCTTTACAGAATTTTCTTTACCTTTTATTTCTTCCAATTTTCTGGCTGCTGAATGTTTTCCTGGCTGTTTTAATTCCTCTGGTAAATTAGCCAGTCATAAATTGTCAATACCAGATACCTCTTTACCTATGCAATATATGGTATCATTCTCTTTAAAGCTATACTATTCCAGCTTCTATGTATTCTTTAATGATTTTAAATTATCTTTCTTCTTTGGTTCTATGATAAATACCGCCTGATGCGCATTGGAATGTGTCTTGCTATGGATATATTTGCCTGTGGTGCTGTAATAGTCCAAATCCTGAAGTCAATAAAAAGCCCTCCAGACTTCAAAAAGCGAAGCCGGAGAATGTCCAGCACATAACAAACCAGCCCATCGGAACATCTTTTTTACATTCCAGACAATATATCCATCCGGTTTTCATTTACTATTTCTCACCTGCATTATATTACATATCACTTGCCGGATGTTGGTATATTAAGGTGACTTTCACACTCTTTCCATTTAATTCTTTGTAAACATAGGAAAAACTTGATTTTTTCTCTTTTACCAACATATAGAAATAGTCATTTGTATCCAACATGAAATGTATGTCATTTGGCTCTGTTGTAAACCCAACTTTATCAAAGCACTTTTGCTCATTGATTTTGAGCTTGTCAATTTGCCCAGCAATTATTTTATAAACCTCATTTTCTTGATGTATGTCCAGATTGCTTTCAATAACATGGGCAAGATATTCTGAATATCCCTGCGGAAGAATCTCTTCCGCAGAAATAACCAGTTCTTTACTGTCAGATGTCTTTATCTTTCTTATTAACTGGGCAATCATTTGAGGGGAGAGTACTAAAATATCATACTCTCCTATAATTCTGATTGTATATTCGTATATCAATTTTCCATTCCCCTTAATCTTTCTACAAGTGCTTCTTTGGAGAAGTTGTGCATTAACACAAGCGTAATCAGAAGCGGTACTGCAACCAGTACACCTGTATAGATAAGTGCAAGGTTCATAGGAAACTGAAAAGCCATATAAAATGCTCCCATATTGTAAAGCATATTACTGAGTACATAGCCAGATAACGTACCGGTGGTTATCGTCACACCAACAGTAGCAAGTATCATAAACAGGCTTTCTCCAAGCAGCATCTTACGGATTTGGACTTTGCTCATTCCGATAGCTTCCAGCATTGCAAGTTCCTGTTTGCGGGTAACAATATTAGTAATAAGCGTATTCATCATACTTAAAATACTAAACATCATAATGAAAATGGCAAGTCCGCTGATAGCAACAAACACCTGGCTGGCAGCCTGTTCATAAACAACTTTCCGCTCAGCATAAGTTTCAAGGTTCAATCCGCTCTTTTTCTCCAACATTCCAGTAAGTGCTTCTTGGACAGTTTCTTCTTTATCCATATCGGTTGATACAAGCAAATGGGCATTTAAGCTGTCATATGAGAGCCAATTCAGTACTACCTGTCCAGGCATCAAAAACCATCCTTCAAGTCCATCGTGGTTAAGGTTATACTCGTCATTCAGAATACCGAGTATTGTAACATCCTTTTCCACCATTTTGCTACCGTCATAGTAGTGGAGTACAATCGTATCACCAACCTTAAATTCCCATCCGTAAATTTCTGCCACATTGCCATTGTCTGCCGTAAGAATATAATCGCCACTCATCAATTTATCATAATCGTAACTTCCGTCTTCCAAATATTTGACAATCTCCTTTGTCTCTTCCCCGGTCAGAGGATAAATCATATCATCGTTACCATATTCATCGTTTTCCGGATAGTCAAACCGGACACCAAAGCTCTTGATTTCCGTCACCTTCTCCACACCATCTAAGGAAGAAATTTCCTGTACCATTCCACTATCTAAAGGCATCTCTGCCTGCATACCACTCAGGCCATTTTCATTCAGCTCTATAGCAGACTGTGCATATCCAATATGAAACTCTGCATCTGCAAAATAGCCCTGTCTTGTATACTTCTCTTTATCAAAAGAAGACATATAGGTTGCGGCTGTCATAAAGAGGATACCGCCCAAAGAAAGAGAAAGCATTGTGATGATTGCTTTCTTTCTGTTTTTAGAGAAATTCATAAACCCCAAGCCCATCGGGGACAGCTTGCGGCAGAATTTTTTATTTGCGGTCTTTTTCATACCATCCTGTGATACATAGCGTAGCGCTTCCATTGGCGAAACAGCCGCCGCAAGCCGTGCAGGCTTATGTACCGAAACCATTGTAATAACATAAATAACCACAAACACAAGAACAATAATCCAAAGGGTGTTCCAGATGTGAAATCCGTCTGGAATAATGAAATATCCCGCAATACTGCCAATCAAAATACCAACTGGAGCAGAGCGGAGATACAACATCCTGCCCTCATGGGAAACAAACTTTTTCATCTGTTTCTTTGTCGCACCGATAGTACGTAGCTGTCCAAACTGATGGATTCTGCCGATGACAGACAGGTAAAATACCCCATAAACCACAAGGACGCAGGCAAGCAGAATAACTGCCCCGGTTACGCTGTAAAGCATCACAAACTGCATATTCACAGACAATGAATCAAGAAATGCTTTTGAAGGACTGATATTTTTTCTGTCAATGCCTGCGTCTTTTCCAATACGGAACATTGTTTCTTTACATTCCTCAGCTCCCATACTGGCTGCACCATAGATTTTTGCATATACCTCGTAAGGCACATCTTTTAGCTGGCTTCCGCTTTCTGCATAGCTTTCAGATAATAGTACCGAGAACTGCTTTACATTTTCACTGCCATTCAAGATACCACTGATTGTAAATGTCTCTATGCTGCCATCATAAAAATCAAGCTTTAGCTTGCTGCCTATCTGAGGTTCTATTCCCATTTTTTCCAACATGGCAGCCTGCACTGCAATTTCATGTTCTTCTTTAGGAAGTTCTCCTTGCTCTAACGCTGCAAAAACTCTTATTTCCTCTGATAAACCGCTGAGATAACAAGGCATCACGTCAAAACCATCCATCTGGGTACGGACTCCCATCTTTGCTTTAATCTGGTAAAAAATCCTCTCATCCACCTGCAGATTTTCCACCTGTTTGCCAGTCAGATTAAAGTAAACCACCTGCTGTCTATGGGACAGGTCATTTTTAACCTGCTGCCTTTGTCCTATCGCAAACATAAGAATGGTAGTCAAAAGAGCTGATGCCAAAACAATGGTAATCATAACGAAAAAGTTACGCATCTGGCTTGATTTAAGACTCTGTTTTGACATGAGAGAAATCATTTTTGACGCTGTTTTTTTCTCATTCATTCTGTCCACCTCCTAACCTTGAATTTTTCCATCTTCAATTTGTATTCTCACATCTGCTTTTTCTGCAATTTCTGGATTATGGGTAATCATTACGATAGTCTGGTTAAACTTCCTGCTTGTCATCTTCAAAAAAGCAATAACCTTATCACTGGTGCGGCTGTCGAGATTGCCTGTCGGCTCGTCAGCTAAGATGATTGCTGGCTTTGGCAGCAAAGCCCTCGCAATGGCTACACGCTGCTGCTGGCCACCCGAAAGATGGCTTGGATAGCTTTGGAGTTTTCCGTCCAATTCAAGAAAATGCACGATTTCTCTTAAAAATTCTTTATCCTCTTTTTTTCCATCCAGGCGGACAGGCAGAACAATATTTTCGTAGGTTGTCAGGTATGGAATCAGGTTGTAGTTTTGAAAAATAAAACCGATTCTTTTACGGCGAAATACCGTTAGCTGTTCCCCGCTTAAATTTTCCAGATTTTTACCTTCCACCTGTACACTTCCTGATGTAGGTATATCTAAACCGCCAAGCATATTCAGCAAAGTAGACTTACCACTTCCTGAAGTTCCAATAATAGCAACAAACTGTCCGTCTTCTACCGATACATTAACATCATCGAGCGCTTTTACAAGACTTTCGTCCTTACCATAGTATTTTTTCAAATGAGCAACATTTAATATTGACATAACAATTCCTCCTATTTTTATCTTCACTTGATATGCTCATCATACCCTGATAGAAAAAAAGAAACAATAGATGCCGCATTTTCTAATATCCAGAACGCAAAATCTAACATGAAAAAGAAAAAGCCTGCTGTCACAAAACCAGACAACAGACTTTTGAGCTTATAAAACTTATAAAATTGGAATCAATATTTTCAAAACAAATTTTCCTTTTTCGCATTTTGTTGTAAGCTGGCCGTCATATTTCCCGACAGCTTTTTGCATATTAGAAATGCCAAAGCCATGAAGAAAATCACTGTTCTTTGTCGTACGTTTTTTAGCTGGCTTACTTTCTTCTGTGCAGTTATTTTGTATGACAATGGAAAGGAAATTTTGTATTTTACCTGTTTTTACAAGAATTACCCTCTGTTCCACAGGAAGCCTTTCACTTGCTTCAATAGCATTATCCAATGCATTGCCAAAAATAGTACTGATGTCAAGCGGCTCTATAAAATCCACACAATTAAAGCCAACAGTAACGGATAAAGCAATCTGTTTTTCTCTGGCAAGCCCCGATTTCTCTCTCAGAATGATGTCAAGAATACCATTGCCTGTATGCACATAATCCTCATACATTGCCACCTGTGCTTGCAGTTCCTCTACCATCCTGGCTGTTTCGGGAGAATTGATTTGTTGTTGTAAAATAAGAAGATGATTTTTCATATCATGGTAAACGGAACGTACCCTTTCTTCGTCTTTTTGTTTCGCCTGATAATAATCAAACTGCTTCTGAAGCTGTGCAATCTGCATTTTATCCTTTTGTTCCTGCTCTCGGAGATATAAGGTATTTCTCACATACAAAAAAAATATCATAAAAAACAATGGCAAAACCACTTCTATTATACAAGAAGAGATTTCTGACACTGTTCCCAGATTCAAATGCGTAAAAGTATTTTTCATAAACATAAAGAATCCAATTGCAAAAACAATGGTGAGGACAAATGCATCTTTCCACATAAGCTGGTACTGGTTTTTCCTGCATATTTTATAAATAACAAAAACAGACAAAGCCCTGATTGCCAACACAAAAAAATATGTTTCCCAGCGTAAAAAATACCTGCTGCCCACCCTGACAATCAAATCTTCATTTAAAACCAATGTGAAAACCAACGTTCCAATACTCTCAGGTATTACTGATGATACAATAAAGTGTATTTCATAAGCAACAACACATTGATAGATACTGTCTTTATAAAATATCTTCAAAATGACAATCCCTATTATGATAAAGACAAGCATTTTGTATGCTCCCAATTCTGAACACCAGGTAAATGCATAAACACAAATAAAATAGATGCCTAAAATGCACCATTTATATCCTGGATAAGCAAAGCGGAACTTCTTACAAAAACAGATACCAAAAACCAATAAACTAGCCGACTCTGTAATCGTTGACAGAATATCTAAACTTTGATACAACCACATCATAGCATATTCCCCCAGTAATCAGTCAGTTTTACCATAAAATCCTTTCGCTTCGGCTGGCTGATGGGTATGCGCTTTCCTGTGGCCAGTATAAGTTCCAGTCCCTCAAGACTTTTCACAAATGAAAGATTGACCACAAAACTTTTATGACAACATGCGAATTGTGGCTGCTGTAAAAGCAATGAAGATATTTCTTTCATAGTTTTATAAATAATCTGTTCCTGTCCGTCAAAATGCAACATAACATTGCGCTTGTTGGTTTCTGCATAGGACAAATTTTTATACAACACCTTGTATTTCCCTCTATCATTTGAAAAGCTAAGGTATGGCTCCTCTTTTCCCTGATAACGGGCAAAATAACGGTCTAACTCCATTTTCAGCACATTATATTTAACAGGTTTTAAAAGATAATTGACCGCACTATATTCATAACCTTTCCAAACATACTGTTTTAAAGAGGTTAAAAATACAAGCCCAACATTACTGTCC
The DNA here is from genome assembly GCA_910579085.1 of uncultured Lachnospiraceae bacterium. GTDB lineage: Bacteria > Bacillota > Clostridia > Lachnospirales > Lachnospiraceae > Butyribacter. The sequence goes on along the minus strand of CAJTRU010000025.1, from coordinate 15,530 downwards.
AGCTTCCTGATTTCTTCTGCTGTTTTTAAACCGTCCAGCTTTTCCATCTTAATATCCATAAAAATCAAGTCAAAATCGGGCTGATACTTTGCAAGCAGCTCACTTCCGTCAGAATAAGCCTGGTAACAAAATTCCATCCCCGTTTCCGTAGCATATCTATCTAAATTTTCTTTCAATGTATGAATAAATATTTCTTCATCATCACAAATTGCTATCTTAAACATATATGTAACCTCTTAAAAAATAATTTCACATAGCAGTTTCCTGCCATCTAGTCTAATATTATTATGTACTCCTTAATCATCTTATATGTAACCCGCTCTTTCGGCTTGTATGCTGCGGCTCTTTTAGCAATATTATCAAGCGGCACTTTGCCCTCACTCCCGCCAAATCTGGCTTATACGTTGATTATACCGTTGGTTTTTTGTGGGAAAGCATTACGACTGTCTCAACCGTTTTCGTTCTTTCACTAATATCCACCATATCATATGGTGAAAATTTCACATTTAATATCTTTTCTTTTTTATCAGAATACTTAAGCCAAGCAATATATGTCGCTCGAAAAAACTCCTCTATCAAAGAACATAAATATGATAAATAAACATTTGCATTAAAACTACTTGGTGTTGGTAATCCAAATTCTACTATACTTTTTTCGGCTTCTACATCATCAGGATATTTACTCAATGAATGGCTTAATAGTGAAAAATGATTATCCAAATTCTGTATAGCAAAATAACATCCGCTTTCTGCTCCTTTAATTAATCTACCTGTTTCAAAATATCTATTTTTCCCAATATCACTCTCAAAATATGCTTGACAATATTTTTTAAAATATCTGATAGTATCATTTTGCTTTTTAATATCATACCCACTAGCAAATGCTTGGGTTCGTATCCAATACACTACTTCACTCTCGTCTTCATCACATTGCCACACTCTTATTCCTGAAAAATATTTATATTCTGCATCATTTCCACAATAAAATACCTCTCCACATTTTTTATAATCCATCATTTGCAACAAATTTTCTATCATTTTTTTGAATACCTCTTTTTTACAATATGTACAAAAGCATCATTTCCCATAAGATTTCCCTTTCACCGCTTCTACTTTTTCTGTTTATTGTAAAGCATTTTAATACCATCTAATTCTTCTCTTGGTCAACTTCTAATTTCGGCAAATTATTTAAACTTACAGTCTCTAACGTCTGCAATTGCTGCACTGCTAACTGACGAAGTAATTCCATTCGTTCTTTTTGATTTTTCCCCTGGTTAATCAAAACTGCATTATAGCTTTCCAAATTCGCAAGTACCAATAACTGATTCAGCGTTGCTGCATCCCGCATATTTCCTTTAGCTGTTGGATTTTCATCTTTCCATTGCTTAGCTGTTTTCCCAAACAAAACGACATTGAGCATATCTGCCTCATTAGCGTATGTATAAGATACCTGTGCAGGAGTTAGTTCTGGTGGAATCAGATTCTCTTTAATCGCATCTGTATGTATCCTATAATTCAACTTAGAAATTTCTCTATTCAAATTCCAATTCAAAGATAAGCGACTGTTTTCGTCTGTCTTTAAACGCCTATAATCTTTCATAATATATAGCTGAAACTCAGGAGAAATCCAAGTTGCGAAAGACATAGCAATATCGCTATGGGCATATGTTCCTCCATAACGTCCTGATTTTGAAACAATGCCAATGGCATTCGTAGCTTCTATCCACTTCTTTGGTGACATTGTAAATGCGTTTGCTCCTGCCTGTTTTCTAAACCCCTCGAATTCGAGGGGTTTAAAATCTGAATTATGTAGCCTTTCCCAAAGTCCCAGAAATTCTATCACATCCCGATTTCTCATCCAGTTTTGAATAACCGCCGTTGGGTCATCACTCTTATACCGGGCAATATCCGTCAATGAAATAAATTCATTTTCAAAATCTTGTGTATAAATACCAATATCTATCCCATTTGCATGAATTGTATCTTTAATTATTTTTCCCATTTCTCCTCCTTTAATAATATCACAAACTTTCTCAAGCATTGTAACTGTTACTTCTCTTAGATATATTCTGCCAAATAGTCATTTGCTTTCGTCTTCCCACATCTACCGATACACTTCAATATAAAATTTGATGCACCTCAGATATAGATATAAATATTTTCTGCACACCTCTTTATACAGTCCCAATATTTTTTCATCACATGCAAAATCCAGTAGATAACCAAGCAATTGCGATAATTCAGCCTCTGACACAGTTACTACACACATCTTCAACCAACAACAAATAAACCTTATAGGTTTTTTGATGTATTTCAACTATCCGCTCTGCAATCTGATAAATCCTTTCATCCATTAAATTATCTCAAAATATTTAAGTGCATCCGTTATCGCTTCTACCTTCTCTTTGGGTGGATGTTTCCTCGGCTTTTTAAATTCCTCTACCGCATTAGGAGCATCGTATATCGGCAATCCTAAATCTCTTTTTACATCTGCGATATATGTGGTATGTACTTTAAAGCCATATTTCACTTCTATGTACTCATTAATCATCTTGTTTGTAACCCGCTCTTTCGTCTTGTATGCTGCGGCTCTCTTGGTAATATTATCAAGCAGCACTTTGCTCTCATTCCCGCCAAATCCGGCTTATACGTTGATTATACTGTTGGTTTTTTGTGGGAAAGCATTACAACCGTCTCTATGTGATAACTCTGACAAAACATATCCACTGGCTGCACTTTTTCTACCTTATATCCTTTTGTGCACAAGTATTTTAAATCCCTTGCAAGGGTCGCAGGGTCACAGCTTACATATATAATTCTTGCTGGCTGCATGTCTGCTACTGTCTGCAATAGTTTTTCATCACATCCTTTTCTTGGAGGGTCAAGTGTAACTACATCCGCTTTTAGCCTGCCTCCACTTTTTTCATACTGCAATGGCACTACATCTTCAGCAGCACCAATAAAAAATTCTACATTATCTATATTATTAAGAAGGGCATTTACTTTTGCATCCTCTATTGCTTGTGGCACAACTTCAACACCACACACTTTTGCTGCTTTTTGTGCAAGAAAAAGTGAGATTGTGCCTATTCCGCAATATAAATCCCACACAACCTCATTACCCTTTAAGTCTGCAAATTTAATAACTTTATTATACAATTTTTCTGTCTGGCTATGGTTGACCTGGTAAAATGAGACTGGCGAAATATGATATTGTATATCACCTATATAATCTGTTATATAAGGTGTACCATATATCACTTCTGTTTTTGCACCTAATATAACATTAGTCTTTTCTTTGTTTATATTTATACATATACTTTTTATAAATGGCTTTTCATCATTAATAAGCCCTTTACCATAAATTCCACCAAAGCCTGTAAGCTCTTTAGCATTTTTATTCTCTCTGGTTTTTTTAATCTCTTTTGCATCTTTAATTTTTTTACTATCTTTTATTTCATTATCCTTTGTTGCTTCCTCAATATCTTTGGTTTCCTTAACTTCTTTATATTCCGCAATATCACACCCTGACAGCATCTGCACAAGTTTATCTGATGCAGGAAGCTTGTCTGCATTAATTACCAGACAGACCATAACTTCACCTGTTGCCTGTGCTGTCCTTGTAATAATATGGCGTACTATCCCCTTATGCGTGGCTTCATTATATGCATAAATATTATTTTCATCCATAAACCTCGTTATAATACCAAGTATACTGCTATTACATGGATGCTGTAACATACAATGCTTAAATGGTATTATACTATGTGTCCTTCCTGCATAAAATCCAGTTATAATACTGCCATCTTTACTATATCCTATTGGAAACTGTGCTTTATTCCTATAATAATATGGTTCTTCCATGCCAATTACAGGCTCTGCTTCTATATTTTCAAAGCCACCAATTCTCTTTAAACAGTCATTAATTTTCTTTCTCTTCCATTCAAGCTGTTTTTCATATGTACAATGCTGCAGCTGGCAGCCTCCACACTGTCTTGCTACAGGACAGGCTGGTTCTGTACGCCATTCTGATGGTTCTATTATTTCCAAAAGTCTTGCATATGCATAACTTTTTTTAGTCTTCATTATTTTAACACGTACCTTATCGCCTACAAGTGCATCTTTTACAAATAAAGTATAACCTTGTATTTTACCTATTCCTTCCCCCTCTGCCCCTAAATCTTCTATATCCAGTATAAGTTCATCATTTTTTTTGCAGACAGGAAGAACATCCATACTCTTGCCTGCACTTTTATCTTTCCTTGCAGATACTGCTTTTTCGTTTTCTATACCGTTTTGTTCTTTATTATCTGGCATACCTGTTATCTTCTTTCAAAATATAATTTTAATATTATTATAATTACAATATAGTATAGGCTATACTATACAACATACATTAATATAAACCTGCATAATAACCATAAACGCTTAACACATTTCCTTAATATATTTTTTATATATTTTCTTTGCCATACTTTCTTTATATATTTTCTTTGCACTGTTTATTTAACCCGGATTTTTATATATACACTTACTATATGTATTATAAAATATTAATGTTATAAACTATTTCTATTATAAATTTATTTCTATATATAAACTATTTCCAT